>JBGPPE010000020.1:0-26775 GCA_041488395.1 Gallionellaceae bacterium
AACGTGCCATAACCTGCAGGCAATATCGTCGGTGGCGTATCCAGTTCCTGATAGCCTTCGAGAAAATCCGCCTCCCACGCCAGTCCGGAAGAATAGCGATATCCCAAGCCGCCTGCGATGCCAAAACGTCCCGCCTGATTACTGAGCTGTGCGTTGCTATCGGGACTATAACTGCCGCCGCCAAGGTACCAGTAGTAATTCCCGATGCGCTCCGGAGCAAACATATCGGGTTCGGCCAGCGCCGCAGAGGCTCCCGTCACGGCAAGCAGAGTAAACACCAGGCGACTTGCAACAAGGCTAAAGGTTTTCATGCTTTCCTCCTTCGACTTTCCCCGCATGCTTGGCAATCAACTGTCTGACTGCAGCATTGGCATAAAGGTTTCACCTCTGCCTGGTTAGTGCACACCCGCACAGAGGTAACCGGCATCGGGCCGCATCGTCTGCATTGCGGCAATAGCTCTCTCGCGGATAAAACCGGCGCCGATCAAGCCGCTTGGCGCAAAAGCGAACATCAGCAGCAAGCCCGTCTGGCACAAGACCAGCAGCGCAAAGGCAATCCCGCGCAAGTGCGGATTTTTATAGATGGCATGCGGATTCCTGATGTGGTGGCGAGGACAAGAACGAGCAAATAAACAAGGGGGCCGCAGCCCCCTTTCCAGTCAGATCATGCTACCCGGGCAACTAGTACTGCGCGCGCCGGTAGCCCTGCTCCATCCACTGCTTGACGCGATTGGCATCGCCCACACGGGTATGCTTGCCCCATGAATCGAGCAGCACAATAATCACCGGGTGCTCGGAGATCTTCGCTTCCATCACCAGGCAGCGCCCGGCTTCGCTGATGTAGCCGGTCTTGCTGAGGCCAATCTCCCATGAAGCATTCCTCACCAGCGGGTTGGTGTTACGGAACTGCAGTGGCCGATGGCCGCTCTGCGCCAGCGTGTGCGAGGTAGAGGTAGTGTATTTGTGGATCAACTCGTAGCTTTGCGCTGCGCGCACCATTTTGACCAGATCCTGCGCGGTGGAAACGTTGCCGCTGTTCAAACCGGTGGGATCCAGGAATTGCGTGGAAGTCATGCCCAGTTCGCGCGCCTTGGCATTCATCTGCGCCAGTGCCGCGGCAGTGCCGCCCGGATAAGTGCGTGCCAGCGCTGCGGCCGCGCGATTTTCCGAAGCCATCAGGGCCAGCTTGAGCAGTTCGCCACGGGGCGCGGTCACACCGGGACGCATGCGTGAACGCGTTATTTTGTGTTTATCGGCATCCTGGGCGCTGATGCTGATTTCTTCATCCATCGGCAATTGTGCGTCCAGCACTACCATGGCGGTCATCAGCTTGGTAATCGAGGCAATCGGCGTGACCACGTCAGCACTCTTGCTGTACAGCGGGCGCTTTTCGCGCTCGTCATAAATCAGGCCTATCGCGGAACGCAGCCTGGGCGAGGAAGTCAGCTTCAGCACCGAACTTTTCAGCTCGTCATCCTGGCTCTGCATCGGCATCGCAGCCAGTGCCAGCTTGCTTCCGGAGAGATTATCCGCGGTCGGCGCTGCAGCCAGATCTTCAGGTTGCACCTCGATCTGAATCGCCACCTGCTGCGCATTCATGGTTTCAATGTCTGCGGCATGCGCTAGCAGCGCATTGCTCAACAACGTCAATATAAAAAGCTTTTTACGCATGTTTCAGCATCAAAAATAGGGGACGGAGATGAAGGATACCGTAAAACCAATATAAATCAAGGCAGAACAAGGGGTTGTTAAGAAAACAATGATATACCTGCGGCATTTTGCGTTTTCTGGTTCAACGCTCTTCCTGCTGCTGCAACGCCCACATCTGGGCATACAGCCCCTGCTGCACCAGCAGTTCGCGGTGTGTGCCGCGCTCGACAATGCGCCCGCGCTCCATCACCAGTATCTGCTGCGCATCCACAATGGTGGACAAACGGTGCGCAATCACCAGCGTGGTACGGTCACGCGAAACGTGACGCAATTCCGCCTGTATTGCCTTTTCCGATTTGGAATCCAGCGCCGAGGTGGCCTCGTCGAAAATCAGTATGGAGGGACGCTTGAGGATGGCGCGCGCAATCGCCACGCGCTGTTTTTCGCCGCCCGAAAGCTTGAGGCCGCGCTCGCCCACCATGGTGTTATAGCCCTTGGGCAGCGACACGATAAAGTCGTGGATGTGTGCAGCCTGGGCCGCCTGCAGAATTTCTTCATGCGTCGCACCCGGCCTGCCATAGGCTATGTTGTAGTAGATGGTGTCGTTAAACAGCACCGTATCCTGCGGCACAATGCCGATGGCCGCACGCAGGCTGGCCTGTGTCACCTCGCGGATATCCTGCCCGTCGATCAGGATGCGCCCCGCCTGCACATCGTAAAAGCGGAACAGCAGGCGCGACAGCGTGGATTTGCCCGCCCCGCTGGAACCCACCACGGCCACAATATGGCCCGGCGGAATGTCAAAGCTGACGTCCGCGAGAATCTGGCGGTCCGGATCGTAACTGAACGCCACCCGCTCGAAGCGCACCGCCCCCGAGCTTACCTTGAGCGGCTGCGCGCCGGGTGCATCCTGCACCTCGCGGTTCTCATTCAGCAGGCCGAACATCCTGTCCATGTCGATAATGGAATGCTTGATCTCGCGATAGACGAAACCGAGAAAGTGCATAGGCATATACAGCTGGATCAGGAATACGTTCACCAGCACCAGGTCACCCACCGTCATGCGCCCATCCACCACCTCATTGGCTGCCAGCAGCATCAGCGCGGTGACGCCGAGGGCAATGATCGCACTCTGCCCCGCGTTCAGCGCGGCCAGCGAGGTCTGGTTCTGCACCGCAGAGGTTTCCCACTGTTCCATGTGCTCGTCATAGCGATCTGCTTCGTATTTTTCGTTGCCAAAATACTTCACCGTTTCGTAATTGATCAGGCTGTCGATGGCGCGCGTGTTGGCCTTGGAATCCATATCGTTCATGGTGCGGCGAAACACCATGCGCCATTCCGTGATCCACAAGGTGTAAACGATATACACCATCAGGGTAACGAAAGTGATAATGGCAAACCACGCGCTGTATTTGGCAAACAGAATCGCCGCCACCATCACAATTTCCAGCAGCGTCGGCAGAATATTGAACAGCAGGAAAGTGAGCAGGAAGCTGATGCCCTTGGTGCCGCGTTCGATATCGCGCGACATGCCGCCGGTCTGGCGCTGCAGATGGAAGCGCAGGCTCAGGCTGTGCAGATGGGTAAATACTTGCAGCGCAACGCGGCGGATGGCACGCTGCGTCACCTTGGCAAACACCGCATCGCGCAATTCGCCGAACAGGGTACTGAACAATCGCAACAGGCCATAGCCGACCACCAGCGCCACCGGTACCGCCAGCGCTGCCTGCGGGTGGTTCATCGCATCGACAATTTCCTTCAGCGCCAGCGGCACCATCACGTTGGCCAGCTTGGCCAGCACCAGCAGCATGATCGCCAGGGAAACGCGCCATTTGAATTCCAGCAGGTAGGGCAGCAGTGTGCGTATCGTGCGCCAGTCGGCGCGTTCGGAAGCATCGTGGACGTTGGTATTGTGGTGGCGCATGCAGGTATACAGGTAACGGTCAGGCGGCATTATAGCCGCTGGCTGGAGGCATCCTGAAAAAAGGGGCACCCTTGCGGATGCCCGAACTGGAGGAGATGCAAGAAAGCTGAGTCTGGCAAACCCAAGGCTTTCAGCGATTACTCAGCAAGCATCGTGCCAGGGCCTGGCAAGCTTAAGAATCATGCAGTTGCAAAACTTGCCAGCCGTCATGCCGCAACGGGGCACTACAATTGTGCATTTTGCACCGTAATTGTTTGGCTCCGCCTCGCCCGTAACGACAGAGGCACGCAGCGCCCCCTGATTTTAATGCTGCGTGTGCTGTCGACAAGCGCTTATTTGCCTGAAACGGGCCTAATGTTATGCTCCAATTTTGTGCATCAATGATTACCGAGGAACAGACGTGGCTGAGGCAATTGATTTCAAAAGCAAGCGTGTCCTGATCGTCGACGATGACCAGGGCATGCGCAGCACCATGCGCCTGATCGTCAACACCTTTGGCGTCACCCGCGCCTATCTGGCCGCCACTGCCAATGAGGCGGTGCAGCGCATCAAGCAGGAAAATTACGACATCATCCTGTGCGATTATTTCCTCGGCGAAGGACGTGACGGCCAGCAGCTGCTCGAGGAGCTGCGCCACAACAAGCTGATCAAGCTCTCCACTGTGTTCATGATGATCACCGCCGAACGCACCTACGAGAAGGTGGTGAGCGCGGTGGAACTCGCACCGGACGACTATCTGATCAAACCCTTTTCCGGCGAACAATTGCGCGCCCGCCTGGAACGCACCCTGATCAAGAAGGAAGCTTTTGCGCCGGTTTATGCACTGGTCGAGGCAGGCGAGCTGCGCGCAGCCATACAGGCATGCGAACAGTTGATGGCTGTGCATAGCCGCTACGCCATTGATTTCATCCGCCTCAAGTGCGATCTGTGCATTACTTTGGGCGATTACGCCGAAGCCGAAAGGGTATACCGCCAGGTGCTGGAAACACGCGCCCTGCCCTGGGCGCGCATGGGTTTTGGCAAGGCGCTGTTCATGCAGGACAAGTTTGAAGAGGCCGAAGAAATTTTCCTGGAAGTGGTGGCGGGCAGCCCGCAATACCTGGAAGCCTACGATTGGCTGGCCGACGCGCATGAGGCGGTCGGCAAGGGTGAGGAAGCGCAGGCAGCACTGGCCGCAGGTGTAGAGCGATCACCCAACACCCTGCCCAGGCAGCGCAAGCTCGGCAACGTCGCGCGCCGCAATGGCGATCTCGATACGGCGGGAAAAGCGTTTTCCACCGTGGTGGAGAACGGCAAGTACTCCTATTTCCGCCGCCCCGAGGATTACGCCGATCTCGGCGACGTGATGGCCGCCAAAGGCGATTTCAAGGAGGCACTCAGCCTGATGGGCGAGGCACGCCGGCAGTTCAGCAATTCGCCGGAGGCCTCCCTGTGCGCCGCCGTGATGGAAAGCCTGATTTACAGGAAATCCGGCGATGACGAAGCAGCGGAATCCGCCATCGAGGAAGCGCTGCAATGGCAGGCGAGCGACAAGCCGGAAATCTCCAACACGATGAAGCTCAACCTGGCCACCGCCTGCTACCAGAATGGCCGCGAGGCTGCCGGCAACAGCATTGTCACCGACCTGATCAAAAACAATCACGAGGACAAGGCGCTGCTGCAACAGGCTGAGCGCACCTTTGAAGCCCTCGGCCGCAAGGATTTTGGCAAGAACCTGATTGAAGACAGCGCCGGCGAAATCATCAAGCTCAACAACCTTGCCGTGCGCAAGGCACAGTCAGGTGACCTGGAAGGGGCGATCGCCATGCTAAAGGAAGCCGCCACCCAGCTGCCCGACAACCTGCAGATCGTGCTGAACGCGGCACATGCCCTGCTGGTGTTCACCGACAAGAATGGCTGGGACCCCGACTATATGGCCGATGCCAAACGCTATCTGGAAAAAGGCAAAAGCAAAGACCCCTCCCATCCCAAGCTCGGCAAACTCAACGCCATGTATCAGGACGTTTGCAGAAAATACGGCACCGCCATTTAAACACAGAGGAACGCACATGCCAGCCCCAGCTCCCACAACCGACCTCAACGCCCTGCTCGCCGGCAATATCCACGAAGTCAAAAACCTGCTGGGACAGCTCTTCCTCGCCCTCGACGAAGCCTCCATCAAGGCGCACGCGGACTGCCCGGCCCTGGCCCAGCGCCTCACCGACATGCGCCTCACCGGCCGCCGCGTGCACGACCGCCTGCTGCACATTCTCACCGTGTACAAGGCAGAAAGCGGCTTCTTCTCCGCCAACCTGGACGCCTACGACCCCGCAGAAATCATCGAGGACCTGGTGCTGGAAGCGCAATCACTCGCCGGCGAGCGACTGCACATTGCCGGCCTGTCACTGGCGCCTGCCAGCCATGACCTGGATCGCTATCTGGTGGAAAGTGCCCTCAGCAACGCTCTGCACAACGCCCTGCGCTTTGCGGCCGGACGCATCCAGCTCAGCGCACGCGAGGAAGACGGCTATCTGGTGTTACAGGTGGAAGACGATGGTCCGGGCTACCCCGGCGCAGTGCTGCAACGCGGCAGCCAGCCTTTGCCTGGCGGTGCAGACGGCAGCACCGGCCTGGGACTGTATTTCTCGCGCACCGCAGCCGCGGCACATCGCAAACATGAGCAGAGCGGCCTGGTAAAAATCGAGAATGGCGGCGCGCTGGGCGGGGCGGTGTTTGCGCTGTGGCTGCCCTGATGCAAAATTGACAGCAACTGGCATCCACACAGCCAACAGAATACAATACTGGCGCCTGCAGCGACTGGGGCTTCCTGACTGAAACGACATGCAAGGGCAGAGCTGTGATTGACTCACCAGAAATTCGCCGTCTGATCGAAGGTGCCGCGCTGTTTCGTGGCATTCCGCGCGAACTGATCGATCCCGTATTCAGGAAAGCAGAACTGGTCACCCTCAAGCCGGGTGAAAAACTGCTGTCGCCCGGCACCGTCAATGAACATGTATACATCCTGATTTCCGGGCGCTTGAGCGTTCAGGTCACGCCATCGAGCATGGATGAACCGATTGCCATGATCGCTCCGGGTGAGTGCGTAGGCGAGATGTCCGTGCTGGTCGACAGCCTGGTTTCTGCCTATGTCATTGCAAGCACCAGCAGCCAATTGTTTGCCATCGACTACGCTTCCTTCTGGTCGCTCATCGATGGTTCCAACGAAGCTGCGCGCAACATGCTTAACATCCTGGTACAAAGAATACGCCTCGGCAACGAGATCATGGCGGATGGCCTGCTGCATCATGACAGCTTCCCGGACAATGACATCATCGACAACCTGACCGGCCTGTATAACTTTCACGGCTTGCATCGGAAATTTGAGCGGCTGTTGCCCCGCTGCGTGGTTGCTAAACATCCCCTCTGCCTCATCGTGCTGGGAGTGGATGAGCCGGAGACGAATCTTGATGACGACGGGGAATTGCGCGGCGCTCAGCCCCTGCGCACCATCGCACAGACGATGCTTACCTTCCTGCGCCCGGACGACCATGCAGCGCGTCTCATCGGAAAAAAATTTGCCGTGCTGCTGACCGGCTTATCCCTGTCCGATGCCTGCAACACGGCTGAGCGGCTGCGCGCTGCTATCAGCCAGGCTCCCATCGTATTGCCCAATGGCAATACGATGCCGCCCTCGACCATTTCGGCAGGCGTGAGTGAGGCCTTGGCGGGCGACACATGGAACACATTGATAGCCCGCACCGACATCGCGCTGGAGAAAGCCATAGGCGCCGGCCGCAACCGGGTGGAATGCGGCTAGCAAATTCGAGATCGCGTGGCTGCAGCTACGGCGTTGGCGAACAGCCGGAAGCATTTTGGGGGCCATGCAGAATTTGTTGACCTGCAACTGCTGGACACATTCCGGACGCTAGCCCGGCGCTTCAAATATCATCAGGTTCCCGGTGATAGACCAGCACTCCGGCCAGCAGGCGCGCCAGCGCATAGCTGATGTGCATCACCAGCCAGCCGACGACATTCAGGTTACGCCACACGGAAGGTGCAATACGACGCCCTCTGCGCAACATTTCAACCAGCAAGTCATCACGCAAATGTGCGGCAAAGGCTTTGTCGACCACCACCAGATTGGCTTCGCGCGCCAGCCACAGGCTGAATGGATCAATATTGGAAGAACCTATCGTCGCCCATTCACCGTCGACGACCGCCACCTTGGCGTGCAGAAAGCTGGCGCGGTATTCGTGAATTTCAACCCCGGCGTGCAGCAATTCGTCATACAGCGCCAGGGTGGCGTAATGCTGCAGGCGGTACTCCACCTTGCCCTGCAAAAACAGCACTACCCGCACACCGCGCTGGATTGCCTCCAGCAGGGTACGGCGAAAGCGCCTGCCCGGCAGGAAATAGGCGTTGGCGATAATAATCTCGCGTTGCGCGCTGCTGATAGCCTTGAGATAGGCGTGCTCGATGTCGCGGCGATGGCGAAAACTGTCGCGCGTCAGGAACACGACCTGCTGCTGCCCGGAGACGCGCTGCAATTTGCGGATTTCTTCGCGTTCGCCACGACGGTGAAAGTGCGTCCACGCCACCAGCAGCCACAGGCGCCGCATCGACACATGTATGTCGTTCACCACGTCGCCCTGTACCTCTACCGCATAATCCAGCCGCGGTGCAGCAATACCGGGTGGCAAGTCATCGACGATATTGATGCCGCCAATGAAGGCGGTGTGCGCATCGACTTGCACCAGCTTGCGATGCAGGCGGCGCAGATGGTAGCGCCGCAAGCTGAAGCGCCCGACTTCCTTGCGAAACCACAACACTTCCACGCCCGCCGTGCGCAGCTCATCGACCCACTCCTCCGGCAAAGCGGCAGAACCAAAACCATCCAGCAGCAGCCGTACTGTTACACCACGCCTGGCGGCATGCTGCAGCGCGTTTGAGATCAGGCGTCCGCTGCCATCGGCTTCGTAAATATAGGTTTCCAGATAGACAGAAAACTGCGCGCGCTCAATGGCCGCCAGCAGGCGCGGGAAATATTCGGCGCCGTTGCGCAACAGGGTAAGCGTGTGTCCGGCAACCTGGTAAGGGCTATGCATGATCGTTCCTGGCTTGTGTAGCTGTCAGGCTCAGGGTGGCAGACAATGCTGCGTGATCGGAAATTCTGCTCCACGGATAGTGGGCATGAACATTTGCCTGCAGCACTGTCAGGCCGCGTACGTATATCCTATCCATACGCAACAGCGGCGCACCACACGGGAAGGTGCGTGCCAGCCTGCCCGAGCTTACCTCAAACACCTCATGCAGCTGCAGTTCCCTGGCCAGCAGGCTGCTGGCGTGATTGCGCCAGTCGTTGAAATCACCGGCAATGATCAGCGGCGCATCTGCCGGCACCACACGCTGTATTCGCTCCACCAGCGCGCCCATCTGCTGGTTGCGCCCGCGTGCAAACAGCCCCAGATGCACACACAGGCTGTGCAACACGACATCGCTGCCCGGCAATTCCAGTTCGCAATGCAGCACGCCGCGACTTTCAAAACGGTGCGCGGAAATATCCTGATTATCCCAGCTCAGTATCGGGTAACGGCTCAGAATGGCATTGCCATGGTGCCCTGACTCATACACCGAATTCTTGCCGTAAGCATGGTGCAGCCAGCTCTCATGCGCCAGAAATTCATGCTGCGGGTGCGCTCCCTCAATGTGATGGCGCGGCCTGATGCGCCGGTCAGCGCCCTTCACTTCCTGCAGAAAAATAATATCCGCATCGAGAGCGCGCAAGCGCTCGCGCAATTCATGCAGCACAAAGCGCCGGTTGAATTGTGAGTATCCCTTGTGAATGTTGTAGGTCGCTATTTTGAACGTGGGCATATCAGATAAAGGCCATCCGTCACTCGTGTTTCCGAATAGTTGTACACATTTTCGATATTACCTTACCCTAGGCATGTTGCATGCTGCAACAGATACACAAGCTGAATACAGGGGGACGACTATGTGGTTTATCGGTTTGATCGCGGGCGCCATGCTGGGCCTGCTGAGCGGCACTCCGGCAGGCGCGCTGATCGGCGGCATCGCCGGCATCATTGCAGCACTGTTCTACAGTGAAAGCCAGCGCCGCCAGGCGCTGTTTGATAACCGCATCGTGGCGCTGGAAAGGGCCCTGCGCGAATTGCGTGACCAGATCGACACGCTAAACACACCAGAAAACATTCAGCCGGCGCCGCCAGCCAAACCCGTTAGCGTTCGTGCAGATTTCGCCGCATCACCCGCCGCGGAAACAGCCGGCATCGCCACGGCAGCGCTAGCACAACCCCGCCCTTCAGCCGCCGCCGCTGCTCAACCACGTGCAAGCATATCGCCCCAGCCAGTGGACACCCCCTCCCGAATAACCGGGGCGGACATACCCTGGGCCGGCATACTGGCCGATGGCGTCACGCAGCCGGGCTGGCTGGGCAAGCTGCTGGGGGGAAATATCCTCGCCAAGATCGGCGTGATCATCCTGTTTTTTGGCATCGCCTCCGGCCTCAAGCTGGCGGTGGACATGGGGCTGTTCCCGGTGTCGGTGCGGCTGATGCTGGGCGCGCTGGCCGCCATCGGCATGAGCATCTTCGGCTACAACCGCGCGCAGCAGCCAGAACACCGCATGTTCGGCCAGGCTTTGCAGGGTGGCGGCCTGGCCATCCTCTACCTGCTGGTGTATTTCATGCTGGCACGCTACCAGCTGCTCGGGCCAACGCCTTCGTTCATCCTGTTTACGCTGATCGGTGTCAGCTGCATCCTGCTGGCAGCGCGCCAGGATGCGCGGGCGCTGGCCGTGCTGGGCATCTCCGGCGCCTTCCTGTCGCCGCTAATGGTGTCCAGCTCCGGCGGCAGCCAGACTATGCTGTTCAGCTATTTCCTGTTGCTCAACACCTTCATCATCACGGTGAACTGGTTCAAGGGCTGGCGTGAACTCAACCTGATCGGCTTTATCTTCACCCTGGTGATCGGCATGAACTGGGCACTGCGCTCGTATCAGGCGGAAGATTTTGTCACCAGTGAAACCTTCCTGGTCCTGTTTTTCCTGCTTTATTCGGCCACCCCGGTGCTGTTCAACATCTTCAACGCTCCCGGCCGCCTGAGCTGGGGAGACGGCATGCTGCTGTATGGCACGCCGCTGGCGGCCGCCGCCCTGCAGAACCACCTGCTGCGTGGACAAGACATGACCCTGGCGTGGAATGCCTGCGCTGCCGGCAGCTATTACCTGTTGCTGTGGTGGTCGATTTACCGGCGCCCGAACGAAGAAACCGTGTGTCTGGAAAAAAGCCTGCTCGGTGTAGCCATCGGCTTTTTCACCATCGCCATCCCGCTCGCCTTCAATGCCCAGCTCACCGCCGCATTCTGGACACTGGAGGGCTTTGGCGTGCTCTACCTCGGCGTGCAGCAGGATCGCTATCTGGCACGGCTGTCAGGCGGCGCGCTGCAATATCTGGCCGGCATTTATTTCTGGCTGCACATCGGCGAACTGCAGCATGCATTCCCCATCATCAACGATGTTTACATCGGCTGCCTGATCGTGGTGATCGCCGCACTCTCCAGCGCACTGCTGCTGCAGCGCGCTGATAACAAGAACAGTCAGCAGGCTGCCCAAATGTTTTTGTACTGGGGTTTGCTATGGTGGTTTGCCGCAGGCTGGGATGAGATCGAGCGCTTCAGCGAGCCCTATTACAGAATGGGCAGCTGGCTTGCACTGTGTACGGCCAGCTTAATATTGCTCGAGTGGCTGGGCAGCCGGCGCAACTGGCACGCCATGCGGCAGCCCGCCCTGCTCCTGCTGCCGATGGCAGCCGTTGCCGCATTGCACGGCCATGTTGTACACAACCATGCACTCTACAGCGTGATGGTTTTGCTGCTGCCGCTGGCCTTGCTCGTTCACTACTGGCTGCTCTATCGCCACGACCGCGATGGCGTGCCGGCTTTGAATCTGCTGCGCCATGCAACCTCATACTGGCTGCTGCTGGCCCTGGCAGGCAGCGAACTGGAATGGGTAGCCCATCAACTGACTCCCGCTGTAACGCTATGGACACTATTGGCCTGGGGCGGTGCTGGTGCAGCAGGCGTGCTACTCAGCCTGCGTGGCCTGCAGCAGGCACGCTGGCCGTTTGAGCAATACCGCAGCGCCTACCTGAGCACCTTGCAGTACCCGGTGGTCATCGTGCTGTTCATCTGGCTGCTGCAGAGCAACTTTGGCCACTCCGGTGCGGGCAGCGGCCTGCCTTACCTGCCGCTGCTCAACCCGTTTGACCTGGCACAGCTACTGGTGTTGTTTGCCCTGTGGCGCTGGACACGCAGCGAAGGCAACCAGGCCGTGTTGCCCGCACTGTATGCCGCGGCATTCCTGTGGATCAGCTGCGAAGCCGCGCGCATCACCCATCACTGGGGCGGCGTGCCGTTTGAACTTGATGACATGTTTGCCTCCTCCATGCTGCAAGCCAGCCTGTCGCTGCTGTGGACCTCCATCGCCATGGGGCTGATGATCTTCGCCTCGCAGCGCGCACTGCGTACCGTCTGGTTTGGCGGCTTTGGCCTGCTGGCGGTGGTGGGCGTGAAGCTGATGCTGGTGGATCTGGCCAGCAAGGGGACAGTGACGTGGACGCTGTCGCTGATCGGCATTGCGCTGCTGGTGATTGCGGCCAGTTATTTTTCGCCGGCACCGCCGAAGCTGGAGGCCAAAGTTTAGCTTATGTTGCAGCAAAAACAGCTTCGTCGGGGGGTGCCCGACGAAGCTGTTTTTCAATGCTATGGCTACGCCAAGTTGTATCTCTTCAGCTTGCGATACAGCGTGCGCTCGCTGATGCCCAGCGTATCGGCGACATGGCGGCGATGGCCATTGTAGCTCTGCAGCAATTTCGCAATATGCTCCGCCTCCAGCTCGGCGATGGATGACACAACAGGATTGACCACATCGGTCTGCAGCACATCTACGGGTATGTCGTGCAGCGTATTGGGCAATTGATTGCCGGGTTGCTGTGACAGATGAATATTGGCCGCCCCGATGATGCCGTTGTTGCTCTCGGAAACCGCTTTGAGCAGGATGTTTTTCAGCTCGCGGATGTTGCCGGGAAAGGCATAGCGCTGCAGTTTCTCCAGCGCCTCCTGGGTGAACTTGCAATGCGGCATGCCAACGCGGGTAATGCGTTTCACGATGGCCTGGGCCAGTGCGGGAATGTCCGAGCTGCGCTCTTTCAGGCTGGGCAGGCGCAAGTCGATGCCGGCGATGCGGTAGTACAGGTCATGGCGGAATTCACCGGCTTCCACCTTCTTGAGCAGGTCATTGTTGGTAGCCGAAACCAGACGCACATCGGCTCGCAAGGTGTCGGTGCCGCCGATGCGTCTGAACTCGCCGCTTTCCAGCACACGCAACAGTTTTGCCTGCATGAACAGAGGCATGTCGCCGATTTCGTCGAGAAACAGGATGCCCTGGTCAGCCAGTTCAAACAGCCCCTGTTTACGCCCGACGCAGCCGGTGAAAGCGCCACGTTCGTGGCCGAACAGCTCATCCTCAAACATGTCTACGGCAATGGAGGCGCAGTTCAGCACGATCAGCGGCTGCTTGTTGCGTGAGGAGCGCTGGTGGATGTATTGCGCTGCCAGTTCCTTGCCCACACCGCTTTCGCCCAGCAGCAGGATGGCCGCATCCGATTCTGCCGCACGCGTGAGATGATCAAGACAGGCCAGGAATGCCGGCGAGTTGCCCACCATCTGCATATCCTTGCACAGCAGCTCATCCGAGCTGGCAATGGGAAATACCGCCTCGCCCAGATAGCGTTTGTTTCCTGCCGCAATGATCGGGTGTCCCTTGATGCGCACATGCTCGGGACGGTTATGGCTATCAAAATGGGTATGCACCACTTCGTGCATCTGGCCGGTGCGGAACACCTCCTGGTGCGGGCAATCTTCACCATTCTGGTGGCAGGGCACGGCGGAAAGATGTGAAATTTCATGGCAGTAGCGCCCCACCACTTTTTCCTTGTCGACGCCGTAATTCACGCAATAAGCCTGGTTGGCAGCAACGATCTGGTAGTTTTCGTCGATCAGCACAAAGGGATTCTCATGTACGTCGATCAGGGATTGCAGCTCGGAAGAAATCATCTGGTTCATTTGGGACTCCTGTCAATATGTCATGACACAACAACAAATTCTAGTACAAAGCTGCCAGAATGTCATGACAAAGCCGTCTGTCAGCTCCCCTTAAAAATATCTATTCATAATCTATCAATAAGTTATATTGGTGGCACAGCAATTGCTATTTATACAGATGTGGCTTGATCAACACTGACAAAACCATAGAGCAAGCAACTCTACAAGATAGCAATTTAATCAACATAACCCAGGAGAGAGAAAAGATGGCACATATCGTAATTATCGGAGCCGGTATCGGTGGCCTGCCCATGGCCTACGAAATGCGCGAGAACGCGCGCCCCAGCGACAAGATAACCGTGATTTCCAACAACCCCAAATTCCACTTCGTTCCTTCCAACCCATGGGTAGCAGTGAACTGGCGCACCCGCGACGACATTGAAATGGATCTGGAGCCAGCACTGAAGCGCAAGAAAATTGATTTCATCCCGGTTGGCGCCAAGCGCGTGCATCCTGAAAAGAGCCAGGTTGAGCTGGATAACGGCCAGGTTGTTGACTACGATTTTCTGGTGATCGCCACCGGTCCCAAGCTGGCTTTCGAAGAAGTTGAAGGTCTGGGCCCCAAAGGCTATACCAATTCGATCTGCCACGTTGATCATGCGGTCGAAGCCGAAAAAGCCTGGCAGGAATTCGTCAAGAGCCCGGGCCCAGTCGTAGTTGGCGCAGTTCAGATGGCTTCGTGCTACGGCCCGGCCTACGAGTTTGCCGCAATCATGGATACCGACCTGCGTCGCCGCAAGATTCGCGACAAGGTTCCAATGACATTCGTAACCGCTGAACCCTACATCGGCCACCTCGGTCTGGGCGGTGTGGGCGACTCCAAGGGTATGATGGAATCAGCCTTGCGCAGCCGTCACATCAAGTGGATCTGCAACGCCAAGACCACCAAGGTCGAAGCCGGCAAGATGTATGTCACCGAGCACAACGACGACGGCACCCCGAAGAAAGAGCACGTGCTCGATTTCAAATACTCGATGATGCTGCCCGCCTTCAAGGGTATTGATGCCGTGTTTGGTATCGAAGGCCTGACTAACCCGCGCGGCTTTATCCTGATCGACCAGCACCAGCGCAATCCGAAGTTCAAGAACATCTACTCGGTGGGCGTATGCGTGGCTATCCCCCCAATTGAAGCAACTCCTGTTCCAACAGGCGCGCCAAAAACCGGCTACATGATCGAGTCCATGGTGACAGCAACAGCACTTAACATCCGTGCCGAGCTGGAGGGCAAGGAGCCGGAAGAACGCGCAACCTGGAACGCCGTGTGCCTGGCCGATTTCGGCGACACCGGTATCGCTTTCGTTGCCCTGCCACAGATTCCGCCACGCAACGTGAACTGGTTCTCCGAAGGCAAGTGGGTGCATCTGGCCAAGGTCGCTTTCGAGAAATACTTCATGCGCAAGATGAAGCAGGGTACATCGGAGCATGTATTTGAGAAGGTGCTGCTGAAAGCAGTGGGTATCATGAAGCTGAAGGGCAAGTAATTTTCCTTCAGCCAGGCGGATATCCATCCGCCTGCAAGCAATTCTATCGGGGGCTGGCTTCATTCGTGATGCCAGCCCCCGATCACATTCAGCGCCACGCTTATACCACCAGCCAACCCAGTTACAGGCAGACTGATATTTCCATTTATTATGAAGCGCTTATCAAGGCGAGCTCTTCATATCAGCATGACTATCGTGCTATTCTCGCGCTTGCGAAAAAATTCGCAGGAAATTACAGTTCCTGTAATCCGCACCAGCTTTCATCGCAGCGAATTTGCACCAAGGAGACAACATGAACCCGCTATTTTCAGAAGCCTGGATGGCCGTCTTGAAAGAAAAATGGAACAACAGTCCGCAGGTATATGAACCGCTGCAGAAAGCCGGATTTAATGCGCGCATTGGTTATGGCTTCAAGGGGGAGCCGCGTGCCCGCGGCATGATTTCCATCGTGCACGGCATGGTGCTGCATGCCGGTGCCATGGATGAAGGTGAACTGGACTGGGACTTGCGCGCCAGTCCGGAAAACTGGGCCACATGGATAGAAAATGGTTTTGGCTTGACCAAACTAGGCCCTGCCATAGCCACCAAGGCGCTCGAATTTGCCAAAGGCAATTACCGCCAAATGATACAAAACCCGTCACTCAGCCAGCCTTTCCTGCAACATTTCCAGCTGATGGGGGAAATCAATGCCGCAGAAAACGCGGGAGCCACCAGCAAAAAAGGCAAGTCCTGGTTCTAAATTACGCGCACTCGTGCACAATAAAAAAACCGGATCAGCGCCAGCGCTGATCCGGTTTTTTTACAAATACCCTGCTTGCGGCAGCAGCTTATTTGCGACGATTTTCCCGCACATCATGACTGCGTTCGCGACGGTCCTGATGCAATTCACGCACATCCTGGCGACGCTCGGCTTTATCCTGATGCACCTCCCGGCGATCCTTCCTGATTGCGGAATTGTCCCTGGCCAATTCCTTGCGTTCCTGTGCCACACCTGCCTGGTTGCCTGCACGTTTATCCTGCATCAACTCGCGGCGATCCTGATTGCGCTCGCGTACATCACTGCGCACTTCGCGTTTGTCCTGGCGGATATCACGTGTATCTTTGCGTACGTCCTGCTTGTCAGCCCTTATATCCTTGCTGTCCTGTTTTACTTCACCATCAGCAGCATGCACCACAGGCAATACAAAAATTGACAATGCTGCGCCCAGTGCAACCAAGATTGATTTTTTTTGCATGTTAGCTCCAGTAATGATTTATCGAATATAACGTTTTGTAGCACTACGCCACCATTAACGCCTCCTCTCTTCGATCGTTGACATCCGGACAGACGAAGAATTGTTTCAGACTGGAAACAATCTGCGCGGATGATCAGTAATAGGGGGGGCGCAGAAAAGTGCGTGGCCTGGCCACATCGGAAAGATAAGACACGCTGACCGCGCTATGCCCGCTTACACTGGGCTGTTGCAGCATGACAGATGCGCTTGGCGAACGCACCTCCACCGGGTAAACAACATCCTTGTCGCTCCATCCCATCCACAGATACTCGGGAAGGTAACGCACAAAACGGTAGCGCAGGCTGGGGTCCAGGTCCTGCTTGAGCTCTCTGCTGCTTTCACTGTAGCCCTGCCTGGCGATCTCCATGCCCTTGGCAATACTGGCTGCTGCAATGAGTACCCCCAGCCGCACAGCATCCCCCCCCGAACTGGAACCGTAATTGACGCCGGCGTAAATAATGGCGGTCCCCAGCGCGGTGCCGCCCAAGCCTATTGCCAGGCCCGCAGTGGTGCTGGCAGCAATTCTGGCCGAGGCGATCGAGCCGCTCACCGCCACACGCCCGCCATAGGCTGAATCCAGGATCACCTCATGCAACTCGCTTTCGCGCGCCTGATGACGCACATACCAGTTGCCCGCATCGGGAGAGAGCTGCGGCTCGATCACCATGCCGTTCTTGTCCACGATAGTGATACGGCTCTTCTGCCCGCGCAACTTGAAGGTGACCCGGCGTTCAGAACGCAAGGGGTTCGCCTTGAACTCGGGGCTCCATTCCGGTTCTGGCCCCGGGCCGCCCAGCACCATGAACAGATGGGCGGGAGCCCTGTCGTGCTCGGACAATTCTTGCGCCCAGCTCAGGCGGTTATCCAGAAACCAGGCCGCGCGCAAATCGACCTGTGCCTCGCGCCACTCGCCGCACATGGTCCACAGCCCGGCGAGAAACAGGCGCATGGCCGGATCATCAAAGTGGCCGTTGGGACTCCACGGCAGTGACAACAGCGCACTTGCCTGACGCGCCTCGACACAGGCGTTCTCGTATTGCCCCTGCAGCGAATATCCCCAGCTCAGCAGAAAATGCAGCCAGATCACCTCATGCTCCGAGGCATAGTAATCTTCCGGTGTCTGCAGATAGAAAAAGGTCTTGGCCTCGCGCGACACATGGTAACGCACGCGGTTTTCCAGCACATCGGCCTGCCGCTGCAATTCCTTGATCTGCGCCTTGCCCTGGATCAGGTTGAGGTAGGCCTTCTCCATGGTGGTGATAAAGGTGCCCTGCTCCGCACGGCGCGGGAATTCCAGGAAGGCATCGTCGGCATTGCCCTGTACAAACGCACGCTGGCTGTTCTGGTAGTCCTGTTTGGTGAGCAGGCTGGTCTGGCTGCACCCCGCAAGCAGAAGCAGCAACACAAGGTAGAGTAAACGAGGATACATGGAAGCTCGCATCTCCCGGGGAGGTGAATAGCGCTGGCTATACCGCACCTGTTCAGCAGGTACGGCCGCAAAACCGGTTTAGTTGTTCGCTCTGCGGTGACGCAGGAATTCGCGCAGGGCCGGCACAAACGACAGGATGATGATGGCCACGATCATCAGCGTCAGGTTGTCCTTGACCACCGGGATGTTGCCGAAGAAGAAACCACCCAGCACAAAGAAAGCTATCCACGACACGCTGCCCAATGCGCTGAACAGCATGAACAAACGATAACGCATGGTGCCAACACCAGCCACAAACGGCGCAAAGGTGCGCACGATGGGGAGGAAGCGCGCAAAGATAATGGTCTTGCCGCCGTGTTTGGCATAGAAAGCATGCGTCTTTTCCAGGTGCTCGTGCTTGAGGAAGCGCGAGTCACCGCGCTGCAGCAAACGCTTGCCGATCAAACGGCCAATCCAGTAGTTGGTGTTGTCGCCCGCGAAGGCCGCGAGCATTAACAGCGGGGCCAGTACTTCCAGCTCAAGCGAGCCCATGCCACAGAGGGCGCCGGCGACAAACAGCAGCGAATCGCCCGGCAGGAAGGGGGCGATCACCAGGCCGGTCTCGCTGAAGATGATCAGGAACAGAATGGCATACACCCACACACCGTACTGCTGGGTCATCGCCAGCAGGTGTGTATCCAGATGCAACACGAACTCAAGCAGGGTGGAAAGCAGCTCCATGGCTTAGGGCAGCACTTCTTCTGCTTCTGCTTTTTCCGGCTTGATGAAGTCCTCGCGCGACACGCCAAAGATCATCAGCAACGGGCTGGCCACCAGCACCGAGGAATAGATACTGAACAGAATGCCGATGGTCAGCGCCAGCGCGAAATAGTGCAGCGTCTCGCCGCCGAGGAACAGCATCGCTGTCACCATCATCTGGGTACAGGCATGGGTGATGACGGTACGCGACATGGTGCGGGTGATGGCGTTGTCGATGATTTCGGTGACTTCGGCCTTGCGCATCTTGCGGAAGTTTTCGCGGATACGGTCAAACACCACGACAGACTCGTTCACCGAATAACCCAGCACCGCCAGTACCGCGGCCAGCACCGAGAGGGAGAACTCCCACTGGAAGAAAGAAAAGAAACCGAGAATGATCACCACGTCGTGCAGGTTGGCGATGATCGCGGCCAGGCCAAACTTCCACTCGAAGCGTATCCACAGATATCCGACGATACCGAGCGACACCAGCAACAACGCCATCGCGCCGTTATCCACCAGGTCCTTGCCCACCTGCGGACCGACGAATTCCACGCGGCGTTTTTCCACGCTGGCATCCGCCTCGCGCAGCTTGGCCAGCACGTTCTCGCTGAGTTTCGCGTCCGACGTGTTCTGTTTCAGCGGCACCTGGATCAGCACATCCAGGCTGGAGCCGAAGTTCTGCACCATGGCATCTTTCAGGCCGATATCTGCGAGCTGATCGCGCACCTTGTTGAGGTCGGCCGGCTGCGCGTAATGCATTTCCATTACCGTGCCGCCGGTAAAGTCCACACCGAAATTCAGGCCCTTGGTGGCGAGAAAAAATATCGCCAGAAGGAACGTCACCAGCGAAATCGTGGTGGTGTAGCGTCCATAGCTCATGAACGGGATATCGCGTTTAATCTTGAAGAATTCCATGTCGCATTATTCCTTAATAAAACGGCCTTAACCTATCGCCACCTTGTTGAGACGCGGCTTGCGCCCGTAAATCAGGTTCACCAGTGCACGCGATACCAGCACCGAGCTGAACATCGAGGTCATGATGCCGAGGCACAGCACCACGGCGAAACCGCGGATCGGGCCGGAGCCAAACATGAACAGGGCAATACCGGCAATCAGGGTGGTGATATTGGAGTCCAGAATGGTGGCAAAGGCATTGTCATAGCCGGCATGGATCGCCGTCTGCGGCGGCACGCCATTGCGCAGTTCTTCGCGGATGCGCTCGTTGATCAGCACGTTGGAGTCGATCGCCATACCCAGTGTCAGCGCAATACCCGCCATGCCCGGCAGGGTCAGCGTGGCCTGCAGCATGGACAGCAGCGCCACCAGCAGCAGCAGGTTGGCACCCAGCGCCAGCACGGAAACACCGCCGAACATCAGGTAGTAAGCCATCATGAAAAGCGCGATGGCAATAAAGCCGATCTGGGTGGAATGGAAGCCGCGCGCGATGTTGTCTGCACCCAGGCTGGGGCCGACGGTGCGTTCCTCGACGATTTCCATCGGTGCGGCCAGCGCACCGGCACGCAGCAGCAGCGCGGTATCCTGGGCTTCTTCGGTGCTCATCTTGCCGCTGATCTGCACGCGGCCGCCGCCAATCTCCTCGCGGATCACCGGTGCCGTCACCACCTCACCCTTGCCCTTTTCAAACAGGATGATGGCCATGCGTTTGCCCACGTTTTCGCGGGTCGCTTCCTTGAATTTGCGCGCGCCTACAGCATCCAGGTTGATGTGCACCGCCGCCTCGTTGGTGCGGTTGTCAAAGCCGGGTTGCGCGTCGTTGATGCGCTCTCCGGTCAGCAGCACCGCCTTCTTGACCAGCAAGGGGGTGCCGTCGCGGTCCTTGAACATCTCGGTGCCAAACGGCGCCGCGGCGCCCACGCTCAGGGTGTGCTCATCATCCACCAGGCGCACTTCCAGCGTGGCCGTGCGCCCGAGAATATCCTTGGCACGCGCGGTATCCTGCACGCCCGGCAACTGCACCACGATGCGATCCTGGCCCTGCTGCTGGATCACCGGCTCGGCCACGCCCAGCTCATTCACGCGATTGCGCAGGGTGATCAGGTTTTGCTGTACGGCGGTTTCCGCAATGCGCGTTTCTTCCTGTGGCTTGAGCCTGGCCAGCAGGCGGAATTCGCCGTTCTGGTTGTTGTCATTAAAATCAAAGCCGGAGAAGCGCTGCTTGAGTTCGGTCTCGCCCTTGCTGCGTGAGTCTGCATCGCGGAACATCACACTGATCACTGCGCCATCGCGATTCAAGCCGGTATAAGGAACATTCTGTTCGCGCAGTGTGGAACGGATATCGCTGCCGGCAGATTCCAGCGCCTTGTCCAGCGCCCCCTTCATGTCCACCTGCAGCAGGAAGTGCACCCCGCCGCGCAGGTCCAGGCCCAGATACATGGGCAGTGCGTTCAGCCTGGCCAGCCACTGTGGCGAACGCGACAGCAGGTTCAATGCCACCACATAGCTGTCACCCAGTTGCGTCTGCAGTATGTCCTTGGCCTTGAGCTGGCTGTCGGTGTCGGCAAAACGCGCCTTGACGCTGGTAGCATCCAGCGAGGTGGCTTCCGTTTTCAATTGCGCGCTGCTGAGGGCATCTTCCACGCGCTTGAGCAGTGCTGCATCGGCTTTCAGATTGGCATGCACTGGCAACACCTGCACCGCAGGCGCTTCACCGTAAAAGTTGGGAAGGGTATAAATCAGCCCCAGCACAAGCGCGGCGGAGATCAGCAGGTATTTCCACAATGGATATTGGTTCATCGCAACACCTTCAGGAGGTCACTAAATAATTCGGCGGCTATGCAGAACACTCTGCGTAGCGCCTTGCAAATGCAAGGCCAGGTTCCCGGCAGCAGCCTGGGCCTTAAATTGCCTTGATGGTGCCTTTGGGCAGTACAGTCTGAATGGCGCTCTTCTGGATATTCAGGTTGAGGCCCTCAGCCACTTCCACGCTGACATAAGCTTCACCCACTTTGACTACACGCCCCAGTACACCGCCGGCAGTAGCGATCTCGTCACCCTTTTGCAGGGCGCTCAGCATGGCATTCACCTCTTTGGCGCGCTTCTGCTGCGGGCGCAGCACCATGAAATAAAACACCAGTACCAGGGCGACCAATGGCAGGAAGTCCAGGAAGCTGCCGCCCTGTGCAGGTGCGGCGCCTTCTGCGTATGCGTTGCTGATAAGCAGGTTGCTGATAGACATCATGTGTATTCTCCGAATCTAAAATTTAAGGGACAAAAAACAGAAAGCAAAAAATTGAAGCGGGCATTCTAGCACGAAGGCCCGCACTCACCATGACCGCCACATTACGGCTTGGCGCGCGCCCGCCGAAACTCGGCGGCAAATTCGGCAAATTTCCCCTGCTCGATAGCGGCGCGTATTCCCGCCATCAGCTCCTGATAATAATGCAGGTTGTGGATGGTATTGAGGCGTGCACCCAGTATCTCGCCCAGGCGGTGAAGGTGATGCAGGTAAGCTCGGCTGAAGTTGCGGCAGGTATAGCAGCTGCACTGCTCGTCCAGCGGCCGCGTATCCATGCGGTATTGCGCGTTCTTGATGCGCACGTCGCCAAAGCGGGTAAACAGATGGCCGTTGCGCGCATTGCGCGTCGGCATCACGCAGTCGAACATGTCGATGCCCTGCTCTACCCCGTCCACCAGGTCTTCCGGCGTGCCCACGCCCATCAGGTAGCGCGGCTTGTCCTGCGGCAATTGCGGCGCGGTGTGCTCCAGGATGCGCTGCATGTCTTCCTTGGGCTCGCCCACTGAGAGGCCGCCGATGGCATAGCCGTCGAAACCGATATTCATCAGCTCGCGCAGCGATTCGTCACGCAGATGCTCGTGCATGCCGCCCTGCACGATACCGAACAGGGCATTGGGATTGCCCTCGTGCCCGCGCTTGCTGCGTTCCGCCCAGCTCAGGGACAGGCGCATCGACACGCCCGCCACCTGCTCGTCCGCCGGGTACGGTGTGCACTCGTCGAAAATCATCACGATGTCGGAATTCAGCACTTTCTGGATGCGCATGGATTCTTCCGGCGACAGGAAGCACTTGTCGCCGTTCACCGGCGAGCGGAACTCCACGCCGCCGCCGGTGATCTTGCGCAACTCGCCCAGACTGAACACCTGAAAGCCGCCCGAATCGGTGAGGATGGGGCCATCCCAGCCCATGAAGCGGTGTAGCCCGCCATGCGCCGCGATCACCTCCAGCCCGGGGCGCAGCCACAGGTGGAAGGTGTTGCCGAGCACGATGTGCGCGCCGATGTCGTGCAGCTCCTGCGGCGACATCGCCTTCACCGTGCCATAGGTGCCCACCGGCATGAAAGCAGGCGTTTCAACGTTGCCGTGGACGAGCTGGATAGTGCCGCGACGGGCGCGCCCGTCGGTGTTATGCAAAGTAAATTTCATGATTCCATGTAGGTCGGGCTCTGCCCGACATTGTCCTGGATTCTAGCGGTGGGCAGCACACGCGCAGCCTGAGCTACATCTTTCGTTATTTCTGCGCCTTCACGATACTCATCGCCGTGGCCACCATCGCCCCCATATCGGCCAGATTGCCCGGCAGGATGAGGGTATTGCCTTGCTTGGCGACATTGCCGAATGCCTCGACATACTTTTCCGCCACCTTGAGGTTGACCGCATCCATGCCGCCGGGCGACTGGATCGCCTGTGCCACCTGCTGGATGGCCTGCGCCGTAGCCGCTGCCACCGCTTTGATCGCCTCAGCCTCGCCTTGTGCGCGGTTGATGGCAGACTGCTTCTCGCCTTCCGAGCGCTGGATAAAGGCTTCGCGCTCGCCGGTGGCGATGTTGATCTGCTCCTGCTTGCGCCCTTCCGAAGCGGCGATCAGCGCGCGCTTCTCGCGCTCGGCGGTAATCTGCGCCTGCATGGCATGCAGGATTTCCTTGGGCGGGGTCAGGTCCTTGATCTCGTAGCGCAGTACTTTCACGCCCCAGCTGGTCGCCGCTTCATCCAGCGCCGCCACCACGGCGCGGTTGATGTCGTCGCGCTCTTCGAAGGTCTTGTCCAGCTCCATCTTGCCGATCACCGAACGCAGTGTGGTCTGGGCCAGCTGGGTGATCGCCATGATGTAATTGCTGGTGCCGTAGGAAGCCAGCTTGGGGTCGGTCACCTGGAAGTACAGGATGCCATCCACCTGCAATTGCGTGTTGTCCCGGGTAATACAGATCTGGCTGGGCACATCGAGCGGCACTTCCTTGAGCAGGTGCTTGTAGGCAACCCGGTCGATAAACGGGATAACAATATTCAGGCCGGGTGACAAGGCCGCATGAAAACGCCCCAGACGCTCCACCACCCAGGAATTCTGCTGCGGCACCACCTTGAGTGCCTTGATAATAAAAATAATGGCTGCAACCAGTATAAACAGAGCAATTTCCATATTCCCTCCTTAAGCGTTACTACAGTTTGCGATGAGTCAGAACCAGGTTGGAACCGCGCATCTCCTTGATATAGAGCGTACCATCGCGCGGCACGTCGGCAGATTCCAGTTCAGCATCCCACTCGGCACCGCGGTAAAACACCCGTGCCATGCCGCTTTCATGCCACTTCAATACCTGCACCGGCTGCCCCGCATCCAGGCTGGCCGCGGCCACATCATTCTTTTGCGTATTTTTCCAGCGCCGCAAGACGATTGTGCCCGCGATCACCGTCACTGCACTCAGCGCCAGCTGCCAAGCCAGGCTCACCGTCAGCAAGGCAGCCAGACCGCCAACGGCCATCGCAATCGATAGCACCAGCAGGTAAAACGTACCCGTTGCCATTTCCAGCCCGATCAGCACCAGCGCCAGCAAAAACCAGTAAATATAAGTTGCCATGAGTCCCCCTGAATATTTGCGCGCAATGCTAACACGCTGCCGCAACAGCTGTGATGCCCTGCTCGCCCACCCTGTCTATCAGCATGGCATCGCCATAGCTGAAAAAGCGATATTCGTTTTCTACCGCTGTGCGATACGCAGCCAGCATTCTCTCCATGCCGCCAAAGGCGCACACCAGCATCAGCAGGGTGGATCGGGGCAGGTGAAAGTTGGTGAGCAGTACGTCCACCACCCGGAAGCGATAGCCCGGCGTAATAAAGATGTTCGTTTCGCCCTTGCCGGCACGCAGCTCACCGGATTGCGCCGCGCTTTCCAGCGCACGCAGGCTGGTGGTACCCACCGAGATGATGCGCCCGCCATGTGCCTTCGCCTCGCGTATCGCGTCCAGCGTAGCCTGCGGAATTTCATAGCGTTCACTGTGCATGACGTGCTCTGCCACCAGCTCGGCGCGCACCGGCTGGAAGGTGCCCGCGCCCACGTGCAAAGTCACATACGCCGTGCGCACACTCTGGGCACGCAGCCTGTCCAGCATCGCCTGATCAAAATGCAAGCCCGCAGTGGGCGCCGCTACCGCGCCCGGTTCACGCGCAAACACGGTCTGATAACGTGTCTCGTCTTCGGCATTGGCCGTATGGGTGATGTAAGGCGGCAGCGGCAACTGGCCGTACTGTTCGAGCAGGCTGCCGACATCCTGCTCATCTGCGAAGCGCAAATGAAAAAATTCGCCCGCACGCCCCAGCACCGTTACCGCCAGGGCTCCAGCCAGCAGCAGCTGGCTGCCCGGCTTGGGCGACTTGCTGGCACGCATCTGCGCCAGCACCTCATGCTCATTCAGCACACGCTCGACCATCACCTCAACGCTGCCGCCCGTTTCCTTGTGGCCGGACAGACGGGCCTTGAGCACGCGGGTGTCATTCAATACCAGCAGGTCGTGCTCGCGTAACAGGCCCGGCAAATCGGCAAACTGACGATGTGCACAGCCGCCCCCGCTCAAATCCAGCAGGCGGCTGGCGCCGCGCTGTTGGGGCGGGTGCTGGGCAATCAATCGTTCGGGCAGGTCAAAAGTAAACTCGTCGGTGCGCATGGCCAAAAACTTCTGTCTTTTGCAAAAACGCGCATTGTAGCTTGATGAGGAGGGAGGTTTCGTGGATAATTCGCGCCTTCCTATCCGGGTGTTCCGCCCGGACTCAGCCGGGATGGCGGAATTGGTAGACGCGCTGGACTCAAAATCCAGTGTCAGCGATGATGTGCGGGTTCGAGTCCCGCTCCCGGCACCAGACAAATAAAAGTTGTATTTCCTGTCAACGTAACCCAATTTGACCGCGTTAATGACTCCGACACATGCAGTAGTGTCTTAAACGTTTACTAACCTACTAAGAATTGGAGTTCTACAATGAAACTGATTTCTACACTGATCGCTGCTGTATTCGCTATGGTTTCCTTCTCTGCTGTTGCTGCTGACGCTATGGCTCCTGCAGCTGCTCCTGCCAAGACAGAAATGGCAGCTCCTGCCAAGTCTGAAGCTGCTGCCAAGCCAGCTAAGAAAGCTAAGAAAGCCAAGAAAGCTAAGAAAGCCAAGAAAGCTGAAAAAGCTGACGCAGCTAAGTAATCAAGCCGCAAGCTACAAGGAAGGCAGGGGCGACCCTGCCTTTTTTATTGCCGGCTCGCCGCGCACCGTGCCGCATATGCGAACTGGCTAGCACCATATCCTGCCAATCATGGCCTGATGTTAAAATGACAAATCGTCACAATCTTGCACGCTTATGATCTGGAAACCCAACGTCACCGTCGCCGCCGTCATCGAGAAGGATGGAAAATTTCTGCTGGTGGAAGAACACACCTCGCAAGGCCTGCGCTTTAACCAGCCGGCCGGGCATCTGGAAGCGCACGAATCGCTGCTGGCTGCCGTGGTGCGCGAAACCCTGGAAGAATCGGCTTACGACTTCGAGCCACAACACCTGCTCGGCGTCTATCGCTGGCATGCTCCGGGCTCTGACACCACCTATCTGCGTTTTGCCTTTACCGGCCGCTTGCTTGCCCATCACCCCGAGCGTGCCCTGGACGAGGGCATCGTGCGCGCCGCCTGGCTGACACCCGAGGAAGTTCGCGCCTGTCGCGAGCGCCACCGCAGCCCGCTTATTCTGAACTGCGTGGAAGATTACCTGGCTGGGAAGCGCTACCCGCTGGAACTGATTACCCATTATGACTAACGAGCAAGCTCGTTCCCCTCTCCCCAACCCTCTCCCGCCGCAGGCGGGAGAGGGAGCAAACGTGAAAGGCCATCTTA
>JBGPPE010000021.1:0-26165 GCA_041488395.1 Gallionellaceae bacterium
CACGCACCGCTGCACCTTCATTGATCCATTCTTCGTCGCTCCAGGCATTAAAGATTTGACCGCTTTTCAGAATACGTTCCAGCACAGGGCGATTACGTTTTTGCCGAATTGAATTGGTGGCAACCAGTCCGGCACGTTGGCACTTGCCTGCTTCGATTTGTGTACGGGATTTCTCAAACCAATACACCACCAAATCCGCACCGCCCGGCACTCGGCCTTCATAGCACTTGCGCAATACATCGGTGTATTCATCGCCCAATTCGGCGCGCATTCTTTTGTCGCCGAGAAATGGCGGGTTGCCGATGATGGCATCCACGGTGGGCCATTGGGCTTCGTCAAACAAATTGTCTCTCGCGTTTGTCCCCTCGCCCGCTTGCGGGCGAGGGGAGGAAATCAGCGCATCGCGGTTCTCGATATGGTCGAGCGGCTGCAGGATGGGGTTCTTGCGGATGGGGTAGCCGTTCTTGAGCATCCACTGGATTTCACCTATCCACACGGTGACGCGCGCAAGTTCTGCCGCGTAGGGGTTTAGCTCGATGCCCAGCACGTTGGCGGGGGAGACTTCGATGGTGATTTGCCGATGCAGGCCCAAGGCTTCGGCTTCGAGGTTGGCTTTGTGTTCGAGGTCTTTCAGTGCACGCAGGGCAAGGTAGAGGAAGTTGCCACTGCCGCAGGCCGGGTCCAGCACGCGAAAGGCTTTGAGGCGTTCGAGGTGAGTGGTGAACACGGCTTGCGCATCGCGCTCGGCTTTGTCGCCGTTCTTTTTGCGCTTGGCGATGTGCTCGGCAATTTGGGCTCTGGCGGCGTCCCACTCCGCTGTCAGCGGTTCAACAATCACCGGGTTGATGATACGCATGATGGACTGCTGGTCGGTGTAGTGCGCACCCAGCTGTGAGCGTTTCTTGGGGTCGAGGCCGCGCTCAAACAGGGTGCCGAAGATGGAGGGTTCGATGCCGCTCCAGTCCAGTTTGGATGCGGCGTGGAGCATTTTGATTTCGGTGGTATCGAGCGGTAGCACTTCGACCTTCTCGAACAATCCGCCGTTGAACCAGTGGATGTCTTCCAGCGCGAAGTCGCCGCCCTTGCGCATGGCATTAAACAATTCTTCAAAGCGGCTGGAGAGTTTGGCCGGGTCGGTCTGGCTCTTGTCGAGCAGGCGCTCAAACAGCTTGCCCGGCAGCAGCTCGGCATCTTCGGCGAACAGGCAAAACAGGCATTGGTTAAGGAAGTGTGCGATGGTCTGCGGGGCATGTCCTCTGGCATTTAGCGACTGTGCGAGGTCGGCGAATTTCCCGGCTGCTTCTTCGGTGATTTGCGCGATGGTGCGCTTGGGGTGGAATTTGTCCGGGTCGGTGAACAACCAGCGCAGCTTGTCGAGATTGGCGGGTTCGCTAATTTCTTCCAGTGCGATGGTGTGAACTTCGCTGGGTGAATTGGTGAAGTGGGTGTGGATTTCAATGATGTTGGTGTCGCACACCACCAGCAATGGCGGGTTGTCCAAGGCCAGCGCGTAGGTCATCAACTGTTTCAGGGCTTCACCCAGGTTGCGCCGTGTGGCCTTGTACTCAAAAGCAAAGTGGCCCTGCTTCCACACGTCCGCCCAGCCTTGCCCGGCACCGGTGCGGGTGGCACCGCGCTCGAAACAATAGGTCTCGTGGCTGGATGGGGAAGGGTGCGGAACGCCGATCAAGGCGCACAGATCAATGAAGTGAAGCTGGTAACTGGCACGCTCTTTGAGCGGGTTGTCTTTCCACTTCTCAATAAACTGCTGTGGGGTCATCTGCGCGGCCAGGATGTTTTGAACGGTCGAATGGTGCTATGCCGCAGGGGAGTTGTAAAGCGCTGCGGCTAATTATTTATCTGGCATAAATACTGCTGGGGGCAGGTCAGTGTATCATCGCTCCGCGTACCTCAAAGCCAACCGAATCGAGCTCCTTGCCCTCCCCATCCGTCAGCACCAGCTTATGCCGTCCCCCCGTGGGCGACCACCACGCTTCCGTGCCTGTGCCAACTTTTTCTCCATCCAGCAGCCAGATCACATCGGCCGCGCCCTCTGAGTTGAGCTGCACGCGCTGGTGGTTGGTGGGGATGTCCGGGTCCATGGCGATGACGGTGCCGTTGGTGGGGTAGAGTATTTTGCTGTAGTGCGGCAGGCCGGCGCTGCTGTCGCTGGCGAGGCGTATTTCGCTGGTTTCTGTTCCCTTGATGAACCACTCTTTGCGGGCGGCTTCGATCTCGGGTGTGTAACGCACTTGCTGGGAGACAACGCCACCGGGTGCCCTGGCTTGTGTGCTGCGGCTGCCGCTGTGCAGGTAGTCCATCAGCTCGCGCCATACCGGTGCGGCGCCGCTGACGCCGGAGACATCTTTCATCGGGGTGCCGGAGAAGTTGCCTACCCACACGCCCACCGTATATCGGCTGGAGAAGCCCATGCACCAGTTGTCGCGCATGTCTTTGCTGGTGCCGGTTTTAACCGCTGTCCACACACGGGTGGCGAGCGGGTTTTCCAGGCCGAAGGTGAGGGCGCGTGCGCCTTTGTCGGAAAGGATGTCGGCGATGATGAACGCGGCTTGCGCCGAGAGGACTCGTCTTTGTCCCTTCACACTGTCGTCGCTGTTGAAGCGGACGGGATGCCAGACGCCCTGATTGGCCAGGGCACGGTAAGCGTTGCTGAGGTCGAGCAGGCTGATATCGACACCGCCGAGGGCGAGGCTGAAGCCGTAGTAGTTGCCGTCCTGCGGCAGGTTCAGGCCATAGCTGCGCAGGGTGCGCACGAAGTGGTCGACACCAACCAGGCCGAGTGTGCGCACAGCCGGCACATTCAGCGACGAGCCCAGCGCGGTGCGCACGCTGATGGCACCCTTGAAGTCGTGGTCGTAGTTTTGCGGGATATACAAACCCACCGGGGTGATCAGCTGGATGGGTGAGTCATCCAGCACCGAGGCGGCGGTGAGCTGGCGGTTTGCGATGGCCATGCCATACAGAAAGGGTTTCAGCGTGGAGCCCGCCTGGCGCAGGGCCATGATGCCATCGACATTTTCTGCCGGAGAGATGCTGCCGCTGCTGGCGACATAGGCGAGCACGTCACCGCTCTTGTTGTCGATGACAATGGCCGCACCATCGCTGACGTTCTGCTCGCCCAGCGACAATAAATGTTCGCGCAGCGACTGGATGGCATAGCGCTGCAGGTTGGCGTCCAGCGTGGAGGTGACGCGCACGCCGGGCTGCTGCAGCAATTTTTGCGCCAGGTGCGGGGCGATGTTTTCCTGCGGAATCTGGTAGCCGGCCTTGTCCAGTGCGATCTGGGCGAGGTCGCGCAATTCTTCGCACGAGGGATCATGTTCATGTTGCGTGGCTTTGAGCAGAGCGCAGGCGCGGCTGGCAACCCGCTCAGAGTTGGCGCGCGGGCCTTTCAGCAGAGCCATCAGCAGCAGCGACTGGGAGCGGTCGAGCGCGGAAGGATGCCGGCCAAACAGTGCGAAAGAAGCGGCATGGACGCCGACCACTTCGCCGCGAAAGGGAGCCAGGTTGAAATAGGCCTCCATGATTTGCGGTTTGCTCCAGCTTTTTTCTATCGCACGGGCGGCGACGATCTGCCGCCATTTTTGCGCGACAGTGCGGCGCGCGCCGCTGGGCGCCAGCGCCGGGTCGAGAAAACCGGCCAGCTGCATGGTGATGGTGGAGGCGCCGCGCGGCCGCTTGCCATCGAACAGATGCCACAGGTTGGAGCCGGCCGAGGCCAGCACTGCCGGCCAATCCACCCCGGCATGCTCGTAAAAATGCTTGTCCTCGGAAATGACCAGCAGCTCTTGTGTGGCGGGCGAGATGTCGTTGAGGCCGAGCCACTCCAGGCGGCGCACCTTGTTGTTGATGCGCTTGATGGCGATGATTTCGCCATGGCGGTCGAGCAGCCATGCTTCGGATGGGCGGTAGGCGGCTTTTGTTTCGGCGTAGGAGGGGATGTAGGAGCCGGCCGAGAGAAAGAAATAAGCTGCCAGCAACAGGCAACTTATTGCTGCTAGCGCTAGGAACAGGCGGGTTTTTTTACGAATCATTGCAGTATTTGAACTCATTAATTACGAAGCATCCGGTGCAGAGGCGTAGGTTGGGTTAGGCGCGTTTTGCGCCGTAACCCAACAAGGCAAACCTTAAACATCAACAGATCAGTGCGCACATCAACACGGGTTTATGTTGGGTTACGGCGCAAGAAACTGCGCCTAACCCAACCTACATGACTGGTTGGCCTACGGCATGACGGTGAATTTGTCATTCGGCAATTCGCCAAACATTTCCGGTGCGTACATGGCCTCGACCCTGGTGGTGGGCAGCTGGAAGGCACCGTCGTTGTTGAGACGGATGGTGTATTCCAGCGAGAACTTGCCCTTGGGCACGAAACGGTAATAGGCATGGAAGCTGTCAAAGGTACGCTCTTCGAAAGCAGGCCACACCCAGCCCTGTTTCTTTTCATCCTGGGTGAGTATCTTCGAGTCGCCCCCCAGCCCGGTGCCCAGTATGGCGGCGCCGGAGGGGATGGGGTCGTTGACCACCACCCAGCTCATGTCGGACTGTGCATCCACCTCAAGATGGATGCGCGCCACGTCGCCCTTGTGCCACTCGCCCTTGGCCTTCTGGCTGACCGGGATGATCTTGCGCTCGACGTGATAGCCGGTAGACAGCGGCTGCTTCAGCGGCAGCGCGGCGAGGCTTTGCACGATGGTCCACGGCTTGCCGCTGCCGTTGTGCGACAGGTTGAGCGGTGCGGTGCCGCTCGGCCAGCCCAGCAGTTTCTGTGCGCTCTTTTCGTCGCCGCTCCAGGTGGCGTCGAAGCGCTCCTTGCCCAGGATGAAGGCGCTGGTAGTGCCGGTGACCGGGGTGGACTCAAACTTGGCGGAGAATTTTTTCATCGCAAGTACGCCCCAGGCGTTGGACACGGTGGTGCTCCAGTGGCCGCGTTGCTGGCGGCCCAGCGCGCCGCGCACCAGTCTGGCAATGTCCGGCTGCCAGCTCGGTTCATTGAGGAAGGAGAGCAGGGCGCGGTTCGCATTTACATCGGTGTTGATCATCAGCCACCACAGGGCGTCGTTGCGCTCGGTGGAGAAGGTCATGGTGGTGCCCTGGAAGTTGAGGCGGCTGCGGATGATCTGCTGTGCGCCCTCGGCCAGGCGGCCGGACTGGCTGGAGATTCCCGGTTTGCGCTGCAGGATGGCGAGCCAGTCGAGCACGGCCGAAGTGGGCCACAGGTTGGGCTCGATGCTGATGCTGTCCAGCCATTTGCTTTGCACATCGCCGCTGCGCGAGAGGGCCTCAATTGCGGCCAGCTTGCGCACGTTGAGGTCGCTGGTGGGAATGGCCGAGTAGCGGATGACACGGCCTTCGACAAAGCCGATCAGGCCGTTGCGCATTTTGTCGCGCAACGATTCCGGTATCTCGTAGCCGGCCTCATTGGAGATGGCGAGCAGGTAGGCGGTGAGGCTGTCATCGCCTTCCAGCATGATGGGGAAATATTTGACCAGCCCGTTGTAATCCAGATAGGACGGCAGCCTCTTCATCAGGTTTTTCCAGCGTGCCTCGTCCTGCAGGGCGACCGCCTGCGATGCCTGCTGTTCCAGACAAGTGTAGGGATAGCGCGACATGTATTCCTGCACACCGGCGAGGCCATCGCCCAGCTGTTTGCGGAAGGTTACCCTGATGCCGCCGCGGCCTGGGATGGCGCCTTCCGGTATTTTGACCAGGATGATCTGCGGTGCTTCCAGCTGCGTGATGGTGGCTTGCAGGGTGCGCACCGGCACGGCGGTGATGATTTTCTGGCTGACCTTGAGGTGGTCGCCGTCTTCAGCAGCGCCTTTCTCCCTCACGCTGACATCCCACTTCATCGCGTTGCCATCCAGCGGCACCGTGACATCCCAGCCGATGCTGCGCGATTCGCCCGGGGGCAGGGAGACGTTGATCGGGGCGAGCTCCATGCTGCCGTTCGCGGCGGGCTCGCTCTGCTGTGTGGCAGTGACAGTGGCCTCGAGCGCATGGTCGCTGGCGTTGCGCACGGTGAAGCCGGCATGGAATCTATCCTGCTCGCGCACCACCGGCGGCAGGCCGGAGATCAGCATCAGGTCCTGTGTCGACTGGATCGAGGCAGCGCCGGTGCCGAAGAAATCGTTATCGCCATTGGCCACCGCGACGATGCGGAAGGAGGTGAGCGAATCGTTGAGCGGGATGCTGGCCTCGGCATGGCCGTTGTCATCCAGCCTGACGCGCGCCTGCCAGAACAACAGAGTGTCGAACAGCTCGCGCGGCGACTTGCCGGCACCACCACCACCACCCGCTGCAAGTGCCTTGCGGCCGAAGTGGCGCTTGCCGATCACCTGCATCTGCGCGGTGGAAGTCGACACCTCGATGCCGCGCCGTTTCATCATGGCATCGAGCAGGTTCCAAGAATCGTTCGGCTTGAGTTCAAGCAGGCCTTCATCCACCGCGACCAGGGTGATTTCGGAGTTGCGCGGCAAGGAAGAGCCGTCGGCGCGTTTCACCTCGACGCTGACCCTGGCTTTTTCCCGCACGTGATAGACCGCTTTGTCGGTGGCGACCTTGACCTTGAGCTCATGCGCCAGCCAGCCCACCTTGATCTCGGCCAGCCCCATCTTGAAGGCGGGCTTGCCAAGGTCGATCATGGCGGTGGGTTGCACCTCGTTCATGCGGCCGCGTATCGCCAGTGCTGACACGAAAATGTTGGGCGAGTAATTATTCCTGATCGGCACTTCGATGGTCGGGTTGGCGCGCGTGAGATGCGTCACAAAACTATCCTGGATGCCTTCGCGCTCGACGGTGACCAGCACATCCGCTTCCTTGAACGGCATGCGCAGCTGGAAGCGCGCGGTGTCGCCCGGCTCATAGCGTTTCTTTTCCGGCAGCAGGTCAATGCGGTCGTTATCCGAGGCATCAAACCACCAGTCACCGTTGCCGGCCACCCATATCTCGCGGTTGGCGACACTGGCATTGCCGCTGGCATCCCTGGTCTCGGCTTGCAGGATGATGTTGCCGCTGGCGGGGGCTTTGACGTCGCAGATCAGCAAGCCCTTGTTGTCGGTGATGCCCTGGCACAGCTCGCCGGCAGCCTTGATTTCGCTGTGGTTATCAAACGCATAGAAGCCGCCGATCAGGCGCCTGCGGTGCGAGAAGTATTCGCGCTGCAGCGCCTTGACCACGATCTTTACGCCGGCCACAGGCTTGCCGCTGAGATCGAGGGCCACTGCATGAAACTTGAGGTGATCGGCAGTCGACATCCAGCCATCCGGCTTGATGCCGACCAGCACTTGCGACGGCCACACCGCGATGCGGCTGACGGCGGTGAGGGTTTCGCCATTCGGGTCGGCATACTCCAGTTCGGCCTGGATGTTTTGCGGCAGTTCAGATTTGGGAATTCTGGGGAAGATCGCGCGTCCGGAGCCGGCGCCATCCAGCTTGAACTCCTGGGTGGAGAGCATGGTTCTGGCTGGCGTGCTGGCCGGCCCCGCCGCGGGGGCCTGGTCTTCGTCATCCGCTTCGGCCAGCTGGTATTCGCCTGAATACCAGGGCTCACGTTCGCTATGTTGCACGCCCAGCTGGACGCCGCCGTTGGCAATGGTGAAGTCTTCATAGTCGGCAAAGCTGACTACCTTGGGCGAAATTTGCCCGCGCAGCTTGACCGGCAGGAATGAAGCGCCACCGCCGGACAGATAGTTGACCTGGATGTTGAGTGCGGCCTGTTCCTCATTGATCAGCACCTTGTCGGCAGGCTGGATGATCGCCTTCATGGTGGGCACGCGGAAGCTTTCCACGCGGAAGCTGCCGGCAACTTGCGGCATCTGGACCAGATAAGTGCCTTGCTTGGCATCCTGCGGGATCACCCAGTCAACCGTGGCGATGCCCTGTTTGTCCCAGCTGACCGGGAGCTGGAATTTATCGTCGCTGCCCTGATGCATGATAATGACGGTTTCGGGCAGTTTGTTGCGTGGTGTGCTGAAGCCGGTGCCGGTCTTGCGGCGCACGATCAGTTTCATGTGCACCGTTTCGCCGGCGCGCAGCAAGGTGCGGTCCATGATGGCATGCGCGATATCGCTGCCTTCCCAATGGCTCTGAAAAGCGTTGAAGCGCCACAGGGCGATGCCTTCGTTCCAGCTTGAAAGCACGAAGGAGAAGTCCTTGCCTTGCCGGGCTGTCACGAAATATTGGTGGTCATAGGTAGAGACACAGCCGGGCAGTGTGTTGAGATCGGGCAGCTCTTTGTTGATCTGCAACAGGCCTTGGGCGTCGGTGCGTCCCTCGGCATAGATTTCACCCTTGCAGTCGCGCACGGCCACGCTGGCGCCGGAAACAGGCTTGCCCTGATCCAGGCTGGTAACCCAGACCAGGGAAGACTCGCGCCCCTGCTTGAAATGGACAGCCAGGTTGGTTACCAGCGCGGCAGCATGCACGTAGTAGGGGCGGTTCTCGCCATGCAGGGCGGCACCCAGGCGTGGGCTGGCCAGTTCCACCACATAGAAGCCCGGCTCCTGCAGGGGGATGCCCACTACCTCGAAGGCTTTGTCTCCAAGAGGCTTGGGAATGTTGATCCCCTTGAGCGGGTCGCCCCTTTCGAAGATCGAGGTTTTTCCCTGGCCGCGGCTGCCATCCCACTCCTGCGTTTCCGCGTTGTAGCCTGAGTCTATGCTCTGCAAGCGGCGCAGCCAGCCGATGGCTGCCAATTCCGAATCACCGTGCATGACTTGGCCGGAGATGGCGGCAGCTTCCGGGCGGGAGCTGGCAATATTTGCGGCCAGATTGGCCTCGACATTGCGTAGCGTCACCGGCAGCAGCGGCGGGGTGTTGGGCGATGCGTTCAGTTCGAGTATGCCGAAGTCTGCAGAGAATTTTGCCAGTGGCGGGTTCTCGTCGGTGCGCACTTCCAGCGGGAAGCTGGCTGCGTTGCTCAGTGGCCGCCCCGCATCATCGGTGAGCAGCTCGGGCAAGCGGATCTTGAATTTTGTTTTCTCGGGGAGCGGTGTGGGGAATGACAGCTGCTGGGTGAAGCCGGCCTTTTTATCGTTTTCCGAAATGTTGGCCGCGATGACCTTGCCGTTTTCTGCCACCAGCCTGATTTTCTGAGCATTGTCGGTGGTGATCGGGGCGGAGAAAACCAGGTTCATCGGTAACACCGGAATGCAATCTGCATCGGCATTGACGCGGTCGCAGGTGAATCTGGATTCAAACACTGGTCGTGTGCGGAATGACAGGGTTTGATTCTGGCTGGTGGGGATACCCGAGATGGAGGTAATGCCCTGACCCCACACCAGGCTGACCTGCGCACCATTTGGGAAGGTGCGCTGGCACTGCAGGACGACAATGGGTGAATTTGTGCCATCGCGCAGCTTGAGGAATTTTTCCTGCTCCGAGCCTCTTTCCTCGATACCGAAGATGATGGAATGCCCTGCATTTGCGCCGCGCTTGAAGATGGCCTGGTAATAGCGGGTCAGGAATGATGTGCGCCAGCCCAGCACCGAGGTGCGCAGTTTGCCGGTGATCAGGCGCACAGGGATTTGTTCGGAAACGCCTTCGGCCTGGCAATACGCATTTTTCTGAATGGACTCGGGGGTTGCCGGTGCATCCAGGCCCAGGATGAACATCTGATTTTCATCGACCTCATAGGAACCCTCGTACGGCTCGCTTTGCATGATTGCCGGGCCGCCTGTGGTGAACGAGTAGGCAGCGCTGGCTCTGACCTGGTTGCCGCCGAGGGAGGCCAGTCCTTTCTTGAGAGTAAAGGTGCAGGCGATGCCTGCCGGCAGGTCATGCTCGAAGTCATAGATCCAGTTGCGCTGGTCGGCCCAGCGCCCTTTGCCGGCAGCGGGGCAGCTGATGTCAAAAGGGTCGGCGATGCGCGGGTCGCCAAAAGCCACCATCTGTTCGGAGAAGCGCACAGCAACCTGGCGCACCTTTTTTACCTCACCCGACGGCGAGAAGAAATCAATCCCGGCGGCCTGCGCAAAGTGGGGCAGTATGGAGAGGATGAAAACGACGGCTAGAGAAACACGGCGATTGGCGACGAGCATGTAACACTCCCTGAAGGATTAAGCGGGAAATCAGAATCTTGCGAAAAGTTGAGAGATGGCCAGAGGAGAAGAATTGCCGCAATGGCATGAATGAAATGCAGTAGCTTGCAATTTTCCCCCCTGAGATCGCGCTTGTCGCGTATCAACCTGCTCACCGGAATGAGAGCAGATACACCGAGCGATGAACCTGCCCAATCTCTTATTGATCTTGCACCAGCCTCCTGAATCTGGGTCATCGCCGTTATTTCGCCCTGCTGTTTTTATAAGGTATGCAGTGTACGTAATGGCAAAGTTGTAAGCCCGGCGGATTGTGCTTGGGCGCTAGTTGCCTTGTCAATTTTTTGTAGAACAAGCAATAAGCATAATTTCCCGTGCTCTTGTGTGTCGGCATGTAACTATTTTTTCGCCTGATCCGAATCAGGGGGGGAACGGAAAGCAATATGGAAAAGTCACATTACCCTGGATAACTTTTCCGCTCAAGCAATCACTATAAGGAATGCCATCATGCTAGCCATTCAATTCATGCGCCGCACGTTATTTGCCAGTGCTGTGTTTCTCATGCCTGCCTTGGCGTGGATGTCCAATGTGACGGCTGCCCAGCCCGAACAAACGGCGGTATTTGCGGGAGGCTGTTTCTGGGGTGTGGATGCGGTGTTCAGGCACGTAAAAGGTGTATCCGGAGTAGAGTCTGGCTATGCCGGAGGGGATGCAGAGACGGCGCATTATGATCAGGTCAGCAAAGGCAATACGGGGCATGCTGAATCGGTGCGCATCCGTTTTAATCCAGAGCAGGTTTCCTATCAGCAATTGCTGCAAATATTTTTCAGCGTTGCGCATGATCCGACCAAGCTCAATCGCCAGGGGCCGGATGTAGGCGGGCAGTATCGGTCAGCGATATTTTTTACCAGTGCCGAGCAGCAGAAGATTACGCAAAACTATATTCGCCACCTTGACGAGACGCATGTCTTTTCGGCGCCTGTCGTCACGCAAGTTGTTCCTCTGAAGCAGTTTTATCGGGCCGAGGAATATCACCAGAATTATCTGGCACGCAATAATTTCGCCCCTTATATCGTTGCGCAGGACGTTCCCAAACTGAAAGAGTTGCGCATGAAATTTCCGGCGCTGTATCAGTAGCAACTTTGTGTGGGCAACATGTTGGGCGCAGTGGCTTATCACGGTATATTTCAATAACCATATGTTATTTAAGTAATTAATTTTAACCAGGCCGAATTGCATAGACCCAATGGCCTATGTGAATTATGTAATTTACCTATTTTATTTACGGTAATTCCCGAGTAGGATACTCGACTAACTGGAGAGTTTAACTACTGGGATTGCATGCCCACATAAATTGATTCGATGAATTTGATGACTTATGTGAGCAACTTTCTTGCGGAAAGAAAATTCCTCACTGTTGCACCTACTCTCCATTACGGTCTTATAGCTGCGTAATCTTTGGATTGCTTGCCTGTCAGGAGAATTTTGCTGCAGGCAAATCGTACTTCGTTTTTAAAGGGGATCGAAATGCATGCAGACTTTACCGATAGTAGTAAAGAACAGTGCCCACTGGCATCCAATATTATCTCTTTGAAGGACGCTGGCCAGGCTTTATGTGCCGTATGCGCCACCACGGCAGAGCAAGCAGGTGAAACTGCGGCGATCGGCGAAGCAGCGTGCGCTTCACAGAATGAATTGCGACGCCTGTCGGCCCAGATTCTGACGATACAGGAGAATGAACGGCATCGCATTGCCACGGATCTGCATGACGGGCTGGGGCAGTCGCTGACGCTGATCAGGCTGGGGCTGGAGGAATGCAGCAATTTGCTTGCAGCACATGCATTCGGTGAAGCTGAAGCGTCGCTGGAGCATCTGAGAGGCAGTGTTAAGGATGCGTTTTCTGAATTGCGACGTATTGCCATGGATCTGCGTCCCTCGACGCTTGACGATCTCGGTATCCTCGCGACCCTGTCGTGGTTTTTTCGCGAGTTTGAAAATTCCTGTCATAGCATAAAAATCGAGAAGTGCCTGCTGATTCAGGAATGCGATATTCCGGTTCCGCTCAAGATAACGATCTTCCGCATCCTGCAGGAAGCCATCTGCAATACTGTCAAACATGCCAAGGCCGACCACATCAAGGTGAGTCTGGTGAAGGACTCGGATGTTCTGCTGCTCTCGATAGAGGATAACGGGGCCGGATTCAATCCGGCTGTTCTGGTCTGCAATAGCCCGCAGGATCGGGGGCTCGGGCTGGTGAGCATGAAAGAGCGCGCAAAATTTTCGGAGGGTGAGTTTAAGCTCGAATCCACCCTCGGTCAGGGTACGCGCATCAGCGTTTGCTGGTCATTTGCATAGCTAAAGCGTTTGAGTGTGCTGCAAACGATAGCTTGCAGCCTAGCCAAGGTAAGGCAATAACCCCATGACTGGACGTATATCCCGCACAAAAATGCGTAGTGCGCGCAGGACTTTAAATGCACTGACTGAGAAAACCTGCATGATCTTTGTGGGCAAAACTACAGTGTAGTCAGTACAAATGAATACAGTCCCCCGCCCAGAGAAAATTGACGAACTTCGGGCTAAGGTTCAGCACGACGCCATCACGACGCCATCACGCAACCCCGGACAACATGAAAATCCCTGAACTTGATCCTGCATCGCATCGCTCTGTACCTGCACTGCAGTCAGTACAGGGTTTTACGCTACTGGAGCTGCTGGTGGTCATGGTGATTATCGGACTGCTTGCCGGCTATGTCGGGCCGAGATATTTCGCCCAGATCGGCAAATCGGAAATCAAGGTCGCGCGGGCACAGATCGATGCGCTGGAAAAATCGCTGGATCAGTTCCGCCTGGATACCGGGCATTACCCAACCATGGAAGAAGGCTTGGCGGCACTGGTTACGCGGCCAACAAGCGAAGCAAAATGGGACGGCCCTTACCTGAAAAAAAATGTTCCGCAGGATCCCTGGGGGAATCCCTATGTGTACAGGATACCCGGCGAACACAGTGAATATGACCTCCTTTCCTACGGCAAGGACGGCCAGCTGGGCGGCGAGGCGGAGGCTGCGGATGTGACGAACTGGTGATGCGCAGCTACAGCATACATGGGTGATCGCATGGAATGAATTGCCAGCATGTGCAGGAGGTGAGATGCATTATGAAATTAAGGCATTGCGTGGCAGCGAGGGGCTGAGCGCTTTTGCGCTGGATGCAGCTGACGTCGCCGATGCCACGGCTCAAGCCATGGCAAAGGGCTATACGGTCATCGCGATCAAGGCCAGGCAACCCTGGCTAGCCTGGTATAAGCCGCGCAAGACCAGCTTTCCGCTCGTGCTGTTCAGCCAGGAGTTGCTGGCGCTGCTGGACGCCGGCCTGGCGCTGGTTGAAGCGCTGGAAACGCTGGCTGAAAAGGAGCAGCGTCCGGAAGTAAAAAAAACCTTGCGGCAGATTGTCACCAGCCTCTACGAAGGTCATCCCTTGTCCTATGCCTTGCGCCACTCTGAGGCCAGCTTCCCGCCACTGTACGTTGCGGCAGTGCATGCCAGTGAAAAAACCGGCGCACTGCCGGAAGCACTGGCGCGCTATGTTACCTATCAAACGCAAATGGATGGCGTCAGGCGGCAGGTGGTCAGCGCTTCGATTTATCCCCTGTTGCTGGCGGGTGTCGGCGCTCTGGTGATGGTGTTCCTGATGTTCTACGTGGTGCCGCGTTTTAGCCATATCTATGCCGATATCGGCGGTGACCTGCCGTTCATGTCGCGCATGCTGATGGGCTGGGGGCATTTCATCAGCGATTACAGCGAGGGCCTGTTGGGCGGCCTGCTGTTGCTGCTCGCCGTGCTGTTCTATGTGTTTACGCGGCCATCTTTCAAGCAGTGGCTGACACTTTCCCTGTGGCGTATTCCCGCCATCGGTGCGCGCCTGCATCTCTACCAGCTGGCGCGTTTCTATCGCTCTCTGGGCATGCTGTTGCGCGGCGGCATGCCGGTGGTGACCGCGCTGCAGATGGTTTCCGACCTGTTGCAACTGTCGCTGCGCGACCAGCTGGAGCAGGCTGCGCTGAGCATACGCGAAGGCCAATCCATTTCCCAGTCCATGGAGCGCAACGGGCTCACCACGCCGGTGGCCCTGCGCATGCTGCGCGTGGGTGAGCGCACCGGCAAGATGGGCGAAATGATGGAGCGTATTGCCGGCTTCTATGAAGAAGAAATGGCGCGCTGGGTGGAGCGCTTCACCAAACTGTTTGAACCGCTGCTGATGGTTTTTATCGGTTTGTTTATCGGCGGCATCGTGGTGCTCATGTATTTCCCGATCTTTGAACTCGCCGGGAGCATCCAATGAATCTCACCGAAGCTTTCACCTCACCAGACGTCATGATCTTCAGTACGGAGCAGGTGCATGCCGCCCGTGCGGCGGCAAAGCCGGTGCAGCGCCGCATGGTCGAAGTGCTGGAAGAGCAGTCGGGGCTGGATAGCGAATTGTTCATGCTGACGCTGGCCAACACGCTGCACTATGCGCTGCTGGGAATGGACGATTTGCACCGGACGGCGCCTGCCTTCGACGTGCTGCCCTTCGCCGAGGCGCTGGAACACGAATGCGTCGCGCTGCGCACCGATGATGGCAGCCTGATCCTGGTCATCAGCGACCCATTCGAACTTGCCCTGCAGGGCTGGGCAGAGCAGCGCATTGCTGCCGATTTCAGCTGGGTGCTGGCAAAGCACAGCGATGTGGCGGCCTATCTGGCGCGCCACGAGGAAACCCTGCATGCCATGGACGGCCTGCTGCCGGAGGTGGACAAGGCCGATGTGGCGGGAGTCGTGAGCGATGAGCTTTCGTTCAAGACCATCAGCGAAAATACCAGCCCGGTGGTCAAGCTGGTGCACTCGACGGTGTATGACGCGCTCAGAATCGCGGCCAGCGACATCCATCTGGAAACCGGGCCGGCCGGCCTGGGCATCAAATACCGCATCGACGGCGTGCTCACCTCGATAGGCTCGGTGGCCGGCCTGGAGCTGGCGGAGCAGGTGATTTCCCGCATCAAGGTGATGTCCGAGCTCGACATTGCCGAACGGCGCGTGCCGCAGGATGGCCGCTTCAAGGTTTCCGTGCGCGGACATGAGGTGGATTTCCGCGTCTCCATCATGCCCAGCATTTTCGGCGAGGATGCGGTGTTGCGCATCCTCGACAAGCAGACCCTGACCGACCAGATCAAGGGCTTGCGCCTGGGTTATCTGGGTTTTGACGAGGCTTCCATTGATGTGCTGCGCCGCCTTTCCGGCGCGCCCTACGGCATGTTGCTGGTGACCGGGCCCACCGGCAGCGGCAAGACCACCACACTGTATGCGGCAATCTCGGAAATCAATCACGGCCAGGACAAGATCGTCACCATCGAGGACCCGGTCGAGTACCAGTTGCCGGGCGTGCTGCAGATTCCGGTAAATGAAAAGAAGGGCCTTACCTTTGCGCGCGGCCTGCGCTCCATCCTGCGCCACGACCCGGACAAGATCATGGTGGGCGAGATCCGCGACCCGGAAACTGCCCAGATCGCTGTGCAATCGGCGCTGACCGGACACCTGGTATTTACCACGGTGCATGCCAACAGCGTGTTCGACGTACTTGGCCGCTTCATGCATATGGGCGTCGATCCCTACAGTTTTGTTTCTGCCCTCAACGGCATCATGGCGCAGCGGCTGGTGCGGGTGAATTGCCCGCACTGCTCGACTGAGCAGATGCCCGATGCGCAGTTGCTTGCCGATTCCGGCATCCAGCCGCAGCAGGCGGCCGGCATGAATTTTCGCGGCGGCCTGGGCTGCGGCCAGTGTCGAGGTACCGGCTTCAAGGGGCGCCGCGCGATCGGCGAGATTCTGGTGCTCAACGACCAGATACGCGAGCTCATTATCGCGCGCGAGCCTGTCCGTCTGATCCGCGAGGCAGCGCGCAGCAACGGTACGCGCTTCCTGCGCGAAACCGCGCTGGAGATGGTTGGCCGTGGCGAGACAACTTTACAGGAGATTAACCGTGTCACTTTTGTGGCGTGATGAACTGCGTGTTGTGGTGGCGCCTGAACAGGTGGTGCTGGTGCGCCTTGAGTGGGCGTTAGGCAGGCGTGGCCCGCTACGCCGCGTTGCGCAGAAAAGCATCGCGGATTGTAGCGCCGCTGACGGCAGCCCGGAGTTATGGGATGCGGTGATGAAGACACTTGATGAGGAGCTGGCGCAGTTGTCCGGCCGCAAGATGTCGGCCAAGGTTATTCTGTCCAATCATTTCCTGCGTTACACCATGGTTCCCTGGAGCGAAACGCTGAGCGATGCAGCCGAAGAAGAAGCCTATGCGCGCCACTGCTTCAGGCAGCAATACGGTGCCGATGCCGAGCAGTGGGAATTGCGCCTGAGCACGGAACAGCCGGAGCTGCCGCAACTGGCCAGCGCCGTGGATCCGCGTTTGCTGGCCGCATTGCGCGGCGTGTTCCAGCGCAATGGCATTGCGCTTAAATCGATCCAGCCGCGCCTGATGGCGGCCTACAACAATTGCCGCCATGCGCTGAAGGATGCCAGTGCCTGGTTTGCACTGTATGAGCCGGGCTGCCTGTGCCTGGCTTTGCTGCAGCAAGGGCGCTGGAACAGTGTGCGGACGATGAGAACCGGCCACGACTGGCGCGATACCCTGTTGCTGCAGCTGGAGCGGGCTGCCTTCCTGAGCGAAGCGAATGAGGCGACCCAGAATGTTTTCCTGTGGGCGCCAGAACTGGACAAGGCAGACTTGCCGGAAAGCGAACGCTGGCATATCCGAAATTTGCACCCGGTGCTGCGTCCACCCCTGGTTCCGGAAGATGAGGGACGTTTTGCCATGGCCTTGAGCGGGTGATCATCATGTCTGAACTTCAACTCGATTATCAGCGCGGCATGCAACCTTTCCCTTTGGGGGGCTTGCTGATGCTTGTTCTGGCGCTGGTGCTGCTGTTTGCAAGCACCATGCATTACCGCAGCCTGAGCGCTCAGGCTGAGCTCTGGGAAGCCAAGAGGGGGCAAATCGAACGCAGCGCCCAGCGGGGTCAGCCGGGAGAGCGCGAGGCTGCCGCGCTGGCGCTGGAAGTGAAGCATGCCAACGAGGTACTGCGCCAGCTGACTACACCGTGGGGTGGCCTGTTCCAGACGCTGGAAACGACGGCAGGCAAGAATGTGGCCTTGCTGACGCTGGAGCCAGATACCGAGAAACGGCTGGTCAAGATCAGCGGCGAGGCGAAAAATATGGCAGCGATGCTGGACTACATCCAGCGCCTGGAAAATCGCGATGCGTTCGGCACCGTGTATCTGCAAAGCCATCATGTGCAATTGCAGGACCCGGAAAAACCGGTGCGCTTCGTGGTGCAGGCCATGTGGCTGGATAAATCATGAAGCGGCAGCTCAACAGGCTGCGGCGACTGGTTCCCTGCCGCATGGATTTTTTCTCCAGCGCTTTTTCTGCTGCGTCTGCGGGCAATATTGCAGCGCTGCCGGTGTGGCGCCACCTGCGCTGGATATCGCGCTACTGGCTGCGTCGCATGGGCTGGCCCGGGGTGCTGGCGATTGGCGTATTGGTGATGTGCCCGACGTTTTATTTTTCTGCCATTCGTCCCGCGCAGGCACGGCTGGATAGCGCACAACACAGGGCCGCCGCGCTGCGTGAGGAATTCTCGCTGGACAGCAAATCGTTCACTGGCTCGAAACTCAGCACGGAAGAGCAGCTCGCCGAGTTTTACCGGAAATTTCCGGCCGAGTGGCAATCACCGCAGTGGCTGGAAAAACTGGTGGGGCTGGCGCAAAGCAGCGGCCTCAGCCTGAACGACGGGGAATACAAGGCGACGCAGGACAAGGTGGGCAAGCTGGTGCGCTATCAAATGGCCCTGCGGGTACAGGGAAGCTATCCGCAGATACGCAAATTCCTGACTGATTTGCCAGGCGCACTTCCCATTGTCGCGCTGGAAAACGTGCAGTTTGAACGCCAGAAGGTCGGCGACACGAATGTTGAAGCCAAGCTAAAACTGGTGCTGTATCTGGAGCAGGCATCATGACGCCGCATGTGGGGCAGCGTGGCCTTATCGGCTGTTCACTGCTGGCGCTAGCCATGACGGTTGCTTGCCATGACAGTTGCGGCGCAGAGAAAGCTGCGCCGCCGGAACAGGCGGCCAAACCAGGCCACAGGAATGGGGCAGCAAAGCGTACGCATGAGGAAACGCATGTCGAGCTGGAACGCCTGGAGAAGGCGGCACCACAGCAGCAGAAAGGGAAGAGCGGGGGCGGCAATGCATTTGGTGCCACTTCCTGGTATGTGCCGCCGCCCCCGCCACCTCCGCCCAAGCCGTTGCCGCCCCCGGAACCGACCGCGCCACCGATGCCGTTCAGCTATCTCGGGCTTTACGAGGGCGCTGCGGGAAAAGTCATCATGCTGGTCAAGGGGGATCATATCTATACCGTTGGTGTGGGGGATGTGATCGATAACACCTACCGCGTCGACCGCTTTGATCACGGCACGGTAGAAATGACCTACCTGCCGCTCAACATCAAGCAGTCAATCAGTACCGGCAATTCATCATGAATACCACCGCCAGGGAGAATGTGACATGAACAAGCTAAATTTGCAGTTCAGGCGCAACACCAGGTTATTCCTGCTCGCCGTGATCATGCTTGCCGGTTGCGCGGGGCAACGCTTGCACGATGAGGGAATGGATCTGCTTGAGGCCGGTCATAGCGAGGAAGGGCTGGCAAAACTGGCGGAAGCCAGCAAGGCAGATCCCGGCAATCTGTCCTATCGCACTGCACTGCTGAGCAACCGCGAGAAGATCATTAAAAATATGGTGGCGAATGCGAACAGCGAGCGCGAGCGCGAGCATTTCGATGCGGTGCAGGACATCTACGAACATGTGCTGCGCATTGACCCGGACAGCAGCACCGCCAGGATAGGCATTGCCGTGCTGGCCATGGATCGGCGCCATGCCCGGATCATCGCCGAGAGTTCGGCTTTCCTGAAAGCCGGCAATACGGACGAAGCTCGTGCAGCGCTCAAGCCGGTCCTGCTGGAGAATCCGAGAAACGCCCAGGCGATTGTGCTGCAGCGCCAGATCGAAGAACAGGCAGCAAAAGCGCTGTTGACAGAGCCTACCCTGCAGGCGCAATTCAGAAAGCCGGTGACCCTGCAATTTCGTGATGCCAACCTGAAAATGGTGTTCGAGGCGCTGTCGCGCACCAGCGGCATTAATGTCCTGCTCGACAAGGATGTGAGGCCTGACCTCAAAACTTCGATATTCGTCAAGGATGTCTCGGTTGAAGATGCGATCGACCTGATCCTGCTGCAGAGCCAGCTGGAGAAAAAAATCATCAGCGACAACACGGTGTTTGTCTATCCCAACACCCCGGCCAAACTCAAGGATTACCAGGATCTCAAGATCCGCAGCTTCCATCTCACCAATGCCGATCCCAAGCAGATGATGACGCTGCTCAAAACGCTGCTCAAGACCAAGGATATTCTGGTCAATGAAAAAACCAACTCGCTTGTGATGCGTGATACACCGGAAGCCATCCGCCTGGCCGAGAAAATGATCGCAGACCAGGATGTACCCGACCCTGAAGTCATGCTGGAAGTGGAGGTGCTGGAAGTGAGCACCACACGCCTGAGCCAGTTGGGCGTCAAGTGGCCGAGCAGCTTCAGCCTGAGTACGCCGACCACTGCCACCACTCTGGGACAACTGCGCGCGCTGGGCAGCGATGATCTGCTGGCAAGCCCGCTGAGCGCAACGCTGAGCCTGTTGCTGCAGGACAGCAATACCAATCTGCTCGCCAGTCCGCGCATTCGCGTACGTAATCACGAGAAGGCCAAGATCATGATCGGCGACCGTGTTCCGGTGATCACCAACGCCGTAACACCGGTTGCGACCGGGTTGCCTGTGGTTACCGGCAGCGTCCAGTATCTGGATGTGGGCATGAAGCTTGAGGTCGAACCCGAGATACACCTCGACAACGACGTTTCCATCAAGATCAATCTCGATGTGAGCACTATCGGCGATTCGGTACCCAATCCCAGTGGCTCGGTGGCCTATAAGATCGGCACGCGCAACGCCTCGACCCTGCTGCGCCTGAGGGACGGGGAAACACAGATTCTGGCCGGCCTGATCAATGACCAGGACCGCAAGAATGCCGACAAGGTGCCGGGTCTCGGCCAGCTGCCGATCCTGGGACATCTGTTCTCCAGCCACAGGGATGACACCAGCAAGTCTGAAATCATCCTTTCCATCACGCCGCGTATCGTCGGAAGAAATTCCTACCCGGATGCGCGCGAGGTGGAATATTGGTCGGGCACGGAATCCGCCTTGCGCAGCAACTCTTTCGTGATGAAATCGCTGGGCAGTGTCGGCTTTAACAGCGCCCTGCCGCCAGCAGCGCAAACAACACCTGCAGCACCTGCAACAGCGGTAAGCAGTGTGCCGCTGCCACCTGCCAATGTGCCATCCGCCGCAGCTTCCAGGCCGGTTATTGATGCGGTGTTATCGCCAGCGGTGCTGTCCTGGGCCGGTCCAGAGCAGGCGAAGGTGGGCGACAGGATCAGCCTGACGCTCAACAACTCGGCACCGCTTGGAGCAAAAAGCCTGGGCTTCCAGGTGGCCTATGACCCTGCTGTGCTGAAGGCGGTTGACGTGATAGAAGAGGATGCGATGAAACAGAGTGATGCCAAATCCAACCTCATCAAGATGATCAACCAGAAGAATGGCACGATACAGGTTGGATTGTCCGGAACGGGGACCGGCGGAGCCAGTGGTGGAGGCAGCATCGTCACGGTCGTATTCGAAGTGACCAGCGTAGCGCCATCGTCGCAGATATCGGTGAGGAACTTCAATGCGGCCGCAACCGGCGGTGGCGCACTGGCACTAACCGCTCCCGAGCCGTATTCCATTACGGTGGCGCAATGAGCAGGCACATTCATTGCGGATTCACGCTGATCGAACTGGTGGTCACCGTGGCGATTGTCGGCTTGCTGGCAAGCATGGCCTTGCCGATGACGGAGCTGGCTGTACAGCGCGACAAGGAGCAGGATCTTCACCTGGCCCTGCGCCAGATTCGCGGGGCGATCGACAACTACAAACTGGCTGTGGATGAAGGGCGGGTGAAAACCTCAATGGAGCAATCCGGTTATCCGCCTTCGCTCAAGGTGTTGGTGGATGGTGTCGCAGATGAGACTGATCCGGATCAGAAAAAGATGATTTATTTTTTGCGGCGTATCCCGCGTGACCCGATGTTCAATGATCCGGAGAAAGCTGATGATGAAACCTGGGGGAAAAGGAGCTATGCCAGCAGTGCCGATGATCCAGAGGAGGGGGATGATGTATTTGACGTGTATTCATTATCGAGCAGTGTCGCCCTGAATGGCATCAGCTACAGAAAATGGTGAGGAGCGAGAACCATGTTCCGCTATGACAAAACCGGCTTTACCCTGATCGAACTGTTGGTGGTGATGGCGATCATCGCACTGCTGGTAAGTCTGGCCATGCCACGCTATTTTCATAGCGTTGACAGTTCCAGGGAAACCATACTGCGCGAAAATCTTTCCCTGACACGGCAGGCACTGGACAGGTATTACGGCGACAACGGCAAGTACCCCGATACGCTCGATATGCTGGTGAGCAAGAAATACTTGCGCAGCCTGCCGCTGGACCCCGTTACCGGTGTCAATACGAGCTGGATCATTGTGCCGCCCGATGTGCCGGAAAAAGGTGGCGTATACGACGTAAAGAGCGGTGCACCGGGAAACGCACGGGATGGCACCGAGTATAAAAATTGGTGAATCCGCCATGAACATGAACGAAATAAAACTCACATCTGCGCGGAATTCTTTGCCGGCGTCGTTCACGTCAGCCGGGTTTACCTATATCGCCCTGTTGATTGTCATTGCTGTCATGGGAGTTGTCCTGACCTCGGTAGAGGAGGTCTGGTACATGGCAGTGAAGCGTGAGAAGGAACAGGAACTGCTGTTTGTCGGCAGCCAGTTCCGTCACGCTATCGGTCAATATGCCAGGCATGCACAGATTGGCTCTGTGCGCTTTCCGATGAAGCTGGAAGATCTGCTGCAGGATCCGCGCACTCCCAATATGCAACGCTATTTGCGCAAGATTTATAACGATCCGATTACCGGAAGTTCGACATGGGGGCTGCTCAAGGGACCGAGTGGAGAAATCTTCGGCGTGTACAGTCTGTCTGAAGATGAGCCGGTCAAGAAGCATAACTTCAGCTTCGCCGATGCCGCTTTTGAGGATAAGATGAAGTACACCGACTGGGTGTTCATGAGCTTGCCAGGGCGTTATGGTTCAAGGCTGCCGAGGTAAACATCAAGGGAATTGTTTAACGCTGGAATATTCATAGGGGGTGCATCGTGAATAACAAATATCGCCTGTTGATTGTAGAAGACCATACGCTGCTGCGGGCCGGCTTGCGTGCCCTGCTGTCGCAAGACACGGATATCGAGATAGTCGGCGAGGCCGCAAATGGCCGCGATGCGATCCAGGCAGTGGGGGCGCTATCGCCGCATCTGGTGCTGATGGACCTGAACATGCCGGGGATGAACGGCATCGAGGCGATACTGGATATCAAGCGGCGCTACCCGGAAACGCGGGTGCTGGTGATGACCATCCACAAGACCGATGAATATATCCACGAAAGCCTGCGCGCCGGAGCTGACGGCTACATTCTCAAGGATGTGACACACGACGAATTGCGCGTGGCGATACGCAGCGTGCTGAACGGGAAGTCCTACCTGAGCCCGGACATATCGGCAAAAGTAATCTACGGCTACCTCGGCACAGGGCACACCGTTTCTTCAGGATCTAGCCCATGGGAAACACTGACGCATCGCGAGCGCGAAGTGCTGAAACTGGTGGCCGAAGGGCACCCGAACAAATACATTGCCGATTATTTTTGCCTGAGCGTCAAGACCGTAGAAAAGCACCGCTCCAACCTGATGAAGAAACTCGACTTGCACAATGCGTCCATGCTGACAGCCTATGCCATAGAGAAGGGCTTGCTGGTTTCCTAGGCTTGGTGCCAAGGTACGGACACCCCTGAGAGATCAAGGGCCAGACGGGGAAGGATGCCACTGCTACCCCCTGCAGTATTACAGTATCCAGTGTATTGCGATGTAACACCGCCTTGCATAAAGTTGAGCTCGCATTAAGGGAAATTTCCACGCGAGGTGCGCGATGAAAAAATTGCTGTGCATTCTTCTTCTGCAATGGCTGTTTGGATGCGGCCTTGTTGCACACGCTGCTGACGGTGTTTACGCGTTTACCGCCAACGATGGCTCGGTGAGTCTGAGCAATGTGCCCGCGGATGACCGCTACCAGGTGTTAATCGCCGGGCAGAACAACAATGCGCCTGTTGTTGCACTTGCTGCGCCTGTAGTCGTTGTGCAGAAGCCGCATCACCTCCTTGCCGACAAGGCCCGGTATAAGCGCATCGTCGATGATGCCGCCCGTAGTTACGGCCTGGATAGTGCCCTGCTGCATGCCGTGATCTCGGTAGAGTCGCGCTACGATCCGACAGTTGTTTCCAAGACAGGTGCTGTTGGCCTGATGCAGCTTATGCCGGCGACAGCGAGGCGCTATGGTGTGACAGATTCGTTCGACGCGGAGCAGAACCTCCATGGTGGCGCGAAATATCTGCGCGATCTTTTGTTGATGTTTGATAACGACGTGAGTCTGGCGCTCGCTGCCTATAACGCCGGTGAAAGTGCAGTTATCAAGCATGGCAACCATATTCCGCCCAACCGCGAAACAAGGAAATATGTGCCCAAGGTGCTGGGCTACTACCGGAAGTATCGGAAAGAGTTATAACAGGGCTGCTTGTCGGGAATGTGCTGGAAAACGAGATTGCATTCACTTCTACGGATGCTGGCACTCAGGCGACAATTACAGTCCTAGAATCGAGGATGATGTTCAATACTCTGATAGTGGATGACAGTGACGCATTTCGCCAGTCATTACACCAGATTCTCGCGCGGTCTTTTCCTGCCATGTCCATCGCAGAAGTGGCGGACGGCGAGGCGGCACTTAACTACGTCCCCGCTTACCACCCCGACCTTATCTTCATGGATGTCAGGTTGCCGGGATTAAGCGGTCTCGATATCACGAAAATCATCAAATCCAATAATACCGAAACGAAAATCTGCGTGATCACCAGTTATGACCTGCAGGAATATCGGGATGCGGCGCTAAACTGCGGTGCGGATCATTTCATCGTGAAGGATAAGTTAAGCACAATGGAAATCTCCGCGATCGTGGACGGCATCCTTTCCAGTCATTAGGGGCTACGGCATTTCCCCTGATCGTGTGGCTGCCCGGATCGCTTAACTGTGCATGTTCCATTCAACTTTGCTCCTGTGCGCCATCAGGCGGGGGCAGTCTTCTACAGTGTTTCCCTCCCCACCAAATAAAGTCCTGGCTGTAACGAAATGCGAGATTTTACTCAGTGTGAAAATTTTGCTGTTGCCTGACACTGCGTACCTGCGCAGTCTGTGCCGCGCTATTTAATACGATGCAGCAACACACTGTAGCTTCAGATTGGGGTGTCTGCCTGAGCGAAATAGGTGATTCAACGGATACCGTCCAATAACGCGTTCATTGTTAAATTGCTGCCAATGTTGCGTGGCATTTTATTGGTGTAGCAACCGCGCAGCGTAACTAGTCTTGGCAGGAGGTCATATGTTTAATGATCATCTATTTTCCTACAGATTGCCCGCGAGGTTGCTGGTTAGCAGCACGCTGTTTGCGGACTTCCAGTCTATCCGGATTTACTGCCCAAAGATAACGTTGTCAATTCCGGCGCCGATTTTCCTTGAGCCTTTTCCTTTCAAGTTGTGCAGTGCGCACTCCCAGGTTAATTGGGGGAGTAAGGCACTGGCTGCCGGGAAAAATCGCGATTTTTTCTTACCAGGGCCTAGTGTGCCTGTAAACGGGAAGGAGGATGCATCATGATGAACTTTCCTCACTGCTGGCGACTGCTGCCCGCATTGCTGCTGAGTGTTCTTGCTGTAAACGCGCAAGCTTCCAGCTTCGGTGTGCAGTGCCCAACAACCACCATGCTGCATCCAACGGCGCCGACCGACCCCAATGCCAATCCGGTTGGTGGCCAGATCAAGTGCCAGCAAATTTCTGGCGGTGACGGTTTTGCGACGATGGGTGACGGCACCCAGACCTACCTGTTTGCCTTCGGCCCCTTGTCCGGCCTGGCCAATATGGTCAATGGCCTGCCAGGCACGGAGCCGGCATCGGTGTTTAACGCACTTGCCACCACCGTACCCGGCATCGGTGAGCCGAATCCGTCCACAACTTTCAACGGCGCGGTCGGCCTCACCCCTGATCCGATGTCTGTGCCCCCCAACCAGATAAACGGCCATGTCGATCCGCGGGTGATCATGGATGTGGGTGTGCTGAATGGCAACGAGCCGGCACCGCTGATGGCGCTTGACGAGGATGACGAGTTCTTCCTCACCCTGACCAATGTCGGCCAGATCATGCGTCCCGACCTGTTTGAGCAGCATACCGTGCACTTCCACGGCTATCCCAACGCCTCCGCATTCTTCGACGGTGTACCGGACGCCTCGGTTGCCATCAATATCGGCGGCAGCTTCACCTACTACTACCTCGCACCCGATGCGGGCACCTATTTCTGGCACTGTCACATTACTCCGCCCGAGCACCTGCAGATGGGCATGGTGGGGCAGATTTACGTGCGGCCGCGGCAAAATCGGGTTCCGGTGGGGGCCTCCCTTTATGACGGAGTGGTAGCGCAGCAGACCAATCCGCGCACGCGTTCCGACTGCGCCAATGACATTCTCTGTTCAACACCGTTGCCACCCAGCAATAGCGTGACACGTGCTGCCAACAAGATGTATGCCTATAACGACGGCGACGGATCGACCGCCTACGACGTCGAGTACCCGATCCAGATGCATGGCTTCGACCCGAACTTCCACTTCGTCGGCATGACCTTCAACCCGGAAACCTTCGTTGACCTGAAGGACAAATACTTCCTGCTGAACGGGCGTAGCTATCCGGACACGATCAATCCGCAAGCGTTGAGTACACAGTCG
>JBGPPE010000022.1:0-25582 GCA_041488395.1 Gallionellaceae bacterium
CAACCTTGAGGTCGTTTGCCGCCACCAGATCACTGCCGCTCACCAGTGCGTTGCCACCGGCCTTGACGTTCAGGTTGCCACCGGTGCTGCCCACCATGCTGCGGTTCTGACTCTGCAGGGTGTTGGTGCTGTCGTATTTGTCGGTTTGCTCACGCTCACCAAAGGTGATGCTGAGCCCGCCGTTGCTCATCAGGCCGCTTTCCTTGGTGCGGCTATAGCTGCTGGAACTGCTGGTGCTTGTAGCCGCCTTGATAGAAACGTCATTTGCAGCCTGCAGAGAGACGTCGCCCGTGCCGGCGATGCTGCTGCCGGTGACGTTGATATTGCCGTCATTGCCGTGGTCGTCCTTGCTGTGGTCGTCCTTGCTGTGGTCGTCCTTGCCATGGTCGTCCTTGCCTGGCGTGCCGGCCTGGACCAGCACGCTTTCACCGCTCAGCTCACTGCCAATGGCATAGCTCTGTTTGCTGAGGCTGCGCCTGTCGGTGCTCTTGCTGGAAAAGAAGCCATTATTTTCTTCATGGGTGGCAAAGTAGGCAGAATGTTTCTCTTCGGTTACGCCGATGTTGACGTTGTTGTCTGCCACCAGTGCCAGCGTACCGGCGTTGCTGGCCAGCGTGGCGCTTTCCAGGTTGATGTTATGGCCACTGGAATGACTATCGTCATCTTCATGCCCTTCACCTTTCCGTGCCGTTGCGGCAAGAATGAGGTTGCCACCTGCCGTAAGCGCGCTGCCACGAACGGTTTCATCGTAATTCCTGGCCTGATTGCTTTCGGTGCTATAGCCAGATGATCTTGTATCCTTGGCAGCCTTGATGTCCAGGTTGCCACCGGACAATAGTGTCATGTTGCCGCCGGCATTCAGCGTTGCGGCGGTCAGGGTCATATCCTTGCCGGACTGCACTGCAAGATTGCCACCGATATCCAGCGTACTGCCCAGATTGGTGGTCGTATCGATATAGCTGTTGTTGCCGCCGCGATTGCTGTTATGTGTTTCCAGCACGCCGATATCAACCTTGCCTGCCGCTACCAGGCTGGCATTGCCGCCAGTCTGCACGCCCCCGGCGGCCATGGTGATGTCATGTCCTGCTGTCATGTTCAGGCTATTGCCTGCAATGATATTGCCTTGTTGATGCAGACCCGATTCATCGCTGCTGCGCTGATTGTTGATATCCCGGCCTGCAATAACCTGCACATCTGCGCCTGCCAGCGTGCCGGACAGATTGTTCACATCATTCGCCGCCTGCATATAGAAGGCACCACCGCTCTGTACCGCGCCATGATTCACCAGGTCACCCACGATCAGGTTGGTGGCGGTATCGCTGATGATTCGTCCCTGGTTGTCGAGCACACCACCTGTCTGGATGGTGATTTCATTGGCGGCAATCAGCGAGCCGCCCTGGTTGAGCCGCATCTGGCTGCTCTGGCTGAAATAGACCTTGGGCGCCAGCGCCTTCACAGTGCTGCCATCCGGCAATTTCACGTCCTCAGCCACCATCCACACGATGTCATGGCGCAGGGCGGCGATCTGGTTTTTATTCAGTGCCACACCGGGAATCAGTTTGAGATCCTGTAATTCCGCCAGTGCGGCATCCATCAGCGCCTGATAGCTGGACTGGATGTTGCTGAAACCAGTCAGATTGCGCTTGCCAGTGGCCTGCATGATCTGATCAGCGACCAGTTTCTGTTCATAGAAGCCATCGCCCAGACGCTTCTGGATCATGCCCGGGTCCAGCACCAGGCGATCCATCATGTAATCGCTGGAAACGAAAGTCTGGTAGTTGGTGAATTGAGGATTGGTGACAACCAAATAGTTCTGATTGGGCTGAGACTGGATGGTAAACGGGCCACTTGTCGGCACGCTGATGGAGCTAACGGCACCAGCATTCACGGAAACCGAACCAATACCCAATGTCGATTGGGGTGCTGATATATCGGAATAAGCTGGTCCATATGTATAGGGGGTCGTAGTTGTCGCCCAGCCGTAGTCAGACACCCAATGGCATGGGTAACATTCACCATGCCCCCCAACCACTGTCCATACCTGATAGGTGTATCGACCAGTACGAGTTTCTTCGCGCTGAAATGCCATGCCATTATTCACGATAGCGCCACTCATCTGCGTAGTGAGCGTGCCACCGGCAATGATGTCGCTGTAATCGTTTAACAGTGAACCACCACTGAGCAGCATGTCGCCACCCGATACCATTTTTGATCGTGCAGTCGTCGTTGCGATGAAATTCTGGTCTCTGTAGCTAGGAATGTAGGTTGGGTCGCCCATGGCACCACCAGTGCCATTGGTGCCCACCACCTGTGCACCACTCCACGAAGCTCCCCACTCCAGACCCACCACTGTACGTTTGTTGGTGATCTGGTCAGCGCTGATGCGCAGTGTATTTCCTGCCTCGATGGTACCGGATGAGTTGGTGACACTGGCGGTATTTGCAACTGGATTGCCACTGGCATCCAGCGCCGAGCCTATGTTGATATCGCCCAAGCTGAAGATGGTTGCGCGCGAAGCGCTCGGATTGGCAGCATCCTCTGTCTCCAGCAAGGTGTCGTAGTTGTTCAGCGCATTGGCAACTTTCAGATTCACTACGCGCGATGCGCCGATATAGGCATTGGTGCCCAGGTTGTCGAGGTTATACGCCGCAAGCGTTACGCTGCCGCCCAGGACGGTACTGGTATTGGTGAAGGTGTAGCTGTTGCTTGACAGGTTGTCTGCCGCGATGCGGCCGGAATTGGTGATGGTGCCTGCTGAAGCAGTGGCATTCAGAGTGAGCGTTACGCCCGGCACGGCATTGCCTGTAGCATCAATTCCCGCCCCCAGATTGCCGCTCGTCGTGATATTGGCGGCCTGTGCGGCCAAGTTACCCAATGCATAAATGTTGCCGCTATTGGTCAGATCGCCTTGTGAGGTCAGCTGTGTCGATTGCTGGCTCTGCAGGGTGCCCGTGTTCTGGATTCCCGTGCCACTACTGATGTTGAGATTGCCCCCTGCACTGGTGTTTCCTGCCAGCGTCACCATCCCCTGATTGTCGATGGTGATGTCGCCGGCCTGCGTGGCAATGTTGCCCTGGCTATTCACGCCCACACCAGCCTCGGTACCGACCAGGCGAATCTTGTTGGCATACATGCCGCCCAGCTGGGCCACGTCGATGCCGACGGTGGGTTTGTTGGCGTCACCATTGATGACCTGCACACCCAGGTTGGCGTAGTTCACCTGATTGGTACCGCTGATGACGTTGAGCTCGTTAGCCCACAGCTCGCCATTCACTTTGACGCTGCGAGCGATGAGGTCGAGCTGGCTGGTGTTGCTGGCGTTGAGGCCGCTGCTGCCAATGCTGATTTCGCCGCCGCTGACGCGGAAGGCATCCAGGCTGCCGCTGCCGCCGAACATCGGCGTGCCGGTGGTGAGCACGCCCCGGCTGGTGTTAATGAAGCCGCAGCCGTTGCAGGTAATGCCGTTGGGGTTGGCGATGATGACTTCGGCACGTTGGCCGGCCACTTCGGTATAGCCGTTGAGCTGACTGGCAGAGGTGCCGGTGACTTCGTTAAGGATGATGCGGGCGGAGCCGTTGGCCAGGTTCTGGTTGCCCGACACGTAGCCAGCCTGCTGGGTGAGTACGTTGCCGGCGCTGTTGTTGAGGATGAGGCCGCCGGGATCGACGTTGTACTGGGTGTACTGGTTATGCGACAGGCCGGATGCATTGGGTGTGGCGATCTGCACCAGCGGGATGCCGTTGGCAGTGGTATCGATGACCGGGCGCTTTTGTGCAGAGGCTGCGGAATCCGCCACAACCTGTGCAGTGGCGGCCAATGGATAGCCAATGTAGACCAGCAGGGTGAGCCAAGCGATGGTACGGCGCGAGGCTGGATTGAAGAGAATCGATTCGGAGCTCAGCTGATGGTTCATGGTCGTCGCTATCCGTGAAAGGGTTATCGAGTATCAGATCTGGTAATTCAAACTGAAGCCGGCCGTCGGTTCCGCTGTGCGAAACCCGCCCGGCTTGCTCACCGGCACGCCGGCGAAGATGTCGTAGTTCATGTTCTGCAGCGGGCTGCCGCGCAGCCCTACCACGGCGCCAGCCAGTTCGTCGCCGGCCAGATTGGCCACGTTGGGGCCGTAGACCTTGCCGTAGTCCAGCCCGATATAGACGGTATGCCGCCCTTCCCGGAAAGGCATGCCCAGTTCGTTGCGCAGGTAGAAGCCCTTCTCGGCGCCAAGGGTGTTCTCGCCATCGAAGCCACGCACGGTCCAGCGGCTGCCGATGGATATCCACTCGGAGGCGTACAGTGGCGTGTTCGCATTCTGGGCGCGCAAGGTGACGCTGTAGTTAAGCGGCGTTTCCCACAGCTTGAAAGGCGTGATCAGGCTGGCATCCAGGGTCTGCACTTGGTAATTGAGGCGAGGGCTGCTGTCCGGCAGATTGGCAGCGTCGCTTTGCGCGCCGAACCAGGGTGTCCCCCAGCGGTAGGCAGCGGTGATGTCCAGCTGGGATTGGCCGATATAGCGTTTGTGGATCAGCGCCAATTCGGCAAAGCTGGTGTTGCGGTATTGCACTTCGACTTCGGTGTCGTCGATGTAGCTATGGCTCCAGCGTTTGCCGGTGCGGAATTGCACGCTGTATTTCTGGAACTGGTCGCGATAGAACAGGTAGGCAAGTTTGGCATCGACATTCTGTGAGTCGCCGCTGGAGACGAAGGTCTGGCTGGCGCCGGCAATCTGCTGGTGATAGAGGTAGTCATTTGCGCTCACGCCTGCGGTCCAGTAGCCGTAAGGAATCGAGTAACTGGCGTTGTAGCCGCGCGTGCCGCGCAGCTGGCCATCGCGCTCGCCATCACTGGTGGTGCCGAAGGTCAGGATGTCGCTGGCATTGAACAGGTTGTCCAGGCCGAAGGTGAGGCCCGCCTGCAGCTTGCCGGTGCCCTTGGTGCCGGAGTCATCCAGACTGGCGATGATTTTCCAGGGCTTGGTGCGCTTGACGCTGATCACCACGTCGCTTTCGCCCAGCACGCCGGCCGGAACAATCTGCATGTCGACATCCTGGCTGGTCACGCGTTTCATCTGTTCCAGGCCCTGCTCGAAATCGCGCAGGTTGAACAGTTCACCTGCGCCGGACGGAAAGGCATTGAAATGGCTTCTGTCGTTCGGATCAGCGTAGCGCAGCTGGTGGATAACACCGGGTATCAGGGTGAGTTTGAGGGTGCCAGTGGATAGATCCTGCTCGGGAATGCCTAGGCGTGTTGTGGTGTATCCCCTGCTCAAAATAAGGTCGGTCACTTGGGAAAGCAGCTGGCCGACACCTTGCCGCCCGACACAACTGCCACGATATTGCCGCAGGTAGTCGTATGCGAAATGGAAGCGGTCACCGGGCGCCACGCTGGCGCCCAGCTGGCGCGTTGTGGCGGGTAGTTGGGTGGGCACTTCCAGCACAAACTGGTCAATTCTGAAACAGGGGGTCTCTTCGGGCAGCGCCAACCTGGCGGCAGGTTGGGCAGCCCTGCCCTGCAGGTCCACGCGAGGCGCCTGCTGCTGGCGCTCGCGCTCGATTGCCTCTTCTTTGGTTCGGTTGCGCTGATCGGCAGAGTCGGGGGTTTCGGTAGACTGAGCGTGAGCGGTCTGCATCAGGGTGATTGATAGCACACAGAGCAACGCAGCTCTCCTGCGTCTATGCAATACCCAACTTCCACAACACCCGTTCATCAAAGCGCCCAATCGATAGCCATGCGGTTAACAGAATGCGTTTACCTCTCCACACGGCTTACCCAATACGAATAACACCTCGAAGAACAAACACCATCCAGCAATTTAGCAACGTTGCGGAATCGACAAAACTATCAGAACAGATAGGAAGAAAATCAAGAACGAACCCCGCTTGCTGCGGTGCGCACTATAGCCGCACGCGAAGGCAAGGTGAAGGAAGTTGAGGGACTAGGCCGAACGGCATATTGACATGACTGGAAACTGATCTTTCCCCGGAAAAACGTCTCCCGATGGTAACGTAAAATTTGAGTTGCTCATGGATTTGAGTTGCTCATGGAAAGGGAGACGATGAAGATACCGAATCAGGGATTGCACAATTAGCAGGAGCAAAACCAGTCTATGGAACACAATCTTGGCGTTTGGGTAACACGCGCCTCTGTGTCACCCAAAATGTGCCCCAAAACATTTACGTCGCCGAGGAATCCCTTGTCATTGTAAAAACAAAATGCCCTGTTTATACAAAGGCTTGCCACTCAAAGCGCAAGTCAAAATAGTTAATTAAATCAATATGTTAAAGATGATGGTGCGAAAGGAGAGACTCGAACTCTCACGCCTTGCGGCGCTGGAACCTAAATCCAGTGCGTCTACCAATTCCGCCACTTTCGCCCTGCTGGAAGGGGCGCGATTATAGCACGCTAAATCTGGCGGGCGCACACATCTCAAGCCCCGATTTTAACCACGGTGCGGCCGCGGATTGATCCGTGCAGCATTTTCTCAAACACCTGCGGCAGCTGTTCAAAGGGGATGGTATGGGCAACCATGCCAAGTTTCTGGGTATGCAAATCTGTCGACAGGCGGCGCCAGATGTTCTGACGCAGCGACATGGCAGTGTCGGCCGAATCTATGCCGATCAGGCGCACGCCGCGCAAAATGAAGGGAAACACTGTGGTGTTCAACTCCACACCGCCGGCATTGCCGAAACTGGCAATCGCACCGTTCACCTGAGTGGTGCGCAGCAACCAGGCCAGCATTTGTCCGCCTACCGCATCCAGTGCACCTGCCCATTGCATCTTGTCCAGCGGACGCGTACTGCCCAGATCGAGTTCACTGCGCGGCAGCACTTCGCTCGCCCCCAGCTGCTTCAGATACTCATGCTCGCTTTCTTTTCCGGTTACCGCCACTACCTGATACCCCAGGTGGGCCAGCATGATGATGGCCAGACTGCCAACGCCACCGGTCGCACCCGTCACCACAACCTTGCCATTTTCCGGGCGCAAGTCGTTTTGCTCCAGGCGGTGTATCGCCAGTGCCGCGGTAAAGCCTGCCGTGCCATACACCATAGCCTCCAGCAGCGACATGCCACGCGGCAGGCGTACCACCCAGTCCGCCGGCACACGCACATGCTCGGCAAAGCCGCCGTCATGTGCCACCCCCATCTCATAGCCGGTAACCAGCACTTCATCACCCGTCTTGAAACGCGCATCCTGCGAGCTTTCCACCACCCCTGCCACATCGATGCCGCCGATGCAGGGAAAGCGCCGGATCACCTTGCCGGCACCGGTTGCCGCCAGGGCGTCCTTGTAGTTAACACTGGAGTAAGCAGTGCGTATCACCACCTCACCCGGATCGAGATCATCCTGAATCAGATCAACGAAACGGCCGACACTCTTGTTGTCCTCGCTGAAAATCCGGTAGGCGCGAAAGCTCATGGTCAGACCCTGTTTAAAATTTGATCGGTTTAAATATGCAGTGCGCGTTTATCCACCGCCAGTGCAGCTTCGTGCACCACTTCAGACAGGGAGGGATGCGCGTGGATGGTACGCGCCAAGTCTTCACTGCTGGCGGAGAACGACATTGCCAGCACCGCCTGCTGGATCAGTTCCGAGGCCATGCCACCGATGATGTGCACACCGAGGATACGGTCGCTCGCCGCATCGGCAAGAATCTTCACAAAACCCAGCGTGTCGCCCAGCGCACGCGCGCGGCCATTGGCCATAAAGGGGAATTGCCCAGCCTTGTACGCCACCCCGTCTTGTTTCAATTGCTGTTCGGTCCGGCCCACCCAGGCAATCTCCGGTGTGGCATACATCACCCAGGGCACCAGATTAAGGTCGCAGTGCCCGGCCTGCCCCGCAATCAGCTCAGCCACCATGACACCTTCTTCAGATGCCTTGTGCGCCAGCATGGGGCCACGCACCACATCCCCCACCGCGTACACGTTCGGCAAATTGCTGCGGCAATGCGCGTCCACCTCGATACGACCAGCCGCATCCAGCTTCAGGCCGGCTTCTTTGGCGCCCAGTCCCGCGGTATTCGGCGCACGGCCCACTGCCACGATCAGTTTATCTGCAGCCAGTTCATGCGCAGTACCCTGCGCATTACGCCAAGACAAACTCAGTTCTTTTTTGGTCGATGTCACCTTGTTAATCTGCACACCCAGATGTATTTTCAAGCCCTGCTTGCTGAATGCGCGCAGCGCCTCTTTGGCCACCTGCTCATCGGCAGCCGGCATAAAGCCAGGTGCAGCCTCCAGTAAGGTTACCTCGCTGCCCAGTCTGCGCCACACACTGCCCAGCTCCAGCCCGATGACCCCGGCACCGATAATGGCCAGGCGTTTGGGTACCTCAGTGAACGCCAGCGCACCCGCGTTATCCACGATGAGTTCGCCATCCAGCGGCGCTTGCGACAAAGCTCGCGGGCTTGAGCCGGTGGCGATGATGACGTGTTTCGCACGCACCTCCTCGCCCCCTGCCACGGCCACCTTCCAGCGTTCGCCCTCACGGCCGGCCAGACTGGCGCGGCCATGCAGCGGGGTCACCTTGTTTTTCTTGAACAGCTGGCTGATGCCGGAAGTGAAATCCGCCACGATCTTGTCCTTGCGCGCCAGCATCTTTGCCACGTCAATCTGCACGCCGGACAGGGCAATGCCATGCGCGGCAAAGTCATGAGATGCACGCTCGAAATTCTCCGAGGATTCCAGCAACGCCTTGGACGGGATGCAGCCCACATTCAGGCAGGTACCACCGAGACTGGCTTGGCCCTGCGGATTTTTCCACTCGTCCACACAGGCCACCTTCAAGCCCAGCTGCGCGCAGCGGATCGCTGCAACATAGCCGCCAGGACCGGCACCGATGACAAGCACATCAAATTCAGCCATGACTTGCTCCTTTAGCTAGAGATCCAGCAGCACACGTCCCGGATATTCCAGCGCTTCCTTGATGGTGACGAGAAATTGCACCGCTTCGCGCCCATCGACGATGCGGTGATCGTAGGACAGCGCGAGGTAATTCATCGGGCGTATCACCACCTGACCGTTTTCGGCGACCGGCCTGTCCTTGGTGGCATGGATGCCGAGGATGGCGCTCTGCGGCGGGTTGATGATGGGGGTGGAAAGCATGGAACCGAACACGCCGCCATTGGTGATGGAGAAGGTGCCACCGGTAAGCTCCTCCATGGTGAGCTTGCCATCCTTGGCACGCGCGGCAAAATCGGCGATCTGTTTTTCGATGTCAACCAGCGACAGCTTGTCGGCATCGCGAATGATGGGAACCACCAGGCCGCGCTCGCTGCCGATGGCCACACCGATGTCGTAATAGCCGTGGTAAACGATGTCGCTGCCATCCACGGAGGCATTCACAATCGGGAATTTCTGCAGCGCCAGCACGGCCGCCTTGATGAAGAAGGAGGAGAAGCCCAGCTTCACGCCGTGTTTCTTCTCGAAGGCATCCTTGTATTTATTGCGCAGCTCTATCACCGGCTGCATGTTGACTTCATTGAAGGTGGTGAGGATGGCGGCGTTCTGTTGCGATTGCAGCAGGCGCTCGGCAATGCGCTGGCGAATGCGCGTCATCGGCACACGCTGTTCGATACGGCCGCCTGATTCGGCCTGCGGAATTTTGGCCACCGCTGCAGCGGCTTTCTCGGCAGGCGCTTCAGCTGCCTTGAGCACATCTTCCTTGGTCACGCGCCCGCCGCGTCCGCTGCCACTGATCCCTGCCGTGTACACACCCATTTCTGCCGCAATTTTGCGCGCTGCCGGCATCACTGCAGCCTCCGTCTTGCTTGCTGCCGCAGGTTTGGCTGCGCTGCTGGCAGAGGGCTTGGCCTCGCTGTCCAGAATAGCCACCACCTCACCGCTGGTAACTTTGTCGCCACTCTGTTTGAGGATTTTGCTCAGCACGCCGGATTTCACTGCCGGCAGTTCCAGCACCACCTTGTCGGTTTCGATGTCGATCAGACTCTCGCCCTCGCTCACTGCCTCGCCTACCTGTTTGTTCCAGGTCAACAGGGTAGCCTCGGAAATCGACTCGGAGAGTTGCGGCACTTTCACTTCAATTTGCATGGCGTTTTGCTCCTGGCTTGGATGTCACACTGATGTCTTCACGGAAGGCGGCATTGATCACTGCCTTCTGCTGTTCGCTATGCACCGACAGATAGCCGGCGGCGGGTGCGGCCGAAGAGGGGCGCAGCGCATAACCGAGGCGCATGCCGGCGCGCAGGTGGCGCAGCAAATAATGCTGGATGCGGTGCCAGGCGCCCTGGTTGCCCGGTTCCTCCTGGCACCACATCACTTCCGTTGCATTCGGGTAGGCGGCAACCTGTGCCTCAAACAGCTGGTGCGGGAAGGGGTACAGCTGTTCCAGACGGATGATGGCCATATCCTGAATGCCGCGCTCTCGGCGCGCCGCGATCAGATCGTAATAGACCTTGCCGCTGCACACGATGATGCGGCGCACCTTGGCCGCATCCAGGGTGTCGGCTTCGCTCAGCACCGGCTGGAACGAACCCTCGGCCAGCCACTTCAAGGGAGATGCCGCATCCTTGCTGCGCAGCAGGCTCTTGGGGGTGAACACAATGAGCGGTTTGCGGTAAGGGCGCAACATCTGGCGGCGCAGCAAATGGAACATCTGCGCCGGCGTGGAGGGGATGCACACCTGAATATTGTAGTCGGCACACAGTTGCAGATAGCGCTCGATGCGCCCGGAAGAGTGCTCCGCACCCTGCCCCTCATAGCCATGCGGCAGCAGCATTACCAGCCCGCACAGCCGTCCCCATTTGGCCTCGCCCGAGGTGATGAACTGGTCGATCACCACCTGCGCGCCATTGGCAAAATCGCCGAACTGCGCCTCCCACAGCACCAGAGAATCCGGCTCGGCGGTGGCATAGCCATATTCAAATGCCAGCACCGCCTCTTCGGAAAGGATGGAATCGATCACCACGAAATCCGCCTGGCCATCCTGCAGATTACGCAGCGGCACATAGGCGCCCTGGTGCCATACCACACGGTTCTGGTCGTGCAGGGTGGCATGGCGATGGAAGAAAGTACCGCGACCGCTGTCCTGGCCGGACAGGCGCACCGCGTAGCCTTCTGTCAGCAGGCTGGCATAGGCCAGGTTTTCCGCCATGCCCCAGTCCAGCGATAACTCGCCGCGTCCCATGGCACGCCGGTCTTCCATGATTTTTTCCACACGGGCGTGCAGCTTGAGTTCTGCCGGAATGCTGGTCAGGCGCTCGGCCAGAAGCTGCAGGCGCTCGCGCGATACAGCCGTGTTCAGCGGCGTATCCCAGGGAGTGTCCCCGAGGTATTTTTCCCAGCGCGTGGCATGGTCATACCGTGCATCTTTCTTCAGCGTTGCCACCGGGCTGCGCCCTTCATCCATGGCGCGCCGATAATCCGTAATCATCGCCTCCGCCTCCTGCACCGCAATCACGCCCGCATCGACCAGGCGCTTGGCGTAGAGGGCGCGTGTGCCGGGATGCTGGTTGATGTAGCGATACATGAAGGGCTGCGTCACCAGCGGCTCGTCCTGCTCGTTGTGCCCCAGCTTGCGGAAGCACACCAGGTCGATCACCACATCGCGCCTGAAATTCATGCGGTAATCCAGCGCAATCTCGGTCACCAGCAATACCGCTTCAGGGTCGTCGGCATTCACATGAAATATCGGTGCCTCAATCATCTTGGCCACGTCACTGCAATACAGCGAGGAGCGCGTATCGCGCGCATCCGAGGTGGTGAAGCCGATCTGGTTGTTGATGATGATGTGCACCGTACCGCCGGTGCGATAACCGCGCGTCTGTGACAGATTGAGCGTTTCCATCACCACGCCCTGCCCGGAAAAGGCCGCATCGCCATGCAGCAACACCGGCATCACCAGGCTGCCGTCGTGATCGCCACGGGTGTGCTGGCGCGCACGCACCGAGCCCTCCACCACCGGGTTGACGATCTCCAGATGCGACGGGTTGAACGCCAGGGTGACGTGCATGGAGCCCTCTGGCAGCTTGATCTCGGAAGAAAAACCATTGTGGTATTTCACGTCGCCCGAGGTCAGGTGCTCGGCGTGGATGCCCTCAAACTCGGCAAACAGCATTGACGGCATCTTGCCCAGAATATTCACCAGCACGTTGAGGCGGCCGCGGTGCGCCATGCCGATGACAGTTTCCCTGACCCCCTGGCTGCCCGCGCGCTGCAACAGGTGGTCGAGCAGCGGCACCAGTGTTTCCCCGCCTTCCAGCGAGAAGCGTTTCTGCCCGACATACTTGGTATGCAGATAACGCTCCAGTGTTTCGGCCGCGGTGAGGCGCTGCAGTATGGCGCGTTTTTTTTCTGACTCGTAATTCGCCGCACCGCGTGCGCCCTCAATGCGCTGCTGTATCCAGCGCTTTTGTGCGATGTCGCTGATGTACATGTATTCCGCGCCGATGCTGCTGCAATAGGTCTGGCGCAGCAGCTGCACGATTTCGCGCAGGGTCATGCGCGGCGCACCGACCAGCGAGCCGGTCTCGAAGGTGGTATCCAGGTCGGCATCGCCAAAGCCGTAATGCGCCAGGGTGAGCTCAGGCACTTCCGGCTTGGCATGGCGATTAAGCGGATCGAGATTGGCGATGCGCGCGCCCAGGAAACGGTGCGCGTTGATCATCTGCAGCACGGAAACCTGCTTGCGCTCCAGACTTACCTCGGCCACAGCCGCTTCTGCCGCACGCTTGGGCAAGGCGGCAAAGGCACGCTGGATGGGGCTGTGCGCCACGTCATGTGCAGCACCAACCTGCAGTCCATCAAAGTAGCTGCGCCACTCCGCGGGTATCGCAGTCGGGTTGGCGAGGTAATCCTCGTACAGGCTTTCAACAAAAAGGTTGTTGCCACCCGACAAGGGTGTGGTGTCCTGCATAGCCTGCATGTAATTTTTTATTTTTTCTGTCATAAGCTATTGCAGCCGGACTGCCCCCGATCAGCGTTTTTTGACAGGCACGTAGTTCCTCTTGGTCGCCCCCAGATACAGCTGGCGCGGCCTGCCGATCTTGCGCTCCGTATCCGACATCATTTCATTCCATTGCGAAATCCAGCCTATGGTGCGTCCCACCGCGAAGATCACGGTGAACATATTGGTCGGAATGCCCAGTGCACGCAGCACGATGCCGGAATAGAAGTCTACATTCGGATACAGCTTGCGCTCGATAAAATAAGGGTCTTTCAGGGCGATCTGTTCCAGCGCCAGCGCCATCTTGAACAGCGGGTCGTTTTCCAGATGCAGCTCCTTGAGCACCTCATAACAGGTATCGCGCATCACCGCGGCACGCGGATCCATGTTCTTGTAGACGCGATGACCAAAGCCCATCAGGCGGTACTTTTTCTCCTTCACGCCTTTCATGAACTCTTCCACGCGCGACACATCGCCGATTTCCTCCAGCATCTTCAGCACCGCCTCGTTGGCGCCGCCATGAGCCGGCCCCCATAGCGCGGCAATGCCGGAAGAAACGCAGGCAAACGGATTGGCACCGCTGGAACCGGCCAGGCGTACGGTAGAGGTCGACGCATTCTGCTCATGATCGGCATGCAGAATGAAAATCCGCTCCAGTGCACGCACCAGCTTGGGGTTGGGCACATACTCCTCGGCCGGCGTGGCAAACAGCATGTACATGAAATTCTCGACATAGCCGAACGCGTTCTTGGGATACATGAACGGTTCGCCGATGTTGTACTTGTAGGTCATCGCAGCGATGGTCGGCACCTTGGAAATCAGGCGCAGGGCCGATATTTCGCGATGCTCAGCGTTGTTGATGTCGAGCGAATCGTGATAGAAGGCCGACAGCGCGCCCACCACGCCCACCATCACCGCCATCGGGTGTGCGTCGCGCCGGAAACCGCTGAAGAAACGTGCCAGCTGGTCATGCACCATGGAATGGTGCTTCACCTTGTAGTTGAAATCGGCGCTCTGTTCAGCAGAAGGCAACTCGCCGTGCAGCAGCAGATAGCACACCTCCAGAAAATCCGATTTTTCCGCCAGCTGTTCGATCGGGTAGCCGCGGTAATACAGCAGCCCCTTGTCGCCATCGATAAAGGTAATCTTGGAAGAGCAGCTCGCGGTGGAGAAAAAAGCCGGGTCATAGGTAAACAGCCCGAGCTTGGCCAGACTGTGCAAATCCAGCACATCCGGCCCCAGTGTGCCGGATATGATCGGCAGCTCCACACTGCGCCCGTCATCCAGAGTTAGCGTTGCCACACGTTTCTTTTCCATACTTTTTAGCCCTTCAATCCAAATCAAAAACTGGCCCCTCAGGCCGCATTCATTATTGCCAGCAGTGCGCGCTGATCGGCACGTGCTACCGGCGTCTTGCCGCTAATGATATCCCACAGCGCAGTATCCGGCAGGTCCAGCAGCTCATCAAACACCTTGCGCTGCGCCTCATCTAGCTCTGCATAGTGCTCAACAAAGCGCTCCAGCACAATATCCAGCTCAAGCAAACCGCGCCGGCAGCGCCAGTGCATGCGTTCCACCAGCGCATGTTCGCGGCTTTTCACACCGACCTCTTGACCATCATATCCTTGATCTTGCCGATCGCCCGGGTCGGGTTCAGCTCCTTGGGGCACACATCCACGCAACTCATGATGCTGTGGCAGCGGAACAAACGATATGGGTCTTCCAGGTTGTCCAGGCGCTCGGCGGTGGCCTGGTCGCGCGTGTCGGCCAGAAAGCGATAGGCCTGCAGCAGGCCGGCGGGGCCGACAAACTTGTCCGGGTTCCACCAGAACGACGGGCAGGCGGTGCTGCAGCAGCCGCACAAGATGCATTCATACAGCCCATCCAGCTCGGCCCTGTCCGCAACCGACTGCAGGCGTTCGGTTTCAGGCGGCGGGTCGTTGTTCACCAGATAAGGCTTGATCGAGTGGTACTGCTTGAAGAACTGCGTCATATCCACCACCAGATCGCGGATCACCGGCAGGCCCGGCAGCGGGCGCAGCTCGATCGGCTGCTTCAGCTCCGACAGCTGGGTGATGCAGGCCAAGCCGTTGCGGCCATTGATGTTCATCGCATCCGAGCCGCATACCCCCTCGCGGCAGGATTTGCGCAGGGACAGGCTGTCGTCCTGCTCCTTAATCAGGAGGATCGCATCCAGCAGCATCATTTCCCCCGCCTCGACCGCCAGCTCGTAGTCCTGCATATAGGGCGCAGTGTCGATTTCCGGGTTGTAACGGTAGATTTTAAAACGAAGTGGCGACATGGCTTAATCCTCTTCGAAAAATGTCACGCCAACACTGAGTTTCAGTGCAGGCTCATATCGGCAAAGCCGATGTGAAGCGTTGCGGCCGGAGCTAAATTTCATGGCAAATACCTTTTGTCCGCAGATTACGCAGATTCACGCAGATTATTCGATCTGACCATGCGCTTGTATTCCAAGCTACTGCCACCAAAATTGAGCAATAGTCCCTTCTGTTTTCCGCTTGCTTTCAGGTAATTTAGCAACTGTGCATCCTCTCTGGAAGATAGTTTCCCGATCGCCTTCAGTTCAACAATCACCATTCCATAGCAAAGAAAATATGCGCGATAAGCAGCGTGCAACACATTGCCACGGTAAAAGACTGGCAATTCAGCCTCCCTGACAAACAGAACACCATTACATCCCAACTCCGAAGCCAATGCGTCCTGATATACAGCTTCCAGAAAGCCGCCACCAAGCTCCTTGTGCACTGTCATTGCCGCACCGATAATGGCAAATGTCTGTTCGTCTCGCTGCATGATCTCAAACCTAAATCTGCGTCAATCTGCGTAATCTGCGGACAAGTTCTTAATAAACTCGCGCCTTCAAAGGGAACGATTCCACCGTCAGCGGTTTCAGACGCACCGGTTTGTAATCGAGCTTTTCCCCCTCGCAGAAATACAAGGAATGTTTCAGCCACTTCTCGTCGTCGCGCTGCGGAAAATCATCGCGCGCATGGCCGCCGCGGCTTTCCTCGCGGGCCGCGGCCGAGTGCATGGTAGCCTGCGCCACCTCGATCAGGTTGTCCAGCTCCAGCGCTTCCACCCGCGCGGTGTTAAACACGCGGCTTTTGTCGTGAATCATCGTGTTGCGCGAACGCGCTGCTACTGCGCGTATCTGCTGCACGCCCTCGGCCAGCAGATCGGGGAAGCGGAACACGCCGCAATGCGTTTGCATCACATGGCGCATGGCAGCACCCACCTCGGCCACGCTCTCGCCATTCTGCTGTGTTTCCAGGCGCGCCAGCCGTGCCAGCGGGCGCTCTGCCGCATCCGGCGGCAAAGGCTTGGGGTGCGGGTTGCGTGCCAGGTCTTCGATGATCTGGCGCGCCGCTTCGCGCCCGAACACCAGCAGGTCGAGCAGCGAATTGCAGCCCAGGCGGTTGGCGCCGTGCACCGACACGCAGGCGCATTCGCCCACCGCATAGAAGCCCTGCACCACCTCTTCCGGCCCGGTCTTGTACGGCGCGACCACCTGGCCATGGTAATTGGTGGGGATGCCACCCATCATGTAATGCGCGGTCGGCACCACCGGGATCGGTGCCCTGGCCGGATCGACATGGGCAAATTTGAGCGAAATCTCGCGTATGCCGGGCAGGCGGTGGCGGATCACCTCGTCGCCGATGTGGTCCACCTTGAGCAGCAGGTGGTCACCCCTGGGGCCGCAGCCGCGCCCTGCCTTGATCTCGGTGGCCATGGCGCGCGACACCACATCGCGGCTGGCGAGGTCTTGCGCGGTCGGCGCATAGCGCGGCATGAAGCGTTCGCCGTCCTTGTTGATCAGGTAGCCGCCCTCACCGCGCACCCCCTCGGAAATCAGCACGCCGGCGCCGTACACGCCGGTGGGATGAAACTGGAAAAACTCCATGTCTTCCAGCGGAATGCCGGCACGTGCCGCCATGCCGAGGCCGTCGCCGGTGTTGATATAGGCGTTGGTGCTGGCTTCAAAAATACGCCCGGCGCCACCGGTGGCAAACAGCGTGGCGCGCGCATGCAAAATCATCACCTCGCCGGTCTCGATCTCCATGGCAGTCACACCCAGCACATCGCCATCTTCATCGCGGATCAGGTCCAGCGCCATCCACTCCACAAAGAAATTGGTGTTGGCCTTTACGTTCTGCTGATACAGGGTGTGCAGCAAGGCATGGCCGGTACGGTCTGCCGCGGCGCAGGCGCGCTGCACCGCCGACTCGCCGTAGTTCTGCATGTGGCCGCCGAAGGGGCGCTGGTAGATTTTGCCGTTTTCCAGGCGGTCAAACGGCATGCCGAAATGCTCCAGTTCGTACACCACTTCCGGTGCGGCACGGCACATGAACTCGATCGCATCCTGGTCGCCGAGATAGTCCGAGCCCTTCACCGTGTCGTACATATGCCAGTGCCAGTTGTCCTCGCTGACATTGCCCAGCGAGGCGGCAATGCCGCCCTGCGCCGCCACGGTATGCGAACGTGTGGGGAACACCTTGGACAGCACCGCCACCTTCAGCCCGGCCTCGGACATCGCCAGTGCCGCGCGCATGCCGGAGCCTCCGGCACCGACCACCACCACGTCAAAAGTGCGTTTTGCAACGGTCATCACCACTCCCTTACATACCCCACAGAATTTGCACCGACCAGATCACATACAGCAGCAGCGCCAGTATCACCACCACGTGGATCAGCAGCCGCATGCCGGCCGGCTTGACGTAATCCATCACGATATCGCGCACCCCGATCCAGGCGTGATAGAACAGCGCCAGCAGGAACAGCAGCGTAAATGTGCGCAGCACATTATTCGAGAACAGGGCTGTCCAGGCATCGTAATCCAGCTTGGGTGCCCACAGCACATAAGCCGTCATGCCCAGCGCATAAACTGCCATCACCACCGCCGTGACGCGCTGGATCAGCCAGTCGCGCAGGCCGTAATGGGCTCCCGTCACAATCCGCTCTAGCATAGCTTTGCTCCTATCAGCACTGTCAGCAGCACACTCATGCCCAGCACCCAACGACTGCTGGCACGCGCCTGCGCAAGGCTGGAACCATAATGCAGATCCAGCGCCAGAAAGCGGATGCCCGCGCAAAAATGCAACATGAATGCCCACAGCAAGCCAAGCAGCACAATCTTGCTGAGCGGGTGGCGCATGAATTCGAGCAGTTGCGTATAGGTTTCGATGGATTTCAGGCTGGCTTGCCACAGCCACAGCAACAACGGCAGTGCCAGAAACAGCAAGGCTCCGCTGACGCGATGAAGTATCGATACAAAGCCTGGCAGGGGGAGTTTTATCTTGTGCAGTGCTAGATGTTTTGGGCGATTTTTAATCATCATGCAGACTCGCAGAAGAGATGCTGCAATCTTACACCGGAAGCACAAGATTGCGCGCTACCTGAATGTCATTTTGCCAAAACCATCACCTGTCCAAGGGGAATTCATGTCTTGGCACTCAGCCGACCAATCCGGCCAGGTACGCCGGGCTATTTTGTGGAATAGAGGGCAAGCCAGGCCCACCAGGCCAGTCCGGAAATCAGCAGTGCGCTTAGCACAACATAGGGCCACACCGGCTTTTTCTCGGCGTAAGGATCAACCAGGGAACGATGTGCACCTTCGGGCAAATGGGGCAACGCAGTAAGGGAGGTGCCGAATGGAATGTTGATGCGCACCCTGGCGTTGATCGCCCAGCCGCAGGCATCCAGGATCGGACCCAGATTGCGGCGTTTCAATTTGAGCCCGGCCAGCAGCATGGACGGTATGGAAACAGCCAGCATCAAGCCGGCCAGGGCCAGTGGCACTTGCCACAGTTTCAGGCTGAAGATGCCGCCGACAATGGATGCCAGGATGCCGCCGATGGCACCGATGGCCAGACCGATCGCCGCAAAGATACCGGCAAATTTGGCCACATCGAAAGCGGGTTTTGGCGCTGCTGTGGGAGCGGAAACCGTGCCGGTACTGCCCTCCACCACCGCCTTGACCATTTTCTCCTGCACGGCATTCGCCCGGGATGCGGCGAATTTCTGCATCTGCTCGCCGATGGTCCGGGAAAGTTTCTTGTAAGGCGACCAGAACGCCTGGCGAATGCTGATGGGATGATCGGCGATACGCGTAATGGTGGCGTTCCAGTCCTGCCCCTTGCGGTCGTAGAACACGCCATGCCGCCCCACCATCAGGAAATCGGAGTCGCCCGCAGTAAAGGCGGCTGCAATATTCATTTTCTCGGCACCGCCGTTGCGCACCAGCTCGCAATAGGCCAGACACACACCGCTGCTGTTAGCATAGGCAGCGTGACTGTTCACGTCCTCAACCCTGACGCACAGCTCGCAACTGCGGCCGTCCAGATACAGGGTGCCAACCTGGAAGATGGCCTTTTCCTTGCCGGAATAGAAATCGCGGAATGACACGAAGTTGTTCACCAGGCGGAACAGATCACGCTGGTAGTGGATCAGGCGCTCCACCGAACGGATCGCCTTGACCTCAAACTCGACGGCTTGATCCTGCTGGATCAGTATGTTGATTTCGGCTTGCTGTGCACTGGAAAATATCGCACGCAAGCGTGCAATGCCAAGCTCGCCCACTCGGGTAGCGGGCTTGCTGCCTTGCCAGATTTCAAATGCGCAAAATTTTTCGCATAACGCCGTCCACTCCATTGCGGTGAGGCTTTGCCTGTCTCCCAGCAAGGGGAAAACCACGCGCACACGCAGCATTTCAATCTTGTCCCGCCAGGCCGGATTGATCCCCGCGAGCAGAGGCAATGGCTTGTCCGCCACGATAGTCGCCAGCGGGAACGCCGCCATTTGCGCATTCCGGACAGACAGATTCTGCGCTGCCAGCTGCTGATAATCCTCGACAGAGCGGCTCAAGGGAGCAGCCGAACGGGCGTCATAGGCCGCCATCTGGCATCGGATGAAGTAGTCGTCAACCTTCTCCCTGACGGCCTGCAGCGCTGCTGCCGCGGCCAGGCTGTCCGCCCCCAGCAGCAACACCGCCACATCTGCCTCGCCCCTGGCATACCAGTCAACAAATTCCTGGGCTTCAACGAAAAACTTGTCGGCTATCTCCTGATTGATGCCGTTGTCGCCGCTCATGTCGGCGACCACCCCGACAGTCTTGCCGATGTCATCAACGGTAGCGCGCAGTTCAATGTCCGCAATCTGTTTGGCGCAAATCACGCCATCACCGTTGAACTGCAAATTGGCAAAGAGTTTCCCGGCGTCAGCCATGTCGGCCAGCGATATCTCGGTCGCGCTTTCCTTGCCCAGGTTCTTCAGAATATGGCGCGCCGAGGCCAGCACCTGCTTGCCTTCATTGCTGTCGTCCGCGATGTCGGATAACACCAGCCGGTCCGTGCCTCTGACCAGCAGTTCACTGTGCTTGAGCAGGCTCCCGGCCCAGGCGATCGCCGCCAGTACTTCATTGGCGCGTACCTGACCGTCGCCATCCGCGTCGATCATCTCCAGCGTCCGGCTATCAAATTCAATACCGTGCGCCGGACAGCTCAGCGCCACCCAGAGTTTTTGATCCAGTTGATCCAGGGCCAGCAAATCAGCACCGCTATCCAGCTTTACCTGATCGAATCCGCCGGCGCGAAAGAATCTCCATGTATGAAATGTTTTCATGATTCCTCCATCCTGGTTAGCAAAACGCTTTGCTGGTCATTGCTGGCGAGCAAATATCATAGACAATATTCATTGCGACTACAAAGAATCTGAATATTGACCCCAATCCCCATTTCCAGCACGATGTAAGGACGCATCTATATGCGCGACCTCTCTCTCCTGCCATCAATGTAAAGGACGCAAACCATGAAACATAAAATGCTGGTAGTGCTATTGCTGTCTATCGCCCCTGCCCTGTCTTATGCCGGCCTGATGGACGATCTTAACAAATCAGGCGGCGGCGATCTCCGCGAAAAAGTAACCGAAAAAACCAAAGAAAAAGCCAAGGCCGAAGGCAACAAGAAAATTGCCTCCCAGGTCAACAAGCGGCTGCAGGCCGAAGCCCGCAAGAACCAGTGTTCATTCAAGAGCGGCACTGATGAACTGGAGCCGGGCTGTGGTACAAAATCCAAGAAACTGGCGCAGGTCATTATTGATGTGAAGAAGACGCTGCAATCGCATGGGCAAAGCGGCTACAAATTTATCGTGTCAGGACACACCGACTCCAGAGGTGACGCTGCCAGGAACAAGGACCTGTCCCTGAAACGCGCCCAGGTGATGGTCAAGGAACTGGTTGCCAAAGGTGTGGATCAGGGAGATATCGAAGCTGTCGGCATGGGTTCTGAACAAATGCTGGTGAAGCCGGACAATACCGCAGCAAAACAGGCGAAGAACCGTCGCTACGAAGTACAGGTTCGTTTCTGATTCATTGCCCTTCCCAAAACGGCACGCCCATTATCGGCGTGCCGTTTTTCTTTGCTGCCATGAGAGGGCATACCAGGTGCACCCCTGCAACGATAGCGGATACCGGGGCTAGACTGCTGCCAGTTCCGGGGTTTCTGCTACAGGCTGCTGCTCGATAGCGTTTTCTGCTGCTCTGGCATGCGGCGTCAGATTCAGTGCCGCGGCAATGGCCACTTCGGCCTGCCGTGCCAGCTCGCGCCGGGTCTTGCCGTGTGTAGCGATGGGTGGGAGGAATACCAGTTCGGCATACATTTCAGGCTGGCTGAGTATTTCTTGCAGGGACTCCCCGAAAGAGGTCTCACCCACATAGGTGGCAGCCCGGTTCAACGAGCCATCGGCATGAGTGTAGCGGATGGCGGCCGGCCAAATCTTGCTCTCGCTGTGTACTGCGGGTTGCAGCAGGGATGCGTGAAATGGCAGCAAGGTATCGCCATAGGATGTGGTGCCCTCGGGAAATACCGCAACACATCCGCCCTGGCTCAATGCGGCGGACATTTCATGATTGACCCGGGCCGTGTCATGGCGCCTGGCTCGATCAATGAAGAACGTTCCCACCCTGTAGGCCAGCCGGCCCACCAGCGGCCAGGAACGCACTTCCGACTTGGAAACAAAACGTGCCGGACGCACGCTGCTTAACAGATAAACATCCAGCCACGAGACATGGTTGGCAACCAGCATGATGTTGTGGGTTGCCAGGTCGGGTGCCATGCCCTGCAGTTGGACGCGTATTTTCAGGATGTTCATTAAACCTGCCGACCAGCGACGCTCCAGGCGCAGACGCAGCTGCGTCTTGATCCAGGGAAAGATCAGCTCCGCCAGGGCCAGGGCATACAGCACATGTACTGCCAGACGAATGATGCGATATGTACGGATGAATTGGCCGTTGGTCTTCAAATTTTACTTACCCAGAAAATGTTTTACGTAACGAGTGTTGATGCGTGACATCGGCAGCAATACCAGTAAATCCGCCGTATTGAAATCAGGATCCCACGCCGGGTCGCCACACACATAGGCACCCAGGCGTAAATAGCCTTTAACCAGTGGCGGCAGCACAGCTTCAGTATTGTTATCCAATGCCTCCAGCGGCAAGGCGCAGCGCGGAAAAACACGCCATTCTAGCGGACTCATGCTGTCCTGTTTCACCTTATTATAAATACTGGCGGCATTATGTCCACCATCAGCCATGCTGATGCTGGCGCAGCCGATCAGGTAGTCATAGTTGTTTTTCAGCATGTACTGGGCCATACCCGCCCACAACAAGGTGATCACGCCACCGCCACGGTAATCTGGATGCACGCAGGAGCGCCCTACTTCCACCATGCGGTCGCGCAGGTTGCCCAGCCTGGACAGGTCAAATTCGCCTTCCGAATAATAGCCATTTGCGTCCCTGGCCTGCTCCGGCGCCAGGATGCGGTAGGTGCCGACCACTTCATTGGTATCAACATCACGCACCAGCAGATGATCGCAAAAGGGGTCGTACATATCCTGGTCCAGGCGCTCTTCCTTGCCTGGCATATGCGCCCCCATTTCTTCGGCAAACACCTTGTAACGCAGGCGTTGCGCCTCCCTCACTTCGCTCTCGGTGCGCGCCAGGCTGACGGCAAATTGCTTCTTCTCGTGTGGCTGAACCTGATTTGATTGTTGAACGGGGTTTAATTGTTGCAGCATTATCGTCTCCTCTGGTCATCAATTTGACGAAGCTAAATTAAGCGCCCTGTGTGACAGGCGCGTTACGCCGCCATTAATTTTTGGTTAACCCGAAAATGAACTTCAGCCTTCCCTGTACGCCCCTTTGACTTGGCGCAGAACACTGGCAGAATGCAGCTGTCGTTCAACGCACAGGAGATAGCCATGAAAGCCCCTATTCGTATTGCGATTACTGGTGCCGCCGGCCAGATTGGTTACAGCCTGTTGTTTCGCATAGCCAATGGCGACATGCTGGGACAGGAGCAGCCGGTCATCCTGCAGTTGCTGGACATTCCTCAGGCGCAGCAAACCTTGCGCGGGGTGGCGATGGAGCTGGAAGACTGTGTCTTCCCCATGCTGCAACAGGTGATTGCCACCGATGACCCGCGCGTGGCCTTCCGCGATGCCGAAGTGGTGCTGCTGGTGGGCGCGCGCCCGCGCAGCAAGGGGATGGAACGCAAGGACCTGCTCGAAGCGAACGGCGCCATTTTCTCCGAGCAGGGAAAAATCCTCAACGAAGTGGCGGCGCGCCATGTCAAGGTGCTGGTGGTGGGCAACCCCGCCAACAGCAACGCGCTGATCGCGATGAAAAATGCGCCAGACCTGGACCCGCGCAATTTCAGCGCGATGATGCGCCTGGATCACAATCGCGCCATCGAACAGGTCGCACTCAAGCTGTTCCAGCCTGTCCGCGATATCAAGAAAATGGTGGTGTGGGGCAATCATTCCGGCACGCAGTATCCCGATCTCTCGCATGCGGAAATCCGCGGGCGCAAGGTAGTCGATCTGCTGCCCGACCCGGGCTGGATAGAGAAAGAATTTATTCCCACCGTGCAAAAGCGCGGCGCGACGGTAATTGAAATGCGCGGCCTGTCGAGTGCCGCCAGTGCAGCCAATGCCGCGGTTGCGCACATGCATGACTGGCTGCTGCATTCGCACCATAACGACTGGGTCACCATGAGCGTACCTTCCGACGGCAGCTATGGCATTGCCGAAGGGGTGATATATGGCTTCCCCGTCACCTGTCGCAACGGGCATTACCACATCGTGCAAGGCCTGCCCATCAGCGAATTGGGACGCAAGCACATGCTGGATAGCCTGAAAGAACTGCAGGACGAACGCGAGCATGTAAAACATTTGCTGGGAAAATAGCGCTGCAGCACTTTAAAATGGGGCCGCCTGCCCCTGTTGCCGGCATCATCATGCGGGCTTCCATCCGCGGCCTGCCAGCTCCAAATCAGTAAACTCCCCTTCTTTTCTTGCGCTATTCAAGGCATGAGTTGCAATTTGCGCAGGTATAGTCCCGCCCATGTCATTCCCATAACAGAGCGGGAGCATCAGGCCAACCCAAATTCTGTATATGCATTAAAGTATTACCATTATTCAACTTAACTCCAGCATGGAGGGTACATGTTTACAATTATCACCGGCAGCATACGCAACAAACTTCTGGCCGCAGTCACCAGCGCCAGCCTTCTGGTCGCCATCGCACTGGGCGTTGCCCTCACCAATCTGTCCGGCATCAGCAACAGTTTTGTCGGCTTTGTGGAACAAGACCAGGCGACCCTGCAGGCGTTCAGCAATATGTATGCGCAGGGATTGCAAGGCGGGCAGGCACTGCGCAACATAGTGCTCAATCCGTCCAACCAGAAAAGCTACGACAACCTGGCGCAAGCCAACAAGAAGTTCGACGAGGCCCATCAAGCCGCACTCAAACTGTCGCAGGGGAAGCCAGAGCTGGAGAGCATCGTTAAGGAAATCGCCGAGAAATGGCAAGTCACCCAGTCAGCAAGGCACAGGGTTCAGGCCGCTGCAGGAGACAACCATTCTGATGCCATCAAAATTCTGAATGACGAAGAAACACCGGCGTGGCGCAATACCCGTGAACTACTGATGAAAACCATTGATGATCTGGATCAGTCGGCGCATGCCACGAAACTGGCCATTACCGCTCGTGCGCAAAGTGCCCTGATCATCAGCCTGATTATCGGGGTTGTCGCACTTGTCCTGGGCTGCGTAGCCGTGATTATGGTAGCGGAAAGCATCAAGAAATCGCTGGATTCCGTATCCAGGTCTATGGACAACCTGGCAAGCGGAAGCGGCGATCTGACCAAGCGCATGCTGGTGAATACCAATGACGAAGTCGGCCATATGGCACAGTCCTTCAATCGCTTCATGGAACAGCTGCAAAGCATCATCCGGCAAATTCGTGCCAACGGAGACGAGCTCTCCAGTGCAGCCACACAACTCTCTGCCACGGCCGCACATGTAAGCGACTCATCCCATCAACAGAGCGATGCGGCCTCTTCGACTGCCGCGGCGGTGGAGCAGATGAGCGTAAGCATTGCTTCAATCGCGGAATCTGCCGAGATCATGCGCAAGCTGTCACAAAACAGCATGGAACATACACATGAAGGCAATGAACGGTTGTCCCAGCTAATCGGTGAAATCGCGAGCGTGGAATCTGCTGTCGATGAAATTGCCGCCTCCGTGAATAATTTTGTAAAGAGCACCAATCTGATCACCAACATGACCATGCAGGTCAAGGAGATCGCCGACCAGACCAATCTGC
>JBGPPE010000023.1:0-25552 GCA_041488395.1 Gallionellaceae bacterium
AGGCCGCGCGCAGCGCCACCTCGGTCTTGCCGAAGCCGACGTCGCCGCAGATCAGGCGATCCATCGGCTTGCCCGACTGCAGGTCGGCCACCACCGCCTCGATCGCACCGGCCTGGTCGGGTGTTTCCTCAAAGCCGAAGCCGGCGGCAAAGGCTTCGTAATCGTGCTGGCTCAGTTTGAACTGGTGGCCCTTGCGTGTGGCGCGCTGGGCATACAGATTGAGCAGCTCGGCGGCGGTGTCGCGCACCTGCTGCATGGCGCGGCGTTTGGCCTTGTCCCACGCACCGCTGCCCAGCTTGTGCAGCGGTGCAGTGTCGGAGGCACCACCACTGTAGCGGCTGATCACATGCAGCTGCGACACCGGCACGTACAGCTTGTCCTCGCCGGCATATTCCAGCAGCAGGAATTCGTTTTCGCCCTCGCCCAGGTCGAGGTTGATCAGGCCGCGATAGCGCGCAATGCCGTGCTGCTCGTGCACCACCGGGTCGCCCGGCTTGAGCTCGGAAAGGTCGCGCAGCATGCCTTCCACATTGCTCTTCTTGGCGGCGCGGGTAACACGGCTGCGCGGTTGTGCGGCATAGAGTTCGGTCTCGGTAACAATGGCGAGGTGCTCGTCCGGCAAGACAAAACCGGCATGCAGGGTACCCACGGCGAGCAGGAACTTTTCGCGGCTGGCGAGGAACTCCGCGTAGTCCTGGCAGCTGGCTGCAGTCAGGCCATACTCCTGCAAGTAGTCGCCCATGATTTCGCGCCGCCCCAGGCTGTCGGCCAGCAGCAGCACGCGGCCGTCGAAGCCTTGCAGGAAGTTGGCGAAGGCCTGGGTGGGGATTTCGGCGCGGCGGTTTACTGCGATGTCGGGCAGGGCGCGGGTGGCGCAGGGGGTGAGATTCTTGGGGAGGCTCTTGCCCTCTCCCTCTCCCTCTCCCGCTGGCCGTTCGTGCTGAGCCTGTCGAAGCATGTGCGCTGATGCAGCCTCCCTTGCGACAGGCTCAGGGCGAACGGGGGGGAGGTTGGCTTTGACGATGTCCAGTCGTGCAAATTTTTTTGCCGCAATAAAAAACGCCTCGCCATCCATAAACAGATCGCGCAGCGGCAGCAGCGGATGGTTGGGGTCGCCGCGCAGCAGGTTGTAGCGCGACGCGGCATCGACGCCAAATTGCGTAATCGCCGCGTCCACATCGTGGTGCAGACACAGCGTGGCATTCTTCGGCAGATAATCAAACAGGGTAGCGGTGCGCTCGAAAAACAGCGGCAGGTAATACTCGATGCCGGCCGGCGCATTGCCCTTGCTCACCTCCTTGTAGATGCGCGATTTGGACGGGTCGCCCTCGAAGCGGTCGCGGAAGTTCTGGCGGAAGCGCGCCTGCCCGGCCTCATCCAGCGGGTATTCGCGCGCCGGCAGCAAACGGATTTCCGGCACCGGATAGAGGGTGCGCTGGGTGTCCACGTCGAAGGTGGCGATGGTCTCGATCTCGTCGTCGAACAGGTCAATGCGATAAGGCAGCACGCTGCCCATGGCAAACAGGTCGATGATGCCGCCGCGCACGCAATATTCGCCGGGCGACAGCACCTGCTGCACGTGGCTGTAGCCGGCAAAGGTCATCTGCTCGCGCAGCCTGGCGAGGTCGAGCTTCTCGCCCTTCTTCAGGAAGAAGGTGTAGGCCGCCAGGTATTCCACCGGCGGCAGCGGGTACAGCGCGGTGGTCACCGGCACCACCAGCACGTCGCAGGAATCGCTGCGCACATGGTGCAAGGTAGCCAGCCGCTCCGAGATCAGATCCTGGTGCGGTGAAAAATGGTCGTAGGGCAGCGTCTCCCAGTCCGGCAGCAGGTGCACGCGCAATTTGGGCGCGAAGTAGGAAATTTCCTCCAGCAGTCGCTGCGCCTCCAGCGCATTGGCCGCGATCACCACCAGCGGCGCCTTGTTCCCGGCAAATTGCGCCAGCGCCAGTGCATCGGACGAGCCGACCAGCTGGGTATAGCGCGGGTGAGAGTGGCGGGAGGTGAATAGCATGGGAACAGCCTGTAACAAAGGCGCGCATTATACTCCCGACATCGCGGCGCGACGACGGTGCCATATGGCTTTAGCGCTGTAGGTGTATTATCACTGCCAGCTTGCCAGTCTCCGTTTGACTTGCGAATCCAGGCTTCGGTTTCATGTTATGCAGCGCCATGCAGCACCGTAAAGGAGCGAGACGATGAGCCCAAACAACAGCGTGTGTTACCTGGCCAACCTGGAGGAACACCTCCTCGACGAGCAGCTGGCGGCGTGGCAGGCCGCGCAGCCGCAGATGGGGGTGCTGGTGCTGCTGCCCGAGGCGGAACGGGATGCTGTCGCGCTGATTCAGCAGGTGTGCGCGCGCCGCCAGGTCCCGCTGGTCGGTGCCATCTTCCCGGCGCTGGCCGAGGGCGGCGCATTCCGCACGCAAGGCGCATGGCTGCTGTGCTTCGATGAAATGCCCTATGCCGCGCTATACCCGGATTTGCCGCGCGAGCCGGACAGGATCGCGGCGGCGCTGGATGCCATTGTGGCGGACATCAGGCCACACCTCGGCGATAGCCTCGACATCACGCTGTGCATGCTGTTCGATGCGATGGTGCCGAACATTGCCACGCTGCTCGACGAACTCTACCTGCGCCTTGCCAACCGCGTGCGCTACATGGGCGCCAATGCCGGCAGCGAATCGTTCCAGCCCATGCCGTGCCTGTTCAATGGTTCCCGCATCATCCAGAACGGCGTGCTGCTGATGCTGCTGCAGCCGCACCGCGGCGCCGTGCTCGAACACGGTTACCTTGCGCCGGCGCAGATGCTCAGCGCGACTTCCACCGAGGGCAACCGCATCGTGCAGATCGACTGGCGCCCGGCCTTCGAGGTATATCAGGAGATGGCGCGCGCGCAATACGGCGTGGAGATCAACCAGCAGAATTTCTACCAGTACGCGGTGCATTTTCCCTTCGGCATCGTGCGCGCCAACGGCATGACCCTGGTGCGCATTCCGGTGGCGCTGGAACAGGATGGCTCGCTGTTCTGCGTCGGCGAGGTGCCGCCCAACGCCTTGCTGACGCTGCTCAAGGCGCCGGAGGTGGATTCGGTGCAGACCATCACCGCGCTCATGGAAGGCCTGGGAGAGCTTGGTGGTGAGCCTGCAGGGCAGGAGCTGCTGCTGTTTTACTGCGCGGGACGGCGGCTGCACCTCGGCATCATGGCGGCGGAAAACGAGCTGCGCCTGCTGGCGCAACACACCCGCGCGGCGCAGATCGCCGGCGCTTTGTCGCTGGGCGAGATCGGCGGTTCCACGCAATGGGGCTATCCGCTGTTCCATAACGCCACGCTGGTGGCGAGCTACTGGGGGCGAGGCGACAGATGAACCACGCGCAGCAAATCCTGACCATCCTCTACGAGTTGGCCATGGCCATCGGCAGCGAGGTGAGCGTGCGGCCGCTGCTGACCAGGACGCTGCAGCAGTTGCTTTACCATACTTCGTTTCCGGCCGGTGTGGTGTTCCTCGATCTGCCCTCCGACACCGGCGCGGCGACAGTTGAGACCCGGCTGGAGACTGTGATCGGCGACTTTGAACTCGGCGCAAGCATCGGGAAAAATTTGATGCTGCCTGCTGCCCTGCTGCGCGGCGGGGCAGAGCTGCGCGAAGACCCGGACCTGCTCGCGGCGCTGTCCGGCAAGCGCAATACCTACGCGGCCTTCCTGCGCCTGCCGATAGACCGCAACAGCGTGATCCTGCTGCTCGCGCCGAGGATCCCCCATTCCGAGCTGCCGCTCACCCGCATTTTCCAGCCGGTGATGGCGAACCTGGCCAAGGCCATCCTGCTCTGTCGCCATCACGATGCCCACACCGCCGGGCTGGTGAGCGAGCGCGACGTGGCGTGGGAGAATCTGCGCAAGGTCAACCGCGCGCTCAAGACCCTGAGTTCCGGTAATGAGGTTCTGGTGCGCGCCAGCGAGGAGGCCACCCTGCTGCAGGAAATGTGCCGCGTGGTGGTCGACGTCGGCGGCTACCACGCGGCCTGGGTCGGCTATGCGCAGAATGATGAGCAGAAGTCGGTGCGGCCGATGGCGCAGTACGGCCTTGCGGCAGAGCATCTGGGCAAGCAGCGCTACTCCTGGGCAGATGATGAATTCGGGCGCGGGCCGACGGGTGCCGCGATCCGCGGCGGCCAGCCGCAGGTCATCGCAGATGCCTATGCCGACCCATCCTTTGCGCCCTGGCGCGGCGCAGGCACCGAGAGGTGCTGCGCCTCCCTCCTCGCGTTGCCGCTCATCGACAACGAGGGGCATGCCTTCGGCGCACTCACCATCGGCGCAGCAGAAGTGAAAGAATTCCATGAGGAAGAGGTTCGCCTGCTGCGCGAACTGGCCAATGACCTTTCCTATGGCATCGTCAATCTGCGCAGCCGTGCAGAGCGCCAGCGCAGTGCGGAACAGCTGTATCAGGGGCTGGAGGACACAATCCAGGCAATCTCCGCCACGGTCGAGATGCGCGATCCCTATACTGCCGGTCACCAGCAGCGCGTGGCCAAGCTCGCTGCGGCGATCGCTACCGAGCTGGGGATGACGCCGGAGCAGGTGCACGGCATCCACCTCGCCTGCTCGGTGCATGACATCGGCAAGATCGGCATCCCGGCAGAGATCCTCAACAAGCCGACACGGCTGACCGAAATCGAAATGCGTATCGTGCAGGCACACGCCACGATGGGCTTCAATATCCTCAAGGATGTGCAGTTCCCCTGGCCGGTGTCCGACATTGCCCATCAGCATCACGAGCGCATGGATGGTTCCGGTTACCCGCAGGGGCTCAAGGGTGAGGCAATCTGTGCGGAGGCAAGAATCGTCGCGGTTGCCGATGTGGTCGAGTCGATGGCTTCACATCGCCCGTCGCGGCCGGGTCTGGGCATACCGGCGGCGCTGGATGAAATTGTGCGCAATCGCGCCACACTCTACGATGCGCAAGCGGTCGATGCCTGCTGCCGCTTGATGGAGCGGGGATTCAAGTTCGAGTAATCGCCGGCAGCGCAACAGCTTACATATTGCGGTTTTTCTTGATCAGGTCGTAGGCCAGCTGAATTTCCTTGGCCTGCTCGGTGGCCATCGCGATCATGTCTTCCGGTACGCCCTGTCCCATCAGCTTGTCCGGGTGGTACTGGCTCATCAGCTTGCGATAGGCGCGCTTGATCTCCTGCTCGCTGCTGTCCTTGCTTACCCCCAGCGCCTTGTAGGCATCCTCCAGTGCCGCTTCCGTGGTGATTTTGCCGCCGGAGAAATGCGACTGGTTCAGCACCATCTCCAGCATCTGCCTGAAGGTGGCCTGGTCATAACCCAGATAGCCCGCGATCTCGGCGAGCAACGCTTCTTCCGCCGGGTGGAAGCTCCCGTCCGCCACCGCCATCACAATCAGGTACAGCAGCAACACCTGCTTGAGGTTCCTGGTGTGGCCGCAAATGGCCATGAAGCGCTGGTAGGTCGGCTTGATGTCAAACGCCGGATCGGCGCCCTGCTTGAACAGGGCAATGGCGCGCAGCCGGTGCTCGGGCGTCATGCCCATTTTCTGCATCACCTGCTCGACATGGTCGATCTCCTCCTGCGAGACACGCCCATCGGCCTTGGCCAGCTTGCCCATCGAGATGAACACCGTTTCCAGGAAAACGGTCTGGCGCAGCAGGTTGTGCAGCGGGTTTGCCCCGCCGGAGCCGTAAACCCTTACGCGATCAATAAATGAACCGATGAAAAAACCGATGAATGCACCGATGAAGCCGAAGAAATAATAACCGGCAAAAATGCCTATGAGCTTGAACAAGACAACTCCAGAAAGAGAGAAAATTAAGGATGCGCTGAATAAGTTCCAATCGTCGTTCCCGCGAAGGCGGGAACCCAGTCAAATCAATAAACTGGATACCCGCCTTCGCGGGTATGACAACTTGATTCAGCGTTTCCTTAAGAGAAATCGCCGCAACAAAGGCGCGCATTATACCTTCGCGCAGCCCGCCGTAGCGCCGTTTCTACCCATCGCGCATAACCGCGGCCGTTTGTAACATTTAACCACCGCATCCTTGTGGACATCGCCGAAAAACTTCAATACAGTTAATCCCGTTTGTATCTCCGCTCCACGCACATTGCAGCGCATGCACGGCGCGAGACATGCAGCGGAATCCCCGGAACTGGCTGCGGGAGAGGGCGGCGATGCCGGCGCGAAGAGTTGCCAGTAGCACGACATGTTCGAAAGGGGAAGCACTTGAAAAAGATTCTCACCCAACACGCTTCATGCCGGCGCGATCAGCCGCCTGTTTCAAATCGCTGCCTGCCATTGCTGAACACAGCAAACCACGGGGGATCTCGGCATGCCAAATAACAACAAGATTATCGTCGGTGTTCACGGCATAGGCGATCAGGTTCGCTACGAGACCATACAGGCCATCACATATCAGTTCTGTCGATTTTATAAAATCCAGACCGCAGCACCGCTGGGAAGCTTCTACAACTCTGAGCATAACGGCATCCTTGTTCTGCAGCACGGCACTGCAAACGCCAGGCTCTATCTTACCGAGGCCTACTGGGCGGATATCTCGCGTAAGCCAGAGACGGAAGGCTATGTGCTGGAAGAGACCAAGCAATGGGTCAGAACAATTGTCGAAAGATTTCGCGCGCAGGTGAATGCGTATCAAGCGCGAAGCAGCATTAAAGCCCGCGCCAAACCGGGCGACAACAAAAACTGGATGCAAGAGGACACCGTCTATCTGGCGCGCGGCAAGAGCAAGCCGCAAAAGGTCTGGCTGAATTACAGAATGATCCGCAGTGTGTTGTATGAGGCGATTGATACCCTCAAAGTGATGGAAAAGCTTCTGTTCATCCTGGACAAATCCAGCATCTTTAAATTTGATCTGAATCGCCTGCTCACTAATTTCCTGGGCGATGTGCAGGTGGTAGCGGAGTTCGATGGCTACCGCAAAGAGATACTTGACCGCTTTATTGTCAGCATTGCAGCAGCCTACCGCCTGGATAAAGAGGCCGACATCTATATCGTCGCGCACAGCGAAGGGACCGTGGTGGCATTCCTGGCCTTGCTTGAAGCGATGCAAAAAGGAGAGGTAGCCCACCCCTGGCTAAAGAATATAAAAGGCTTCATGACACTGGGCTCCCCTATAGACAAGCATCTCACCCTGTGGCCGCAACTGTGGGACGGGCTCGGGGAATTAAGCCGGTCATTCAGTTCTAAAAATCAGATCCAGTGGCGAAACTACTATGACTATGGCGACCCGGTCGGGTACGAGCTGGATTCCGCCCGGGCATGGCTGCGCAGCAATTGCGATGCGTTCGATTTTCAGGAATCGCATGACTACGGCTTCAGCCGTTACTACCTGCCCGGCAAGGCCCATGTTGATTACTGGAGAGATGACGAGGTGTTCGACAACTTCATTGGAGGGGCGGTCGAGAAAAAATCTGCAATTGCTGCACCGCAAAGTAATCCAATCGCGAGACTGGTCAGCAATATCGTGCCCTATTTGCTGATCGCGGCTGTCCTGCTGTTCGCTACCTACTTTCTGTACAAACCCATCCTGAACATTTTCTCACCCGACACCAACCTCTTGCAGCTCTTCAGTAACATCGCGGGTATTGCTGCCATCCTTGCGGGCATTACCGTGATGGCCAGGATTCCCCGCCTGAGTCGCCGGCCGTTCTGGAGCGTGATCTCAATCGGGCTGTTCGGCGCATTTGCGGTTGCTTCCTGTTACCTGCTTGATGCAAACGTGGTCAAGGCAATCAACTCACTTTTCTATGGCATCTCGTACATCGCCGTCGCCGCGATGGTTTCAGTCATAGCAGCAGTGCTGGGCGCCCGGTATTCCTCCGCCACCAGCAAACCGATTGTGTTCCTGGGCGGCCTGGCTGTGCTGTTGCCTGCATACCATTTGGTGCAAACATCCCCCAATCATCCCTCGCTCTGGCCACTCTTTCTGGGCGGCGCCATTTTCATTTACAGCTGGTGGCTGGCGATCCAGCTCTTCGACCTGGTCTTTGTCTGGCATTGGTATATACGCAACTCAAAAGCGCTGGAGCGTTTAAGGGAGTTGCAAGCCTGAAATATTCAAGGACTGCCCAACTGATTTCGACCCATACAGGAAAAGCCCACTATGCCCATCGATCCCAAAAAACCACGCCGAGTACTTGTGGTACACGGCGTGCAAACCGGCACTGATGCCGACCTGAACCAGGACAAACTGATTGATGAGCTCATCAAAAGCCGCCTGGGCAATATTCCTTTCGCCTACCAGTGCGAATTATTCCGCTATGAAGATCTTAATGATGCAGCCCAAAAGAAATTCACGCAGCTGATAGACCTGCTGGTGCAGAGCCCGGTTGGTAAAGTTGTTTCCAAAAAGGTCCTCGACATTGTTGGGGATGTCGTCATCTCCCTGTCCAAAAACAGCACCGCCAACCAGATACGTGCCGGCCTCAAGCAAAGGCTGCTTGATATCTATAACGAAGGCAGCCCGTGCTACATCGTGGCACACAGCCTCGGCTCGATCTACGCATTCGATGTGCTGAACGAGCTGATGGCTGATAGCCAATATTTTGACCGCAGCTCGCGCAAAACCTGGCCGGTGCAGGGCATGCTCACCATAGGCTCACCCATAGGTCTGGATATGTTCAGGATCAGCGGCCGCAACAAGATACGGAATCTGGGAGATGGGGATAAATGGTTTCGTTGGCTCAACATCTGGGATCACAACGACCCGGTCGTTTCCGGGAATATATTTGGCAGCAATCTTGCGCAATACAAGATCGCCGAAAGTTTTCTCTCTGCCGATCCCAGGCAGGGCTGGGTGATTCGCGACATCGCCGCAGATACCGGGAAGATATGGCTCATGGCGCACACCGCCTACTGGAACAGCCCGGTCGTCGGCGACAAGCTGGTCGACATGGTCACCTCATGAGGAGAAAAATATGAAACCAATGCGCTACCTCCTGCCTGTGCTGCTGGCCTGGGCGCTGACTGGCTGCACCAATTATCTTTACCAGGGGCAATTATCCGGCGTGGATGCCTATGGCAATAAAGGGCAATTTCAGCTCTATTGGACCAAGACCGAAAAATTAATAGGCAGCAGCAAGGCCGGCCCCGCGATACTCAGGACAGAATGCAGCTTCACTGCCATCGCGTTTGAAGACCAGCCGGATGGGGTCATCTTCCGCGGTGAACCAGGCAAAGATCGACTGCCGGGAAAAACAGCAACGGCAGCCATAGAGCAGCCATGCGGAAAAATACTCAACCACACCAAAATGGCAGATGCCCGCGAAGGCGAGTTGTTAATCACGATCGGCTGTGAACCCATGCCCCCGGACGAGTTCGATGCGCGGCCACGAAACTACCCAAAGGCAAGAGCTGAGCCATACATCTTTCCCGTTGTTGAAAAGATAAAACGCTGGAGCCTGTTCGGGGAAACGTTACCAGCCCCGGTCTTGAGCTGCGCAGATTAATCAGGAGGACCACACTTGAATACGGTGCTCACGGACTGGATTTAAATAGATCGATGTTTGTGGCCTTGCCCCTATGGTTGAAACAAATGCGATGCTGACCCGTTTAATTTACGTTTAATTTAGGGTATACCGAAAAATATTTGGTAATACAACACTACAAAGGAAAGACAATGCGACAGATTTTTTTATCGATGATTCTTGCACTGACAGCCACTTTTTCTGCAAATGCCACTGAATCATCTCCTGTTCAACAGCCCAATTTCAAATTGGACGGGCATACAGCTGCGGACTTGTCAGCGGATTGGTGGGAATGGGCGATGTCCAGTCCGGATGAAATAAATCCTGTGCGCGATAGAAGCGGAGTTCATTGCAGTACCGGACAGCAAGGCAAGGTATGGTTTCTTGCCGGTGGCTTTGGTTCATCCCTGATCAGACGCAGCTGCACAATTCCAGCCGGCAAATATATCTTCTTTCCGGTAATCAATATGGCCTACTGGCCGCAAGAAGAGAATAACGGCTATACCTGCGAGCAGGCCAAAAAGAATGCGGCAGTAAATAACGATACTGCTATTGACCTTTTTGTGAAGGTGGACGGGCAAGTTGTTGAGAACCCAAAAAAATTCCGGGCAAGAACCAGAAAATGTTTCGATGTCTATGGGAAAATTCCCGCGGAAAGCAAGCCATACAAGGCCTTCCCTTCTGCCTCTGATGGATACTGGATACTGCTGAGACCACTGGTGGCCGGGAAGCACACAATCAAATTTGGCGGGCAGTACAACAGTGCATCATCGGCTTACGGCCGAATTCTGCAGGATATCGAATATGAAATTACCGTCGAATAATAAAACCAACTAGGTAACGGAGCTAACTGGAGCTAACCGGGTCAGCATCGCAATATTTTTCTTGCCATGCCCACTGGCTCTGCCTCCATTATCTGTACGGTAAAATCAAAACCCGCACTCCATTCCCGGACCCAGCATTACCATGACCGACTACAACATATGCGCCGGCCTGCCGGTAATAGAAGCACTCCACCTCGGCAGACTTGTAACGATACAGCGCGAGCAGAATCCGTCAGCGACGATCAGGGCTGAATATGCCGTCACCGCACGCAAATGTCCTCCCTACTGTATTCAGCCCATGCAATTGGCAGAGGGAGTTGCAACGCTGGGCGAGCTGGAGGTGCTGGATTGCCTGCAGCGCATCCGCCAGGGGGAAGGCAAGCTCATGGTTGTGGATTCGCGCACGCCGGACTGGTATGCGAAGGGCACCATCCCCGGCGCAGTCAACATTCCTTATGCGCAAGACAACACCGGCCTGGCCACAGATTTGCCCGGCGTAAAAAAGAGCTTGCTCGATTTGTTTGGCGTGAAGGAAATTGCCGGAAGTTATGACTTCAGTGCTGCATATACCCTTGCCATTTTCTGCAATGGCCCGTGGTGTGGGCAGACGCCAAACTACATCCGCACCTTGCTCGCTCTCGGCTTCCCCGCCAGCAAGCTGAAATGGTATCGCGGTGGCATGCAGGACTGGTGCTCGCTGGGGCTCACCGTTATCTGAATCGTTCCTGAAATCCAGCCACATTCAGCCCTCTCTGTATCCGCCCCTACATAGTTAGCCCCATTGCCCCTCGGCCGCATTGAATCAAGAATGCAACTCTGCCTGACGGGCAAGCTCTAATTGCAGTACAGGCTTGGCACATGCCATCCGGCTGTGATCCGGACAGGGCATGGCTGCTCATGTTGCCTTGTTGCAGAGCGAAGTGAGTGCACCTTTACCGCGAACACACGAGGAGGTTATTTATGCGACCGCTCCGTATTCTATTCATGGCGATGGCCATGCTGCCCGCTGCCGCTTTTGCCCAGGGCTATGATGATTGCAAGCTGACCTGCGCGGCTGATCGGGACACGCGCAACATGAGCTGCCCTTCACCTTACGATGCGAACAATGCCGGCCAGGAGCGTCGCCAGTGCATCGACGACAGCCAGGCCACTTACAAGGAGTGCATCAGGCAGTGCCCGGCATCTACGCCGCCTTCGTCTTCAGAGGAGCCAACCGCACCTCCGGCGACGGGGTACTGAAGCGAGAATTTATCCCAGGCAAGGAGATATACATGTCTAATCAAATTCAAATTTCCATCGACCGCGATGTCTATGATCGGTTGCAAATGCTGATGGTGCCGCCCATCGGCGATGCCAACGCCGTTATCAAGGAGCTGCTGAACCAGGATGGCCGTGCCAGCAAAGCTGCCGTTGCAGTGGGCGCCGCCGCGCAGCACTACACTTATGCGGAGGAGCTCGAACGCTCGATGCTGGGTGTCTACGATGGCGGAGGCAATACCTAGCAAACGCTGGTTCAGTCTCTGGCATCTGCCGTTCGCAGCCAGTCACGTTGAGGTTATCGCCGCTAAATAAAATGCCCCGCCAGTTTCCTGGCAGGGCATCAGCGGCTGCAATTCACCCGCGCTTATTTCTGCAGGGTTGCTTCGTCGACGACCACTTTGTAGATAATGCCGATGCCGACATCCTTGTTGGTGCGGACGATGCCCGTTGCCGTTACGGTATCGCCGATCTTTGTCTCGTTCGCGCTCAGCACGATCAGGTCGTTGGTGTTGTCAGCCGCGGAGCCGCTGCCATCGCGCAGGTGTATCCAGTTTTTGCCCATGATCCCCGAGGTGTACTTGACGACCTTGCCGCGCACGAGGACGGGTTGGTCTTTGAGCGCACTGCCCTGGCTCAGGATTTCCGCAACCGTGCGCGCGTTTGCGCCGCTGGCGCGGGTGGTTGTTGCGGCGCCGCTATCGGCCTTTTTGCCAAAGACGGGGTAGGCCGAGCCCATGAAGTGGGGGTTGGCTGCGCTGGCTGCCGGGCTGGCCATGCTGCCTGGCGCGCTGCCCGGGGTGTCAGCCGCGCCGCTATCCGGGCCGGCCAGGGTGCCGAACAGGATAGTCGGGAAGGTCTTCTTCAGTGTCTTGCTCTCGAAGTTGTTCATCACCGAGACATTTTCAATGGTGACCATGCTGCCTTTTTTGACCGGTGCCTTGTTGATCGCCGCCCAGGTTTCGCCACCCAGTGTCATGAGACGGAGGTAGGTGTAGCTTTCGACGTTTTTGATCTCAAGTACCTTGCCCTTTACGGTGGCGTTTTCATCTGCCCAAACGAGTGAGGCAGCAACAATCATGCAGATCGCTAACAGGGCTTTCATGGTCGGGATGTTCCTTCTGGTTAAGTGGGTAAAGTGTAACAAGGCGGTTCAAATACAAGCGCAATAGTTTAGCAGGGTATGGGAACGTTGCTGCGTGCGGAATGTCCACTGAACCAGTAAAGGTACATGCGCTGAAGCGCAATGATAGCGGGCGGAAGTGCTGGGAAGATGCATTAGACCATGCTAATATTATGGTCTTGTTGCAATAATAATAAGCAGTGAATATTTTTGGAGGCTGGTGAGCGTAATGGCAATTGTATTGTTTGATAATGGTACGCATAAGTGTTTGATGTTTGATGATCTGGTGGATGATTCTGCCGATCATGCGGTGCAATCGAACCAGTTTCTGATTGTGGATAATGGCCATGGTGCGATTGTTGATCCGGGCGGCAACATGACCTATAACGGTCTGCGCGTTGAAATGAGTCATCATTTCCAGCCCAAGCATCTGGACTATATTCTGGCTTCGCATGCCGATCCGGATATTGTCGCCTCGCTGAATAAATGGATGCTGACGACCGACTGCAATATTCTGATCTCCAGCCTGTGGGTTAAATTCCTGCCCCATTTCTGTTCGGTGGGAAGTGCGGAAAATCGCATCAAGGGCATACCGGATGTGGGCATGAACATTCCATTGGGGCAGTGCCAGCTCAAGGCCGTTCCGGCGCACTTTATGCATTCGGAAGGCAATTTCCAGTTTTATGACCCGGTCAGCAAGATCCTGTTCTCCGGGGATATGGGAGCGTCTCTGGTGGCGCATTCAGAAGCGGATACGCCGGTGGAAGATTTCAAGGCGCATATCGCGCATATGGACGCATTTCATCGCCGCTATATGGTGTCGAATAAAATTTGCCGCTACTGGGTGAGCATGGTGCGGCAGATGGATGTGGAAGCGATCGTGCCGCAGCACGGCCGCATCTTTAAAGGCAAGAAGATGGTCAACGAGTTTTTGAACTGGATCGAAAATCTGCCTTGCGGGATTGATCTGCTGAGCCAGGATCATTATCGCGTGCCCGCCTGATATCCGGCACAACGGGCAATGCGTTGATGACGCTGCATAAAGAAAAAGGCGACTCTCAAGTCGCCTTTTTCTTCTCATCTCCAGGCAGCCCGCTGCGCACGCTCTGCAGCCTGCGCGCGGGCTGCACCATTATTTCGCCGCGATACCCAGCTCCGTATACAGCTTGCCCACCAGTGCGCGCAGCTCGCTGACCTCTGCTTCCAGCTTGGCAACGTTGGCCTTGAGTGCGGCAATTTCGCCCACTGTTACGTCGCTTGAGGGTGCAGCCAGGGTGGCGCTGGCGGATACGTGTTCTTCCATGAGCGGTGCGCCGGAGAGCAGGTGCATCCAGCGGTTTTCGCGCGAGCCGGGCTGGCGCGGCAGCTCCACCACCAGGCCGCCCTCCGCGCGCTCGGCCAGTTCGGCCAGAAAGCTTTCGACCGCAGAAATATCCGCGAATTTGTGCAGCCTTTCGCAATTGATGCGCAGCTCGCCGGCCGTCTGCGGGCCGCGCAGCATCAGCATGGCCAGCAATGCGGTGGACTGTGCCGGGATGTGCAGCACGCGTTCGATGTTGTGCCCGTAATGCGCTGCGCGGCCACCGCTCGTTTCCACGATCAGCGAGCAGGCGCGCAGGCTGTCCAGTGCGACCTGCACCTCCGCTTCGGTTGCCTCCATTACCGGGTCGCGAGCGCTCTTCTGGTTGCAGCCGGAGACCAGCGAGTTCAGCGTCAGCGGATAGCTGTCAGGCACCGTGCGCTGCTTCTCGGCGAGTACGCCGAGCACGCGGGTTTCCAGGAGGGAGAGGATGGCGAGAGTGTGGGACATTGTTTATCCTCCGTGCGTTGCGGTGGCAGGCGCTAAAGCGGCGCCTGATAAAAGCGGAAGGTGCCGCGTCCCTCTTCCTTGGCTACATACATGGCATGGTCTGCGCATTTGAGCAGTGCTTCGTCGCTAGTGGCATCTTGCGGGTAGAAGGCGATGCCGGTGCTGCTGCCGATGTTAACTTCATGCTCGTCGAGATAAAAAGGGGCGGCGAGGGAGGCGGTGATTTTTTCGGCAATCAGCGTGGCATCCTCGGCTCCCTGCACATGCGGCAGTATAACGGTGAACTCGTCGCCCGCCAGGCGGGATACGGTGTCGGCTTCGCGCACGCAGGACTTGAGGCGCTGGGCCACGGCTTGCAGCAGCAGGTCGCCAATATGGTGCCCCAGTGTGTCGTTCACTTCCTTGAAGCGGTCCAGGTCGATGAACATCAGGGCGCAGGTCTGGCTGTCGCGCTTGGCTTGCGCCAGTGTCTGGCGCAAGCGGTCGCGGAACAGCGAGCGGTTGGGCAGGGCGGTGAGCGCATCGAAATGCGCCATGTGCTGGATGCGCGCGGCGATTTCCTTCTGGGCACTGATGTCGTCGAGTATGGAAATGTAGTGCGTAATCTTGCCGGCGTCATTCAGGATGGGCGTAATGGTTTGCTGCGCGGTAAACAGCATGCCGGTTTTGTGGCGTTCCACGGTTTCGTTGCTCCAGGTTTTGCCCTGCTGGATGGTGCGCCACAGCTTCTGGTAATAAGCGGAATCCTGCTTGCCGGACTTGAGGAAAGAGGGCGAGCGCCCGATCGCTTCCATTTCGGTGTAGCCGGTCAACCTGGTAAATGCATTGTTGACCCACTGGATGCGGCCTGCCGGATCGGTAATGAATATGGCATTGCCGGCCGAGGCCAGCGCCGAGCCGAGCAGGCGCAACTGTTCCTGGTCCATCGCCATTTCCAGCGCCACGCAGATGCGGCTGGCAATGCCGGAGAGTCTTTGCAGCGTGAGCTCGTCGTCGAAGTCATGTTCGAGCTGCGAGTAAAGCATCAGCGCGCCATACACCTCGCCACGCACAATCAGCGGTATGCCGGCGATGGACTGGAAACCGAATTGTATGGCCGCCTCGCGCCAGGGCTGGAAGCTGCTGTCGGAAATCTTGAACACCTGCATTTGGCCGCTGCGGATGCAGCTACCCGCAGGGCCTCTGCCCTGCGGGGTGTCATCCCAGCGCACGCCGATGCGCTGCAGATCCTGCAGGTAGATTGCGGCATTGCCGGAGTGGGCGGAAATGGCAAATTCGCCGCCGGCTTCTTTCTTGCCCAGCATGGCGAAGTGGTAACCGAACAGTTGCACGACTTCGTCGCAGATAAATTGCAGCAGCCCGGAAAGGGAGTTGCTGCGCAGCACTTGCTGGTCGATATGATGCAGCAGCGTTTCCTCGGCTTGCAGTTTGATGCGTTCGGTGATGTCGACGGCATAGACGGCAATCTGGCTGACCTTGCCCTGGCCATCGAAGATCGGGTACACGCTTTGATCGAGGGTCATGCCATTGCGCTCATCCTGATACTGGCTGGGCAGTCCGCTGCGCACTACTTCAGCCACTACGGTTCTTCTTTGCGCTGCAATTTCTGGCGGGAGTAATTCAAAGACATTTTTCCCGACGATTTCATCCGGCTGTTTGCGCAAGCGCTTGGCACCTACCTGGTTGATGGCCAGCACGATGCCGCTCGTATTCATCAGGATGGCCGATTCTTTGGTGGCATTGAGCAGGGCGCGTGCGGTTTCCGCACTGGAGCGCAAGGCTTCCTGTATCGCCTTGCGTTCGCTGATGTCGCGCACCACACTGAGCGTGGCGGCTTTGCCCTGGTATTCGATCAGGCTGGCGCTGATTTCAACCGGAATCCTGCGGCCATCCCTGCTGAGGTGGGTCATCTCGCAGGTCAGCTTGCTGTTGTCTTTCAGTTTTTGCGCATGTTGGGAAAATTCTGCTGCATCTTCCGGCGCATTGATGGCGAGGGGTGAAATTTTCAGCAGTTCATCGCGGCTATAGCCCATGCGCTCGCAGAAAACCTGGTTGACTTCCAGGAAGTGACCGCTGAAGTCATGAATGATGATGGCATCCGCAACATTGTTGAAGACCATGTGAAACAGGGCTTCGGCGCGCAGACGCTCTTCTTCCATCTGCTTGTGCGCGGTGATGTCCTGCACCGTGCCGATGGAGCGGATGGGATGATTGCCGGTGTCGTAAATAGTTTCGCCACGCTCGATAACATGCTTGATGCGACCATCGGCAAGCAGCAAGCGATGCTCCGTGCTGTAGGGTGTTTGATTCTGTACCGAATCGCTATAGGCCTGGCTGACGCGCTCGCGATCCAGCGGGTGTATGGTTTGCAGGAAGGCATCATAGGAGGCAGCAAAAGTGCTCGGGTCAATTTCGAATATCCGGTAAATCTCGTCAGACCAGGACAGTTCATGGGTGACGAGATCAAGCTCCCAGCTGCCTATCTGGGCCAGGTGCTGCGCCTGCTTTAAGCGGGCTTCACTTTCGAAGACGGCTGCACGCAATTGTCTGCGGCTGAGGCGGGACGCGGCAAGGTAAGCGGCGAGCACAGCCAGCAGAAGCAGGCTCAGAGCTAGCAGCGAATAAACGCGCGGGTATTGGCCAGGGGTGGCAGCAGGGAGCTCGTTGGCCGGGATATGCGAAACAATCTTCAGGTAATAACCCTGTCCTGCTGCTGTCTTGTCAGCAGGCTTATTTACATGTTGCACGGCAAGCATCGGGTAAAGGGTGGTAAAGGTGTACATGCCGGCCGGTGTCAGCAGGTTGCCTCGTTGTTCCTTTGCAATGCTGGCCCATGCGTCCGGGTGAAATTTGCCGAAGGTGTCATCGCGGCCAAACATGAAGCCCCATTCCACTGCCGGTGTCGGCCCGCTCAGCCAGTAGCCGTCCGGGTTGAGCAGCATGGCATGGTGCTTTTCTCGCATGGCACGGGTGAAATCATCCAGCAAGTCCTGCCCCAGATAATTCAGCAGCAACAGGCCTTGCTGCTTGCCTGCCTGGTTGAATACCGGCATGCCGAAGCGCAGTGTCGGTTTGTAGGGAAGCTCGATTTTTCCGTATTCGACATTGAGATCAAATGGCGAGACGTAAACCACGCCGGGGCCCAGGCGGAGCGTTTCGCGGACAAAATAGCGGTCAGACTTGTTTTGCAGTTCCTTGTCAGGGACAGTAACGGCCTGGTTGTTGATCAGGTTAACCCGAATTTTTTCCATGCCGCTGTTGTCGATATAGCGCACCTTGTCGTAGCGCCGTTTGGCCTGGGACAGCGTCATGAAGTTTTCAGTGACGCTCTGTTTTGCAACCGGGCTGGCGTCATTGATATAGCGCTTCATGGCGGGGGAGTGTGCCAGGAATTGCAGATCAGATGTCGCGTAGTCGAAATCTTGCAGCAGCAATTGCTCAGTTATATTGACCTCTGCCGCCTCCTGCGCTTTAAGCTTTTGCAGGCGAACGTCTGCATCAATCCTGAGCAGGCTGTAGGTCAAAGCGGTGAGGAATATTGCCAGCGGCAGGAAGATTGTCAGCGCAAGCTTCAGCAGCGCCGCCCGGGAGTGCACTGTTGCAGCAGCAACAGTGACTGACTTGGCGCTGAGTTGAGGCATCGACATGTTCCAGGCATTAAATTCTTTATAGGTATATTAAATAATTATATGCCTGTTACAGGGCGGCGGGAATGCAGTTGCAGGCAATAACCCGGTAATTAAGTCGCTTTAGCAGCTTGGGGGGACTGATGGGCGGTTTTCCATTACAATTTAGCCATGTCCGAATCATTTTACGCACTCGTTCCCGCCGCCGGTTCCGGTTCCCGTATGGGCAGTGAGCTACCCAAGCAATACCTGGACCTCGCCGGCCGTCCCCTGATCTATCACGCCCTGACTACGCTGTGCGCCTGCCCGAATATCGAGCTGGTATTTGTGGTACTGGCGCCGGATGACGAATACTTCAATCGCTACGACTGGTCGCACTGCGGTGACAAGCTGCAGATGCTGTATTGCGGCGGGCAGACGCGTGCCGAAAGCGTGCTCAACGGCCTGATGGCTTCCGAGCTGGAGCCGGACGACTGGGTGCTGGTGCACGATGCGGCGCGCCCCTGTTTGAGCCAGCATCAGCTCTCGCGCCTGATCGCTGAAGTGCGCAATGACGAGGTGGGCGGCCTGCTGGCGGTGCCGGTGGCGGACACGCTGAAGCGCGCTGATGCCGCGCAGCGCGTGGCGCACACCGAAAAGCGCGAAGGCCTGTGGCAGGCGCAAACGCCGCAGATGTTCCGCACCGGGTTGTTGCTGCAAGCCCTGCAGACTGCGCCCAGCGTCACCGACGAGGCTTCCGCGGTGGAGGCGCTGGGGCTGCATCCCAGGCTGGTGGCGAGCGATTCGAGCAATTTCAAGGTGACTTATCCGCAGGATCTGCAGTTGGCGGAGCTGCTGTTGCAACACGGGAAAATTTTATGAGAATCGGACAAGGCTTCGACGTGCACCAGCTGGTGAGCGGGCGCAAATTGATCATCGGCGGGGTGGATATCCCCTATGAGCTGGGCCTGCTCGGCCATTCCGATGCCGACGTGCTGCTGCATGCCATTTGCGATGCGCTGCTGGGCGCTGCGGCGCTGGGCGATATCGGCCGCCACTTTGCCGACACCGATGCAAAATTCAAGAATATCGACAGCCGTATCCTGCTGCGCGAAGTGGCGCGCCTGGTGGGCAACGCCGGCTTCCGCATCGGCAACGTGGACGCCACCATCATTGCGCAGGCGCCCAAGATGGCGCCGCACATTGCGCAGATGGTGGCAAACATCGCGGCCGATCTGGGCATTGCCATGAATGCGGTGAACGTAAAGGCCACCACCACCGAAAAACTTGGCTACACCGGGCGCGGCGAAGGCATTGCCGCGCAGGCGGTGGCTTTGCTGCTGGTATGAAAACCATGCACCACAGAGACACAGAGACACAGAGAGAATGCCGGAAAGCAAATGCCGGGGTGCCGTCGTATTACGCGGCCAGCTCTGCTGCCTGCACACCAAATGGCCATGCTCTGCTTTTGCCTTCCTCTGTGTCTCTGTACCCGCAAGGGGTAGGCCGCGGTTGTAAGGGGCTGAAGCCCCAACAACACACGCTCTGTCTCTGTGGTGGGATTTTGTAGTGAACATCCTCGCGCTGGAAACTTCCACCGAGTATTGCTCGGTCGCGCTGTGGCAGGACGGTGCAGTGAGTGAACGTTTTGAACTGGTGGGGCAGAAGCATTCCGAATTGCTGCTGGCGATGCTGGATGAACTGCTGCAAGAGGCTGGCGTCAAACTCGCGCAACTGGACGGCATCGCCTTCGGTGCCGGGCCCGGTTCGTTCACCGGTGTGCGCATTGCCTGCGGCGTGGCGCAGGGGCTGGCACTGGGGGCTGCGTTGCCGGTGCTCGGCGTGAGCACCCTGCAGGCTGTGGCGCAGGGGACAGGGCAGGACAAGGTGATCGTGGCGCTGGATGCGCGCATGGCCGAAGTGTATTTCGCCGTGTATGAAAAACGTGATGGCGCCTGGCAGGCGCTGGTGGCGCCCAGCCTGTGCCTGCCAGCGGATGCGCCGGCAGTGGCGGGGAACGACTGGCTGGGCGCGGGCAGCGGTTTTGGCGCGCACGGCGACACCCTCGGTGCGCGCTATGCCGGGCAGCTGCGCGCGGTGGATGCGCAATGTGTGCCGCGGGCGCGCGCCATTGCCGAGCTGGCTGCGCCGCTGTTTGCCGCCGGGCAGGGGGTGGATGCGGCGCTGGCGATGCCGGTGTATCTGCGCGACAAGGTGGCGCTGAAGACCAGCGAACGTCAAGCATTGTGAATATGCAGTTGCGCGACATGCTGCCAGCCGATCTGGACGCGGTGCTGGCGATAGAGCAGAGCGTGCATGCCCATCCGTGGACACGCGGCATGTTCAGCGATGCGCTGGCCAGCGGCTATCTGTGCAAGATATATGAGGCTGCCGGAGCAATGCTGGGCTATGTGGTGCTGATGCCGGTGCTGGATGAAATGCATCTGCTCGACATCAGCATCGCCGCAACACAACAGCGCCGGGGGCTGGGGCGCAGCTTGCTGGACGAGGCCAGGCAGCTGGCGCGCGGCATGCACATGCAGCGCATGTTGCTGGAGGTGCGGCCGTCCAATGTGGCTGCCATTGCGCTGTACCAGGCGGCAGGGTTCAGCGAGATCGGCCGGAGGCGCAGCTATTACCCGGCAGAAAATAACACGCGTGAAGATGCAATTGTGATGGACTGTGAGCTGTGAATAGAGACGAAGCTGTACTGCGTGAATTGAATTTGTACCCGCTGTGGGTGCGGCGGGATGCTGCGCCGGCAGTGCGCGTGGGCGAGCCTGTCGTGGTCGCGCCGGTAGCTGAGCCCGTGGTTGTGGCGCCTGTGCTGGAGCCTGTCAGCGTGGCCGAGCTGCGCGTGGCGCCGCCTGCAGCAGCTGTTCCGGCAGCAGAGATGGTGCGCGATACGGTCGAGGCTCTGGGCTGGCCCGAGCTGAAGGCGCGTGTGCAGGGCTGCACCGCCTGCGCGCTGCGTGCCGGCTGCAAGCAGACGGTGTTTGGCGTCGGCGATGAACATGCCGACTGGCTGTTTGTCGGTGAAGGTCCCGGCGCAGAAGAGGATGAGCGCGGTGAGCCGTTTGTGGGGCAGGCGGGCCAGCTGCTCGACAACATGCTGCTGGCGATCAAGTTGCAGCGCGGCAAGTCGGTGTATATCGGCAACGTGGTCAAATGCCGCCCGCCCGGCAACCGCACGCCGGAAGCCGCGGAGATTGCGCAATGCCTGCCCTATCTGCAGCGGCAGATACAGCTGATACAGCCCAGGGTGATTGTGGCGCTGGGCAAAACTGCGGCGACAGCGCTGCTGCGAATGGGTGATGCCGAAGGCATCGGGTCCCCATCGGCGTCCCATTTACGGGGGCTGGGCAAAGAGGCGACGCTGGCCTCGTTGCGCGGCACGGTGCACGACTATCGCGGCATTCCGCTGATCATTAGCTATCATCCAGCCTACCTGTTGCGCACCCCGGCGGACAAGGCCAAGGCGTGGCAGGATTTGTGTCTGGCAGTCAAAACCATGCAGGAGCAGGGCAATGTCGAGTGAGGGATCAAATGCAAAATAAGCCGGCTGGACTCAAAGTGCTGGTGGTCGAAGACAGCAAGGTGACCCTGAAAGTGCTGTGCAATTACCTGGAACGGATGGGCATCAAGCCACTGACCGCCGAGCTGGGGAAAACCGCGCTGGAGATTTACGCGCGCGAGCATCCGGACATCATCCTGCTGGATGCACAATTGCCCGATATCGACGGCTTTGACATTGCCCAGGAGATACGCCGGCTGGAGCAGAAGAAGGACTGGACGGCGATTATCTTCCTGACCAGCATGACCAAGGATGAGGATCTGGCGCGCGGCATCGAAGTTGGCGGCGACGATTACCTGATGAAGCCGATCAGCGAAGTGGTGCTGAAAGCCAAGGTGGTGGCGATGCGCAGGCTGGTGGAGATGCAGCGCTCGCTGGTGGCGGTGACGCACCAGCTGAATGTGGTCAACAAGGAGCTGCAGCGACTCTCCACCACCGACGGGCTGACCGGCATTTCCAACCGGCGCATGTTCGACGAGTTGTCGGTACGTGAATGGCGGCGCTGCGAGCGCATGAAAAAGCCGATTTCGCTGGTGATGGTGGACGTTGACCATTTCAAGCTTTACAACGATCACTACGGCCACCAGGCCGGTGATGAATGCCTGAAGACGGTGGCTGCACAAATGCAGCGCGCTGCCCCTCGCCCCAGCGACCTGGTTGCCCGTTACGGCGGCGAAGAGTTTGCGTTTGTGCTGGGCGAGACGGATGCGGATGGTGCCAAATGGGTGGCCAACCTGTTGCGCCAGCGTATCGATGATCTCAATTTGCCGCATGCCGCTTCATCGTTGCAGCATGTCAGCGTGAGCTGTGGCGTGGCTTCCATTGTGCCGGGCGCAAATCTGTCGCTGGAGACGCTGCTGCAATCGGCCGACCACGCCCTGTATCAGGCCAAGCTGCAGGGGCGCGACCGGGTAGTGAGCGGGGAGTATGGCGTGCTGAACAATACGGGTACTGCCTGATGGCTGCGATGTCGCCCAAAAAGAAGCTGTTTGAAAATTTTGCGCGTGTCGCCAAGGCACTGGCCAGTGCCAACCGGCTTGAGCTGCTGGAAGCGCTTGCGCAGGGTGAGCGCAGTGTGGATGGCCTGGCGCAGGCAAGCGGCATGTCGGTGGCCAACACCTCCAACCACCTGCGCATCTTGCGTGAAGGCGGGCTGGTGCAATCGCGCAAGGAAGGGACGCAGGTCATTTACAGCCTGACGGATGAGAAGGTGCCGTTGCTGCTGGCGGGCATCCGCTATGTTGCCGAGCGCCATCTGGCTGAAGTGGAGCGCATCGTGCGCGAGAACTTCACTAGCCGCGACAAGCTGACCCCGGTGCGGCGCGACGAGCTGCTGGGCATGGTGAAATCCGGCGAGGCGATGGTGATTGATGTGCGGCCGTCTGCCGAGTATGAGGCGGGCCATATCGAAGGCGCAGTCAATATCCCGCTCGAATCACTGACGGAACGGTTAAGCAAACTGCCCAAGGACCAGGAAATCGTCGCCTATTGCCGCGGTCCCTATTGCCTGATGTCCTTCGATGCGGTCGAACAATTGCGCCAGCATGGCTACCGCGCGCGCCGACTGGAAGACGGCTTCCCTGAATGGAAAACCGATCAGCTTCCGGTTGATCAATAAGTCTTCGTTAATATTTAAACCTCCAAAATCCTAGTGTTCACAGAGAGTTAGTCAGGCTGTCAAACTTGTCTTGACAGCCTTGGGCGAACCTCTATACTTTATATTCAAGTATTCGCTTGAATACTATTGTTATCAACGGGAAAGGAGAGATGAAATGTTTTTCAGACAACGTTTAGCCAAGGAAGCCACCCTGTCATATTTACTCGGGTGCGGGTCATGTGCTGTCGGGGTGGCGGTAGACCCGGTGGCCGGTGATGAGGACTGGTTTATTGAAGAGGCGGCCAGGCAGAACGTGAAAATCACTCATGTCTTCGACACCCATGTGCATGCCGACCACTATTCAGGCGGGCGAGTGCTGGCAGAAAAAACCGGTGCACAGTACTGCCTGCACGAGTCCAATCAGGGACGGGTGAAGTTTCCCTTCCATGCGCTTTCTGATGGCGAAACCATCGAGGTGGGCAATGTTGCGGTGCAGGTAATGCACACGCCCGGGCATACGCCTGACAGCATGTGCCTGACAGTGTTCGACAAACGTCGCAGTGCCGAGCCGTGGTTCGTGCTGACGGGCGACACCCTGTTCGTGGGCAGCATCGGGCGCCCCGATCTGGCAGGCAAGGGCAAGGAGTGGGCAGAGCAGCTATTTGACAGCCTGCATGCCAAGCTGATGTCGCTGCCGGATGCTGTCGAGATTTTTCCCGGTCATACTTCTGGCAGCGCGTGCGGTGCAGGCATTTCCGGCAAACCTTCTTCAACAGTCGGATTTGAGAAACGCTTCAATACAGGTCTGACGATGACCAACAAGAATGAATTCGTCAGCCATATCCTGTCCGACATTCCGCCGCGCCCGGCTGAAATGGAGCGTATCGTTGCCTTCAATCTGGGGGCCGCATGAACCACCTCCTACGCGATGAATATCGTGAATACCGTCATGGTATCCGCGACAATTTCGCGCAATTTTCCCACCAGTTGTTTCAGGTGTTTCTGGTGGGTATGACCATCGGCATGATGCGCACGGTGGTGCCTGCCCTGGGCGAAACCGAGTTCGGTGTGCCGAAGGGTTCTTTCATGCTGCTCACTACCTTCGTGGTGGCTTTCGGCTTCGTCAAGGGCACGCTCAATTTTGTGGCTGGCCGTTTGTCCGAGCGCATCGGGCGGCAAAAAGTGCTGCTGCTGGGCTGGGTCGCTGCATTGCCGATTCCCTTCATGATTCTTTACGCACCCAATTGGAACTGGATTGTTGCTGCTACCGTGCTGCTGGGGGTGAATCAGGGGCTGACCTGGTCGATGACGCAAACCTCCAAGCTGGACATCACCCGCCCCGACCAGAGAGGTTTTGTGATTGGCCTGAATGAGTTTTCCGGCTATGTCGGACTGGCGATTGCAGGAATCATCACGGGTTACATGGCGACTGCCTATGGGCCACGTCATGGCTTGCTGATATTTGGTATCGTGGTGATAGTCTTGGCCGCGCTGCTCACCCTGCTGTGGGTCAAGGACACCTTGTCCTGGGCCAAGGCGGAGGGTGCCAAACACGCCGCCGGAAAATCTATCGGGCCAATCCCACGCTACCCAACCAACATTTCGGACAAGCCCACTACTTGGGAGGTGTTTTCCCTCATGTCATGGCGCGACAAGCGCATGGCCGCCATCAGTCAGGCGGGGCTGGTGGAAAAGTTTGTGGATGCGCTGGTGTGGGTGTTCTATCCGGTGTTCCTGTACCGGCATGGGCTGTCGTTGGCCAGCATAGGCTGGGTCATCGGTGTCTACGGTTTCGTCTGGGGCGGCTCGCAATTTTTCACCGGCAAACTGTCCGACCACATCGGCAGGCAGAAGCCTATCGTATGGGGGATGTGGATATGCGGTGCGGGCGTGGCGATGATGCTGCTGGGCGAGGGCGTGGCCTGGTGGTCGCTGTCCGCCGCCGTGTCCGGGCTGGGCATGGCATTGCTTTACCCCAATCTGTCGGCGGCTGTATCGGACATTGCGCATCCCAACTGGCGCGGTTCGGCCATCGGCATCTACCGTTTCTGGCGCGACCTCGGCTATGGCATCGGCGCACTGGCACTTGGGATTGTGGCGAGCATGAGTGGTGCCATTGAAGAGGCGTTCTGGTTTGTTGCTGTATCCATGTTTGTCTCCGGCCTGGTAGTACAGATCTGGGGAGAAGAGACGCATCCGCGCCTTAATCCGGCAACCACATAAAGGAACGGCACATGAAATTCACCCATCTGATTCC
>JBGPPE010000024.1:0-25541 GCA_041488395.1 Gallionellaceae bacterium
ATCACCAGCATCTCTCCGATCAGCATAACAAACGGCACCAGCGACTCGATCACTATGCGTTATGGTGATTCACTTTCTGGCGGCGCATTCACTGAGGTCATGACGGCGGCCGGCAACGATCTCACCGTCGTTAATAATCTGGCTTGCAAGACAGGGGATATCAGCCTGATAATCAACGGCTCCACTTGTGCCCTTTCCACCGCCAGTGCGGTACCGGCGGTGGGCGCCACCGGCAGTGCCGTACAAAGAACGCTTACCCTGAAAGACGCCATCTCCCCAGGCACCAGCGCTACACTGTCCTGTCTGGGCAGATGGAATGAAGTCACCTATTCCGTCAGCAACGGCAACCTGCTACGCAATGGTGTGGCAACCATGGAGGGAGTGGTCAACGTGCAGGCACAATATGGCATTTCTGCCTCGCCCACCTCCAATCAGGTCACCCAGTGGGTAGATGCCACTAACAGTGCCGCTGGCAACTGGTTAGCACCATCCGTTACCGACCGCAACCGCATCAAGGCCGTGCGTATCGCGGTCGTTGCGCGCAACGCAAAACAGGAAGCCAAAGACCCCGCGACCAATGCCTGTGTCACCACGACTGCCTGCAGCTCCACCACGACAGCAAATCCCACCGGCCTGTGCGCATGGGAAGGCAGTACCGCCTCGCCAGCACCAGCAATCGACCTGAGCGCAGATCCGAACTGGGGCTGTTACCGCTACCGTGTATTTGAATCCATTGTCCCACTGCGCAACGTGATCTGGTCCAAGAGTACACTATGAAACCACTACCCCAACCCCGTTCTGAGCCTGTGCCCCTTGCCAAGCAGCGCGGCGTGGTGCTGCTCTTCACCCTGATCGCCCTGGTTGTCATGTCACTCGCGGCCGTGGCACTGATACGCTCGGTGGATACCAGCGGCATGATCGCCGGCAACTTGGCATTCAAGCAGTCCTCCATGACGTCCGGCGACTTTGGCACCGAGAACGCCATCAACTGGCTTACCCAGACAGAGGCGGCAAACAACACAATGAACGTCGACGCTGATCTGGCCCATCCATTCAACATCACCAATGCGGCCAACGGTTACTACTCCAATGTTGACAATACCCTGGACCTCTTTGCCGATGCCACCTGGAATGCTTCCACCATTCCTGAAACTGTCGACAGCAGCGGCAACAGGATTCGCTATATCATCCAGCGCATGTGCCGCTCCGCCAACCAGCTGCCAACGACGCTGGACTGCCTGTTCAGCGACGCGCAACAGGACACTAACGGCAAGAACGTCCCGCTGCCACAGGAAATCTGCAAGGGCGATGGCTGCCCATCAGCAGGTCAAAGCCCATTGATTCGCATCACCATCAGGTCTCAAGGCCCCAAGAACACCGTCAGCTATTTGCAAGCATTTGTCTACTAGGAGGCAAGCATGAACACCCAACTGAAAAACCCGGTTAGCACGCATTACAACCTGCTATCCCTCGCGCTGGCCGCCAGCCTGGCCTGGCCATTGCCAGCCCTGCCCGCCTCGATCACGCTGGCAACAGCGCCTTTGGCCACCACCACCACCTCTTCGGTAAAGCCCAATGTGCTGCTCGTGCTGGACAACTCGGGCAGTATGGACTGGGATCACATGCCGGATGATTCATCCGATGGCGGTAGCTCGGTGACGTTCAGTTACGGCTATTACGGTTTGCGCAGCAGCCAATGCAATCAGGTCTATTACGACCCCACCGACAGCTATCTGCCTCCGCTCTATGCGGATGGTACCTCTTACCCCGATGCAACTTTTACCGCCGCACTCAGCAATGGATTTAATAGCGGCTCTGGCACCGTCAATCTGAATACCAGCTTCCAGGCCTCGCAAAGCTTGAATGGGGACTCTGTCAACCAGTCTGCCTATTACTACGCCTACTCTGGCACACAAACCACGCAACTGCAGAAAAACTACAATAGCACCACCATTCCCTTTTACCTTGAGTGCCATGACTCTACCGGTGGCTCAGCCTCTGCTATTGCCCCTGTCAATGGAGTAAAAGCGCTTACCGGTGGCACTCCTTCGCCGGTAGGGAGTGGCGTATTCACCAAACATAGGCTGAGCACCACCGAAACCACGAGCATCGTGCTGACCTGCTCATCCTGCACCGCCACCTCGGTCAGCAGCATCAAGGTCAATGGCATTGAGTTGATGTCTTCTTCCACTGCCGCTGGCGGTACTACCGGCACTTCAACTCTGGCTGCCGATATTGCATCAAAAATCACCTTGAACGGCTTTAGCGCGACTGCAACCAGCGGCACCGTGACAATTACCGGTCCAACCTCTGCGGCCAATTACTCGCCAGTAGTTACGAAAAGCGGCAGTATGACGCTCACCCCCGATGTATTCCCGGACACGACAGCCGCCAACCTGACCAAGTTTGCCAACTGGTACAGCTATTACCGCACCCGCATGCTGATGATGAAAACCGCCACCGGGCGCGCATTCAGCAGCCTCACCAGCAATTACCGCGTGGGCCTGCTGAAAATCAGCTCGTCAACTTCGCCGACACAACCATTGAAGACCTTTGACACCACGGAGCGCAGCAATTGGTACAGCGCGCTTTACGGCACTGCGGTCAGTGGCAGCACCCCTTTGCGCACGGCTTTATCCAATGCCGGCAGATACTACGCTGGCAAACTGTCCAGTGACCCGCTGCAGTATTCCTGCCAGCAGAACTTCGCCATCCTTTCCACCGACGGTTACTGGAACGCAGGCGATGGCTACTTGATGGATGGCAGCACCCTCATGGACCAGGAAGATGGCACGGCGGGGCGACCGATGAATGACGGGGCGCAGGCCGGCACAACCACGGTGACCACCTATACGCGCAACACCTATTCGAAAGTGTCAGGTTCATGCTCAGGCTCGCAACGACAACTCAAAACCCAGCCCCAAATGGGGACCTGCAGCGTGCTCACTGTTGGTACCACAACCTATCCCGAGACCTGCACCTGGGTTAACAACGGTTCTGCAACTTACGGCAGCTGTGCATCTTCAAGCTCCATCGTCGTTCCCAGCCCGAACCCGAGTGGCCGGGTGCAGGTAGGAGCGCCAGTCACCACCCCGGGCAGTACAGGTGGAACCAGCAACACACTGGCCGACGTCGCCATGTATTACTACCAGACCGACTTGCGTACCTCCACCCTGGGCAACTGCACGGGCGCGCTCGGCAGCGATGTCTGCGAAAACAACGTGTTCATTGCCGGAGCGGACAATAACACCAAGCAGCACATGACCACTTTCACCCTGGGTCTGGGCGCCAGCGGCTGGATGAATTATTCGACCAGCTATCTGACTGACAGCACCGGCGATTATGTTTCTGTCAGGCTGGGGCTGACCGCCGACTCAACCACGACACCACCCACCTGTTCATGGCAGGCAAACGGCACCACCTGCAACTGGCCCACTCCCGGCATGTCAGGCAGCGATGGCTTCATCGCCAATATCGACGATCTGTGGCATGCCGCGGTAAACGGGCGCGGTGCCTATTTCAGTGCTACCAACCCTGCCACGCTGTCCTCCGGCCTGTCCAACGCGCTTGCCGGTATCAATGCGCGCAAGGGTTCGTCTGCTGCTGCTGCCACCAGTACGCTGAACCCGGTTGCCGGCAACAACTTCGCCTATGTTGCCAGCTACACCACTGTCAGCTGGAAAGGCAATCTGGAAGCACGCGGTATCAACACAGATACCGGTTCGGTCACTGAAAGTGCCACCTGGTGCGTGGAAAACGTGCCGGCAGGAACTTGCGCGTCTCCGGGTACGGTGGTTGCTGAAACAACTGGCAACGTCACTTCCTATAACTGTGTTACACCCAATTCGGTTATCTGCAACGGTGGCACGCTGGTGGGCTCGGATTGCAAGGTTCCGGTAGCGGTAGCCTGCACCGGCACAATGAACGCAAAAGTCAGTGACACCAGCGACACGCGCACCATTGTGACCGCCAACAGCACGGGCACAGCCTTGACCAACTTTGATGCCGCATATGCAGCCGCGTATCCGACCAACTTTGCCGCAGCGCATATCAGCACGCTCAGCCAGTGGGCCTCGCTCACCGCTACGCAACAGACCGCGGCCGAGGGGAGCAACCTGATCAATTTCCTGCGCGGGCAGCATGGCCATGAGGACCGTACCACCAACCTTCTGGCTGACAGGCTCTATCGCTACCGCGAAGCAGTCATGGGTGACGCCCTGGAATCACAGCCCGCCTATATCAGCAAGCCGGTGTTCAGCTATGTCTACCCGGGTTACACCGCGTATGCCACCGCGCAGGCCAACCGTACAGGTGCGGTATACATGGGCGCCAACGACGGCATGATGCATGCCTTCAATGCCGTCACCGGGGTGGAGAACTGGGCTTATGTGCCCAGCATGGTCATCCCCAATATGTGGAAGTTGGCAGATTTCAACTATGCCACCCTGCACACCAACTTCGTCAACGGCAGCCCGATAACCTCGGATATATGTGCAGCCAATTGCACCAATGCGGCAACTGCCGTGTGGAAGACCATACTGGTAGCCGGACTGAACGGTGGCGGCCGCGGTTATTATGCGTTGGATATCACCGATCCGACTGCACCAGCCCTGTTATGGGAATTCACCACCACCGCCGGCATCGGTCACACACAGGATGACAATCTTGGTTATACCTACGGCCCCCCCGTGATCACCAGAAAGGCCGACGGCACCTGGGTAGTACTGGTGACTTCCGGTTACAACAACACCAGCCCGGGCGATGGCAAAGGCTATCTCTATGTGCTGAATGCCGCTACGGGCGCAATCATCAGCAAGATTACCACCGGTGTGGGCAGCACTACGACGCCAAGCGGATTGTCCAAGGTCGCCGTATGGAATGATGAGCCCGGTGGCAACCTGGCTGGCTATGTCTATGGCGGCGACCTGCAGGGCAATGTCTGGCGTTTCGATATCAATAGCCCTGTTTCTGCGGTTATCGGCACCGGTGATATCATGCAGTTTGCGATCCTGAAGGATCCATCCGGCAATACCCAGCCGATTACCACTACGCCGGTCTTGGGCGACATCGCGACGAAACGCTGGGTATTTATCGGAACCGGCAAGTATCTGGAGTCGAGCGACCTTACCAATACCCAGGTTCAGAGCGAGTACGGCATCATGGATGACAATGCAACCAGCACCTTTGTTAACCCGCGCAGTTCATTGGTGAATCAGACGCTGACCGATTTGAGCGGAATAGGTACCCGCAATGCATCCAACAACCCCATGCCGGCCAACAGCCGGGGTTGGTATATCGACTTCCCGGACAGCAAGGAGCGGGCAAACATCGACGCTAAACTGGTGCTGGGTACCTTGCTGGTTCCCACCATCGTGCCTTCCAACACGGCTTGTGCACCCGGTGGCTACGGCTGGCTTAACTTTATCAACTACCAGACCGGTGGCGCGATCGATGCCAGCGGCTTGGCCTCGGAGAAATTTGACGCGACCATCGTTGGTATTAACGTGATTTACGTGCAAGGCCAGCCCAAGGTTCTGGTCGTAACATCTGCGAATCCAACGCCAGAACAACCCACCAATGCACCTCCCTTTACCGGACCTCCAGGTGGTTTTGTGGGTAAACGGATAATTTGGCGCGAGTTAATTCAATAAACACCGGGTTACCCAAAAACAAAAGCGGCCTTCTGGCCGCTTTTGTTTTTGGAGGCGCGATTTGTATGCCAGGTTTGGAATGGGACTGTCGAGAATCTCGCCTGCTCTTGCGCTCACAAGCAGCGGGTCGGCTGTGCAGGGAATTAAGAACTAACTGCTAATGACTTTGGCAACGGAAACACCACATTCTCGCTGATGCCCTGCAACTCACGCACATTGCTTGCGCCCATCTGCTGCAGGCGGGCAATCACCTCCTGCACCAGCACTTCCGGCGCGGAAGCACCCGCACTGATGCCGACATGCTGCTTGCCCTGCAGCCATTCGGCTTGCAGGCCACTGGCATCGTCCACCAGGTAGGCCGGTATATTCAGGTTGCGCGCCACTTCGCGCAGGCGATTGGAATTGGAACTGTTCGGCGAGCCCACCACGATGACCACATCGCACTGTTTGGACAACAGCTTGACTGCATCCTGGCGATTCTGCGTGGCATAGCAGATATCGTCTTTCTTCGGACCGACTATATTGGGGAAGCGCGCCTTCAGTGCGGTGATAATCGCACTGGCGTCATCTACCGACAGCGTGGTCTGGGTGACGAAAGCCAGGTTGTTTTCATCGTTAACTTTAAGCTTGCGCACATCATCGGGTGATTCCACCAGGTACATGCCGCCCTGGCCCTGCCCCATGGTGCCCTCCACTTCGGGGTGGCCGGCATGGCCGATCATGACGATTTCCTTGCCCTGCGCGCGCATGCGCGTGACTTCGATGTGCACCTTGGTTACCAGCGGGCAGGTCGCGTCAAACACGGTCAAGCCGCGTGCTTCGGCTTCCTGGCGCACCGCCTGCGAGACGCCGTGCGCGCTGAAAATCAGGATGCTGCCGCTGGGCACATCGGCCAGATCTTCGATGAACACGGCGCCTTTCTTGCGCAGGTTATCCACCACGAATTTGTTGTGCACCACTTCATGGCGCACGTAGATAGGCGCACCATGCAGGGCCAGCGCGCGCTCCACAATCTCGATGGCACGGTCCACGCCAGCACAGAAACCGCGCGGGTTGGCGAGTAATATTTCCATTTAACTTCTCCACACTTTTGTCGTTCCCGCAAAGGCGGGAACCCAGTTAATCAACACGCTGGATCGCCGCCTTCACCCGCAAGGAGTACGCCGTGGTTGTAAGGGGCTCAAGCCCCAACAACACACGCTGCGCGGGGATGACGATTTAATCAACGACTCCCGTGAATGCGGAAGACAGACGCAAGCCAAGGAATTCGCCCTACGTTTTTTTCCTGAAGCTATCCAGTACCAGCAGCGCTGCCCCCACCGAGATCGCCGAATCGGCAATATTGAAGGCGGCAAAGTGGTTCGAGTTCCAGTAAAAATCGAGGAAATCCACCACGTAACCATAGGCGATGCGGTCGATCAGGTTACCCAGCGCACCGCCCAGGATCAGCGCCAGTGACAGACAAAACAGCTTCTGCTGCGCGTGCTGGCGCAACAGGTAGACGATCCACACCGACGCCACCACGGCAATCAGGCTGAACAGCCAGCGCTGCCAGCCGCCCGCATCATTCAGAAAACTGAAGGCTGCGCCCTGGTTGTGCGCCAGCACCAGATTGAAAAAATCGGTGATGCGCATTGCTTCGCCATAGGCGAAATGGCTGCTGATTGCCAGCTTGCTGAGCTGGTCCAGAATAATGATCAGCGCGGACAGGCCCAGCCAGCGCGACAGATCACGCATAACGCCGCGCCTCACCGGCACCGGTCAGGTTGCTGACACAGCGGCCGCACAGCGTTGCGTGCTCGGCATGGCTGCCCACATCTTCCTGATAATGCCAGCAACGCTCGCACTTGGCGTGGCTGCTCGCCGAGACTTTAATCTCAATTGCACTGCCCTCGCGCTGATGCAAGCTGACACGCGAGGTGATGAAGACAAATTTCAGGTCATCGGCCAGGCGCTTGAGCGATTCGTATGCAGCACCATGTGCGTACACATCCACCTCGGCGGCGAGGGCTGAGCCGATCACCCCGGCCGCACGCTGCTCCTCCAGTTTCTTGTTGGCCAGTTCCCGGACGTTGCGTATATCTGCCCACGCATTGAGTGCTGCGCTATCCATTGCAGCAACCACCGGCAACTCGTACCACAACTCTTCAAACACGCTGGCCTCCTGCTTGCTGCTCAGCAAGGTCCACACCTCTTCACCGGTAAAGCTCAGAATCGGCGCCATCAGGCGGGTGAGGCTTTGCGTGATGTGGTACAGCGCATTCTGAGCCGAGCGGCGCGCTTTCGACCCTGCCGCCGTGGTGTAGAGGCGATCCTTGAGGATGTCCAGATAGAAGCCGCCCAGCTCTTCCGAGCAGAACGATTGCAGCTTTTGCACCACCAGGTGAAACTCGAAGCGAGTGTAATCATCCTGCACCTCGGCCTGCAGTTTGCTCACCAGCGCCAAGGCATAGCGGTCTATTTCCAGCCATTCATCTACCGGCAAGGCCTGCTGCTGAATATCGAAGTCGGCAATGTTGGCCAGCAGGAAACGCAGGGTATTGCGGATGCGGCGGTAGCTTTCCACCACGCGCTTGAGGATCTCGTCGGAGATGGTCAGCTCGCCGGAGTAATCGGTGGAAGCCACCCACAGGCGCAGGATGTCGGCACCCAGCGTGTCAAAAATCTTCTGCGGCGCGATGACGTTGCCCTTGGACTTGCTCATCTTGTGGCCGTTGCCGTCCACTACAAAACCATGGGTGAGCAGCGCATCGTAAGGCGCGCGATCATTGATGGCGCAGGAAGTCAGCAAGCTGGACTGGAACCAGCCGCGATGCTGGTCCGAGCCTTCCAGATAGAGATCGGCCGGGAAACCCAGCTCCGGGCGCTGGCGCAGTACGGCGGCATGGGTGGCGCCGGAATCAAACCACACGTCCAGGGTGTCGGAAAGCTTGCGGTAGTGTGCCGCATCTGCGCCCAGCAGTTCGGCTGCGTCCAGGCTGAACCAGGCCTCGATGCCCTGCTGCTCCACGCGCCTGGCCACGGCTTCCAGCAACTCCGGTGTGCGCGGATGCAAGACCATTGTTTCCTTGTGCACAAAGAACGGCATCGGCACGCCCCAGTTGCGCTGGCGCGACACGCACCAGTCGGGACGATTCCTGATCATCGCCTCCAGGCGCGCGCGCCCCCATGCGGGGTAAAACTGCGTGGTTTCGACCGCCTGATTGGCCAAGGTGCGCAGCTGCTCGCCACCTACCTGCGCATGTTGCTCCATGCCGATAAACCACTGCGGCGTGGAACGGAAGATGATCGGGGTCTTGTGGCGCCAGCAGTGCGGGTAGCTGTGCTGCAGTTTTTCCAGATGCAGCAGGTGGCCGCTGGCGCTGATGGCTTCAATCACCACATCGTTGCCCTTCCACACAAACAGGCCGGCCAGCGCAGTGCCTCCCGCCGGCGGTGTGGTAGAAATGAATTTGCCGTCATCGCCCACCGGGTTGTCGTTGGGCAGGTTGTATTTTTGCCCGACGAAGTAGTCGTCCAGACCGTGTGCCGGCGCGGTGTGCACCAGGCCGGTACCGGCTTCCAGGGTGACGTGCTCGCCGCAGATGATGGGCACCAGGCGGTCGTTGAAAGGATGATGCAGGGCCAGATGCTCCAGCGCTTTTCCCTTGCAGGTGGCGACAACCTCACCGCTCAGCTCATAGCGCTTCAGGCAGGCCTCGGCCAGCTCGGTGACCAGCAGTAAATAGCCTTTGGCGGTTTTGAGCAGCTGGTATTCATATTCCGGGTGCACGCTCACCGCCTGGTTGGCGGGCAATGTCCACGGTGTGGTGGTCCAGATCACCGCATGGATTTTTTCATCACCCGGCAAATGGCCGATACCAAAAGCTTTGGCCAATGCCACCTTGTCCTGCACCTCGAAGCCCACGTCGATGGCAGGCGATGTCTTGTTCTCGTATTCCACCTCGGCTTCAGCCAGCGCCGACTGGCAATCCAGACACCAGTTCACCGGCTTCTTGCCCTGGTACAGATAGCCGCGCTCGTAGATTTTACCCAGCGCGCGAATGATGTCGGCCTCGGTCCTGAAGTCCATGGTCAGGTAAGGATGATCCCAGTCGCCCAGCACGCCGAGGCGGATGAAATCTTTCTTCTGGCGCTCTACCTGCTCGGCAGCATACTCGCGGCACAGCTCGCGAAACTGCGCTGGAGGAATGCTCTTACCATGTTTCTTTTCCACCTGCAGCTCGATCGGCAGGCCGTGGCAATCCCAGCCCGGCACATAGGGTGCATCGAAGCCGCTCAAAGTCCGGCTCTTGATGATGATGTCCTTCAGCACCTTGTTGACGGCATGACCGATGTGGATGTCGCCGTTGGCATAGGGCGGGCCATCGTGCAGGATGAATTTGGGACGCCCCTTGCTGGCCGCGCGTATCTTCTGGTAGCGCTGCTGCGCCTGCCACTGCGCCAGCATTTGCGGCTCGCGCTTGGCGAGGTCGCCGCGCATCGGGAAGGGGGTATCAGGCAGATTGAGTGTGTTCTTGTAATCCATGTTCTCTAAACCATTTCTTGGTATGTTCTACATCCAGTGCAATTTGCTGTGTCAGGCTGTTCAGGTCGGAAAATTTCGCTTCGTCGCGCAGCTTGTACAAAAACTCCACACGCAAATGCTGGCCATAAATTTCCTGCGCAAAATCGAGCAGGTGCACCTCCAGCACGGCACGACCACTGGCCTTGACCGTCGGACGCACCCCCAAACTGGCCGCGCCATGCAGCGGGTGAGTATGATCGCCAGTAACGCGCACCACAAAGATGCCGGTCAATGGTGGCCGATTGTGTTTCAGCTGCACGTTGGCGGTGGGAAAGCCTATCTCGCGCCCCAGTTTGTCGCCATGCACCACGCGGCCGCTGATGCTGTAAGGCCGCCCGAGATAACGCGTGGCTGCGCGCAGCTCGCCTGCTGCCAGTGCGGCACGCACGGCGGTGCTGGATACGCGCACGCCGTCATGCAGCACACTGTGCATCGCCTCGACGCTAAAGCCGTTCTGCAAACCAATTTTTTCCATCAGGGCAAAGTCGCCACTGCGGCCGCTGCCGAAGCGGAAGTCATCGCCAATCAGCACATGCTTCGCGTGCATTTTTTCATCCAGCGCATGGATGAAGCCGGCCGCACTAATCTGCGCAAACTGGCTGTTGAAGCGGCACACATGCACGCGATCGACATGGTGCTCGGCCAGCAACTCGAGCTTTTCGCGCAGATTGGTCAGGCGTGCCGGCGCCTTGTCGGGAGTAAAAAATTCGCGCGGATGCGGCTCGAAGATCACCACGGCAGTCGGCAAGCCGCGCGCCTGCGCGGCACTGCGCAATTGTTCCAGCAATGCCTGATGGCCCAGATGCACACCATCGAAATTTCCGATGGTGACTGCAACAGGCTGACGATCAGGAGATTGGAGTCCGCGTAGAATCAACATAATGAACGCGAATTATACCTGATGGAGGGTAGTTGATGGCTGATGGCTAATGGTTGACGCATCTACCATCAACCAGCATCTATCAACCAGCAGTACCCCCCACGGTCAGCCCGTCGATACGCACCGTCGGCTGCCCTACACCCACCGGCACGCTCTGCCCTTCCTTGCCGCAAGTACCCACACCCGGATCCAGCGCCAGATCGTTGCCTATCATGCTGATGCGAGTGAGTGCTTCCGGGCCGTTGCCGATCAGGGTAGCGCCTTTTACCGGATAGGTAATCTTGCCGTCTTCTATCAAGTAGGCTTCGGTGGTGGAAAAAACAAATTTGCCGCTGGTGATATCGACCTGACCGCCGCCGAAATTGGCGGCATACAGGCCGTGTTTGACCGAGGCGATAATTTCCTTGGGGTCGTGCGATCCATTCTGCATCATGGTATTGGTCATGCGCGGTATCGGCAGGTGGGCAAACGATTCGCGCCGCGCGTTGCCGGTGACAGCCACCTTCATCAGGCGCGCATTCATGCTGTCCTGCAGGTAGCCTTTGAGGATGCCATCCTCGATCAGCACCGTGCGCTGGGTCGGGTTGCCCTCATCATCCATCTGCAGCGAGCCGCGCCGGTTGGCGATAGTACCGTCATCCACCACGGTGACGCCCTTGGCGGCAACACGCTCGCCCACCCGCCCGGAAAATGCCGAGCTGCCCTTGCGGTTGAAATCGCCTTCCAGGCCGTGCCCCACCGCCTCGTGCAACAGGATGCCGGGCCAGCCGGGGCCGAGCACCACGGTCATGTTGCCGGCCGGCGCCGGGCGCGCATCGAGATTGATCACGGCCTGGTGCACCGCCTCGGCGGCATATTTCTGCAGCAGCTCGTCACTGAAATAGGCGTAGTCAAAACGTCCGCCGCCACCGGCCGCACCCTGCTCGCGCCGACCATTGCTTTCCACGATAACCTGCAGCGAAAGCCTGACCAGCGGGCGTATATCCGCGTTCATCACGCCGTCGCTGCGCGCCACCATCACTACTTCATATTCACCGGCCAGACTGGCCATCACCTGGGTGACGCGCGGATCAAGCGCGCGCGCATGGCGTTCCAGGCGCTCCAGCAGTGCCACCTTGTCGGCAGCACTCAGGCTGGCAATCGGGTCATGCGCGAGATACAGCTGCGCGCCCGCTTTTCCGGCCAGCATTGGCACGCTCTGGGTGCCGCCCTGACGCGCAATGGCGCGGGTGGCCAGGGCAGCATTTTCCAGCGCGCCGAGGCTGATGTCATCGGAATAGGCAAACGCGGTTTTCTCGCCGCTGACCGCGCGCACGCCGACGCCCTGGTCGATGCTGAAGCTGCCTGATTTGACGATGCCCTCTTCCAGCGACCAGCTCTCGGCACGGCCATATTGAAAATACAGGTCGGCATAATCGACCCGGTGCGCCAGCATCTGGCCGAACACCCGCTGCAGATGGTGCTCATCCAGAGAGTAAGGGGTCAGCAAGGTCTGTTGCGCGAGAGCGAACATGGAATCTTTTTGCATCATCAAATCCGTGAAAGTCAGAAGTTAAAATCAAGCATTACTGCGCACCGGTTAGCCAGTGCATATAGGACAACTCAGGACAGGAAAAATTACTTCATGCCAACAATTCAGCAACTTTGCCCAGCTTACGGAAAATCAGGCTTCCCTGCCAGCAAAATGCATCTTCAATGTAGTCGATAACCACTCGGCCGCCAGTGTATCTCCGCCGGAAAACTTCTTGTTTACCAGCGCCACAAAGTCCGCATCATCATTGGTAATGTGGTTTTCCCACCAGGTTTTAAGCAGGTGCAGTATCTCGGGCAGCACATTTTCACCGGCCTTGAAGCGGTTATGGTAATCGTCCAGGTGCTTCAAAAACAGAAAATGCATGCGCTCATGCGCCTTGATGAACTCATACCCGACTGCTTCCAGCAACTCTTCCTCAAAGGCAAAGTGCTTCACCATGTAGTCGACCATCTCGTTGATGACTTCGGCCAGCACTTCACGCTCATCCGTCTGCTGGCTGACCGCATACAGATCGTTGATATCGGCAATAATCCGCTGGTGCTGTTTATCAATAAAGGAGATTCCAGTCTCCAGTGTGCTGTTCCAGCTGAGGTAGTCCATCAGTACTCGAACTCAGGATTCCAGCTTGCACTGGCGCAAGGTGCGATGCGCCAGCGCCGGCAGGCTGGCACGCAGGCTCTTCTGGTAGGAAGGGTTCAGCTCTGCCACCACCACCCCCGAACCGCGTGGCAGCTCGTCCAGAATGCGCCCCCACGGATCGACGATCATGCTGTGCCCATGTGTCTCCTTGCCGTTGACATGGTAGCCCCCCTGTGCCGACGCAATCACATAGGCCAGGTTTTCAATGGCACGCGCGCGTACCAGGATTTCCCAGTGCATTTTTCCGGTGGTGGCAGTAAACGCAGATGGCAGCACGATGATGTCGATATCCTTCATGGCGCGGAACAGCTCGGGAAAACGCAGGTCGTAGCAAATGGCCAGCCCGATGCGCCCAAACGGGCTATCCACTACCACCACCTGATTGCCCGCCTCTATCGTGCTCGCCTCATGGTAGTGCTCGTTGCCCAGATCAAGGTTGAACAGGTGAATCTTGTCGTAGCGCGCCACCTGCTCGCCGTGCTCGTCAAATACCAGGCAGGTGTTGCGCACCTTGTCCGGCGCATCCGCCACCATGGGGATGGAGCCGCCCACCACCCAGATGCGGTGCTTGCGCGCCATCTCGGCCAGAAATTCCTGCATCACGCCCTTGCCCGGCCGCTCGCTTGCGGCCACTCGTTCGGCATCCCCCACACCCATGATGGTGAAGAATTCCGGCAGCACCACGAGACGCGCTCCCTGCGCCACCGCTTTCTCGATCAGGCGGCGCGCCTCATTCAAATTTCCGGCCACATTCGGGCCCGATGCCATCTGTATCGCAGCGACCTTGAATGCATTCATCTGTGCTGCGATGCGGCGTTGCGTAGAATCCATGTCTGCCATGATTATTTGCCTTCCGATTGTTCTGTTGGATTCGCCATCTCTGCTGGATTCGCCGGCTGTGCGGGCTGACTGCCGATTTTTTCCACCTTCGGGTCCGCCCAGCTACCGCTGACATTGTATTCAAACGCCGCCAACTTATCGAGCGGATCGCGCAGCAGTTTATTGGTCAGGTAAACGCCGACACCCACGGCAGGACCGGCGGCAAATGACAGCAGTGAAACACTGCTGCCCAGCGCCGGCAACACCTTGACGCGCAGATTCTGTGTCTCACGATTCAGGTCGACCTGCCCGCTCATGGTGACCTTGGCCGCCGACCCCTCTATCCTGAAATCATTGGTCAGCAGCACCCCCTGCCTGATTGATGCGGTACTGTTGATCTGGTCAAATTCAAAGCCTTTGCGGAACACGTCGTCAAAATCCAGCGTCAGGTGCCGTGGCAATGCCTGCAGACTCATGATACCCAGCAGTTTGCCGACACCCGGCTCGATCTGCAGGAACTGTCCTTTGCCCGTCTCCAGCCTGAGGTTGCCGTCCAGCGTGGCATAGCTGAACTCGTCCGGTGCTCCCGACCAGGTGAAGCTGCCCTCAAGCTTGCCGCTGCCATTCTTGACGCCATCGGGATAGCCATAGCGGGCAAGAATATTTCCAGCGTTGCTGATCTCCAGCCTGAGATTGACTTGCGTCCGCTCCGTATCGGGCTGCATCTTCCAGCTGCCGTCTAGCGTCAGCACCCCATCCGGATTGATCAGGCGCATGTGTTGCAACAGGTAGTCCTGTTCCTGCTGTTGCGCCTGCAGCTCGAATTTGCCCAGATGGCGCCCTTTGACTGACAGTCTGTCTATCACAACATCAAGCGCTGGCAACGCTGCAGCTGGCTTAACTTCTGCACTTTTTGGTTGCGGCAATTGCTGTGCTTCTGGTTTCGCCAGCGTTTCCTTGCCGGCCTCGCCATCTGCTTCACCCAGACTGAGATTTTTCAGTCGCGCCACCAGTTTTCCGTGCTCATTCGCTTGCCAGCTCAGCTCGCCGTTGACATCCCTGGCGGCCAGTTGCGCCACCAGCACACCGTGCGGGCTGCTGGCAGTAACGCGCAAATCCTTGATGGTGCTGCCATAACCCGTCAGTTTCTGTATCTGCAGATCAGCGCCGGCAATATTTATCCCGCCGCCACTTGCCCCGCCGGCATTCAGTGCGCCCCAGCCTTCCACTGCCAACTCAGGCAGGGTGCCGACTATCCAGATGCCATCACGGTCACGCCACCGGGTCACGTTGCCCAACAACACCTTGCCGCGCCTGATGCTCCACACGCCCTGCGCATCAGGCTGGCGCACAAATTTTGTGTTCAGCCATTTGCCATACTGCAGCGACGAGATCTCCTGCCGCTCATTCGTGTTGTTCTGCTCGAAATGCAGTGCCATGCTTTCATTGGCATGCTTGGCGAGCGGCACTGGCAAATCCGATTGAATTCCCAGCAGGCTGCTGTTCAGCACGATACTGCTTTGCCTGTTCTGCACGGCAATATCCAGATCCCAGGGCGTAGCCCCGTGCAGCTTGTGCAATAGCGGATGGGCTATCTGTTTGCGCAAATTGTCCAGGTTGACCGTACCGCCCACTCTGGCATGGATGCTTCCCCCGGCACCACTCTCCAGAAGCAGGGTTGCCGGGCCGCCGAGTATTTGTGCGCTGATGTTTTTTGTAGATGCGCCGGATTCAGTAAACTGCAAATCACCCTCCACTTTGCGCAAGGTGGGCAGGTAGGCGCCGAAGTCCACGTCGTTACCGGCAAAATGGTAGCTGCCCGCCACCTTGACAGGCTCCGGCCCAGTCAGGGGAATCGCCAGCTGCAAGTTCAGCTTGCCACTGCCCTGCGCTGTCACACCGTCAGTAAAACCCGACAGGTATCCGCGCACCGGACTTTTCTGAATAAACTCCAGGCAGCGCGCGGTATCGCCCTCCTGCTCGCCGCTAACCTGCAACAAAAGGTTCTCGCTCTGTATGTCTGGCAGGGTGACACTGACCTTTTGCAGGCGGGCGCCCAGCGTGATGGCATTCGGCACGGTAACTTCCATGCGCTTGCCCTGCAGCAGGAAATCGGCCGTCGCGTGCTCCACCCGCGGCCATCCAGGCGCATACGCAACCGCCACATCTTTTGCGCGCGCATGCACCTTGAAAATCCCGTTCCTGTTGTCGGCGAAGGGGAAGTCGCTCAGATTCCCTTTCAGGCGCACGCTGACGTCACTGGACTGCCCCTCCTGCAAGCCCTTTTCCATCCAGCTGCGCGCATCCTGCCCAAGCAGGGACAAGGGGAGATAGCGGCTGATGCGCGGTAGCGAGGCGCGAGTCAGGTGCAGCGTTGCATCAACTTTTCCGGGGCCGTCTGCTGCCGTCTGGTAGCTGCCATAGGCATTGCCGGCCAGGTCATCATTCACGACTGAAATATTGCTGAGTTTAACTTCCACTTCGTGGCCATCGGACTGCCAGCTGGATTGCGCCGTAACCGAATCGAACGCCAGCGCCTCAGGCAGAAACTGCGGCGCATCCAGTTTGAGGTTATGCGCGTTGATGGACAGTGCGCCACCACTGTCATTGCCGTCGATCTCACCAGTCAAACCGGAGAAACCGGGCAAGTTGCCGACGCGATGCAGGGCCAGCCGATCAAAACGCGCTTTCAATTCGTAATGCAGGCTTTGGTCGGCAGCGCTTTCCCACTGCGCCTGCAGGTTTTCAATGCGCCCGTGCGGAGCATATTCGGCAAACTGCTGCTTCAGCTGGCGCGACAGCGGCAGGTACTCCATCAGCGTGCCAAAATCGGCCAATTCCAGAAAGTTGGCACGTACTTCTCCCCGGCCAAACTGGCTCTCTCCTGTGTTGCTCAGGCTTAACAGGATATGGGTCGGCCTGAGTTCAAAACCATTAAACAGCTTGAGTGCCAGTCCGTTTGTCGAAACCTCGAAACCGCCGTCCAGATCGCGCCACCCCACACGACCGCGCAGCGTGCGAATCTCCAGTGCAGGCAAATCATCTGCCAGCCGCGTTTGCACGTTGGCCAGGGCCAGGTCTGCCGTCACGCGGCTGATTTTGCCGTCTTCAATTCCCAGCCAGCCGCGTACTGCACCCTTGCCGCGTTTGAACGCGGCAGGCAAATTCAACCAGGTTTTCCAGGCGGCGACATCGGCATAATCCAGCTGGGTAAAAATCTCGCCGCTCCAGCTTTTCACATCGTCAATAGTATTTCCGAACAGATCGCCGCGCACATCCAGCTGCGTGGAAAGCTCGCCAGGAGGCAAAGCGCGCATGGCGAAACGATGATGATGCCAGCTGTTGCTGATCAGCAGATTAACCTCGCTGAACACCAGCAGTGGCGCCGCCTTCTTTTCGTCCAGCCAGCCTATGCGCGCATCGCGCACGACAATACGCGCTTGCTGCAACAGCATATTGGAAAATCCGCTGCCGGCAGGCTGTGCCTGCCCCGTCAGCGGAATACCAGAGATTTGCAGCGCGCCCTGTGCATCACGCTTGACCAGCAGTTCCGGCCGGTCTATTTCCAGCGCGGCCAGGCGCAGTTCACCAGCCAGAAACGTCATCCACGACACGACCACGTCAACGCGCTGCAAGGTCAGCACGGCCTCTCCCTGCTTGCTCATGATACGTATGTCAGTCAAACGCAGATGGGGACCAATACCGTCCCAATCGGCCTCAATCCTGCCGATGGCCACAGGCTGCCCCAGCGCCTGACTGACCGAGGCTGCAATCCTGTCGTGATATTGCTCAATGTCGGGCAGCACCCAATAGCGCAGGCTCAACACTATCCCTGCCACAATAAAGGCGATCAGCAGCACACCGTAGCGCACAACACGAGGCAAATGGCTGAGGCCATGCCATGCAAATTTCAGTGAAGTTTTCAGCATGGCGTGAGTACGCGGGGTTGCCCGGACAATAAGTAAGGCAAGGTCAACATCAGGGATTTATAATGGATTGGAGTCACCGTGCATTTTAACCCGAAGCCCACGCCATGAATACCGCGCCGCCTCTTTCTCTAGCCGATTTCGCCACGCAGTTGCAGCACACCCGCCACTGCAGCCGTTATGTGCAGCGCCTGCTGGACAGCCAGCCTGCCCTGCTGGACTGGTTGCGCGAACATTACCAGCAGCCCTGCAGCGCCGAAGAGATGCAGGGCTGGCTTGCCGCCATGCCCCGCGCGGAAGAAACGGAGCTGGCCAGTGCGCTGCGCAGTTTGCGCAAGAAGGTCATGCTGAAACTGTTGTTGCGCGACCTGTGCGGACTGGCCGACCTGCATGAGGTCATGTCCTGCATGACGGCGCTGGCCGAGCTGGCCGTGCAACAGGCGCATGATCTGGCCATGCGGGCGCTGGTGCAGCAGTATGGGCAGCCGATCGGGGAAGACAGTGGCACGCCACAGGAACTGCTGATCATCGGCATGGGCAAGCTCGGCGGGGGCGAATTGAACGTCTCGTCGGATATCGACCTGATCTTTGTTTACCCGGAAGACGGTGACACCAACGGTGCACGCTCGATCGGCAACAATGATTTCTTCAGCCGTCTCGGGCGCAAGATTATCAATCTGATCAATGAACTCACCGCGGACGGCTACGTGTTTCGCGTCGACATGCGCCTGCGCCCCTATGGCGACAGTGGCTCACTGGTGATGAGTTTTGCCGCGCTGGAAGAATATCTGGTCACCCAGGGGCGCGAATGGGAGCGCTACGCCTGGATCAAGGCGCGGGGCATTTCTCCCCAGCACAGCGCTGCCGCCAGGGAACTGTTGCAACTGGCGCACCCCTTTGTGTTCCGCAAATATCTCGATTTCAGCGCATTCGAATCGATGCGTAATCTGCACGCGCAAATCCGCCAGGAGGTGCTGCGCCGTGACCGCCTCAACAACGTGAAACTCGGTCCCGGCGGCATCCGCGAGATTGAATTCATCGCCCAGGTATTCCAGCTGATCCGCGGTGGCCGCGACGTTCATCTGCGCGTGCGCCCCACCCTGCGCGTGTTGCAGCAGTTAAGCCAAAATGGCCAGCTCAGCCCGGAAACCGTGTCCGCGCTGAATAACGCCTATGTTTTCCTGCGCAATCTGGAACATCGTTTGCAGTACCTGGAAGACCAGCAGACCCAGGATCTGCCGGAAAAAGCCGAGGACCAGGCCATTATCGCCAGCGCCATGGGCTTTGCCGACTACCCGGCGCTGCTGGAAGTATTCAACCGGCACCGCAGTTTCGTCAGCAAGAATTTTGAGCAGATTTTCAGCACCGAGGACAACACTGCGGCAAACAGCAACGACAGCAGCACATTATGGGGCGACGGTTTGCAGCAAGACACCCTGCGCGCCAGCCTGGCAGCGCTGGGCTACAGCGATACCGCGCCCCTGGCAGAGCATCTGCTGCAGATTCGCGACAGCAGCCGTTATCGCCAGTTGCCCGACCTCAGCCGTATGCGCATGGACAAGCTGATTCCGCAATTCATCAGCTTGTGTGCCGCGCCGGACAACCGCGACCAGGCCTTGCCGCGCGTGCTCAAGCTGCTCGAAGCCATCAGCCGCCGCGCTTCCTACCTGGCCTTTCTGGCCGAATATCCGCAGGTATTGCAACGCCTGACGAGCATCTCCAGTGCCAGCGTATGGGCGGCGGATTATCTGGTGCAGCACCCGTTCCTGCTGGACGAATTGCTGGATGCCCGTGAAATCTACCGCGCCCCGGAATGGGCCGAGCTGAACATCATGCTGGAGACGCAACTGGCAGACTGTGAGCAGGACATGGAACGGCAGATGGATATCCTGCGCCAGTTCCATCATAGCCAGACCTTCCGCCTGCTGGCCATGGATATCCACGGGCTGCTGCCGCTGGAAAAACTGAGCGATCACCTGAGTGATCTGGCCGACCTGATCCTGCGCCATGTATTGCAACTGTGCTGGCGCGATGCGCGCAAGAAGCATCATGAGCCGCATCATTTCGCCATCATCGCGTATGGCAAGCTGGGCGGGCGTGAGCTGGGCTATGCCTCGGATCTGGATCTGATCTTCCTGTATGACGACCCGCATCCGGATGCCGGCGAGATCTACGCCAGGCTGGCGCAGCGCATCAACACCGTGCTGAGCAGCTATACCTCGGCCGGCCGCCTCTACGAAACCGACCTGCGCCTGCGCCCCAATGGCGCCAGCGGTTTGCTGGTCAGCAGCATCGCGGCGTTCGAGGAGTATCAGCAGAAAAATGCCTGGGTGTGGGAACACCAGGCACTGACCCGCGCCCGCTTCTGCGCCGGGGATGCCGGCGTGGGAGCCCAGTTTGAAGCCATCCGCACGGCAGTGTTGCGCCAGCCCCGCAGCATTGCCGATTTACGCAGGGAAATTGTCAGCATGCGCCAGAAAATGCATGACGGCCACCCCAACAACAGCCAGCTTTTCGATATCAAGCACGACCAGGGCGGCATGGTGGATATTGAGTTCATGGTGCAGTTCCTGGTGCTGGCACACGCAGCGCAACACCCGGAACTGACTGCAAACAGCGGCAATCTGGCATTGCTGGAACTGGCATCACGGCTGGGATTGATAGACTTGCAGCTGAGTCGTGAAGTGCAGGATGTTTACCGCAATTTGCGCCGTTTGCAGCACAAAATGCGGCTGAACAATGTTTCACCCTGCCGCATTGGCCACGACGAGATCAACGTCGCAGCGGTGCAGGCCATGTGGAAAATCCTGCTGCCGGCATAAGGCAAAAACCTAGGAAGACACGAAGTGGTGCGCGGCATCCTTTACTTTGCCGGTCAATCGGTAAACGGGCAGTTCACCCTTGCCCTTTACTGACACGACACTGGGAGGCTCAAAGGTGTAGTACTGGCGCAGACGGTTATAGGTGGTCTTGTCTGTCAGAATGTCTCCACGCCCTCCGTCATCCGAAAGACGGCTGGCAACGTTGACCGTATCACCCCACAGATCATAGATGAAGCGTTTGGTGCCGATCACACCGGCCACTACCGGACCGGTCGCAATCCCCACATGCAGCCCCAGATTATGTCTTGCCAGCTCTGGATGCAGCGCCACAAAATCACGCATCTCCAGGGCCATATCGGCAATGTTTTTGACATAGTCCACGCGATTGCGCGTCAGTCCACCCACCACCATGTAGGCATCACCGATGGTCTTGATTTTTTCCAGGCCATATTTCTCGGACATCGAATCAAACCAGGTAAAAATGGTATTCAGCAATTCGACCATTTCTTTCGGCGCCATCTGCTCGGTCATCTGGGTAAAATTGCTGATGTCGGCAAACATGACGGTCACATCGGCATGGCCGTCAGCGATCAGGCCCTGATTTTCCTTCAGGCGTTGCGCGATGCTGGTGGGCAGCACGTTCAGCAGCAAGCGTTCGGATTTTTTCTGTTCCTCTGCCAGCAGGTTGTGCTGCTGGTCCAGCTGGCTCTTGATCTTCTCGGTTTCCAGCACGAAGTAACGCAGCAGAAAATACAGAATGGATGACATGGCCGCGAAATTCAGCGCAAAAAACACGCCGATGGTCTTCATTTCCAGGCCACCGGTACCGCCCACACCGAGGAAGTAATCAAACACCCCGGAGACAAAGGTCAGCACGATATAGGCAACAAACCAGGGAATGGATTCACGCCAGCCCGATACCACCACGGCCGCAACCGGTGCAAGCAGGGCCCACAGCATGACGCCGCTGGCACTCACCGAAGTGCCGATGGTCCATTGCATGATGAAGGGAGCAAACAGGAACAGTCCCAGCTGAATAAAGCGAAATGCCTCGAAATTCTTCGTTTTCAGGTAGTAGACCAGCGAGCTGATGGAAATTGCCTGATAGGCCAGCGGTATATTGCTGGAGTAGTTCTGCCCCATCACCCAGTAAATCGCCAGCCACAGCATGACCGCAAAGTTCATGAAAGCACAGGCCAGGATCAGCAAATTCTTTTGCAGCTTGCCTTCCTGGGTATCCAGCGCCGGGGAGCCCAGCGTTTGTTCGATCATTCCTGTCAACTTGGATTGCTCAGCCATTTCAGCTCCCTGTCAAGACGACTACCTAACCGCGTTTAACCGGCCATATTCTGCACGGCCGTTGTGATTCATTATACAACCAGCCAACGTTAAAGTTATGCAGTTCAAACCGGTCAGACAGGTGTGCCGGCGAGGTTGCGCACAACCTGTGCAATCCGCTCCGCCTGCTGTTGCACTGTGGCGCGATCCTCGCCTTCCACCATCACACGCAACAGCGGCTCGGTGCCGGACGGGCGCAACAGCACGCGCCCCTTACCCTGCAGCGCGGCCTCTGCGGCTGATACAGCCGCACGCACTTCAGCATGGTTCGCCAGATCGCCGCCCTTGGCCATGCGCACGTTAATCAACACCTGCGGATACATGACCAGCTCCGCGGCGGCCTGGGCCAGTGTCTGCTTGCGATCACGCAGCGCGTGCAACACCTGCAATGCAGAAATAATGCCGTCACCGGTGCTGTGCCGGTCCAGACATATGATATGGCCGGAATTTTCCCCGCCCAATTGCCAGCCGTTCTGTTGCAGTAACTCCATCACGTAACGATCACCCACCTTGGCGCGTGCAAACGGAATGCCGCTGCGCTGCATGGCGTGCTCGAACCCAAGATTGGTCATCAGGGTGCCAACTACCCCTCCCTTCAGCACGCCCTGCGCCTTGCGGTGTTGCGCAATGATGTAGAGCAGCTGGTCACCATCGTATAATTTTCCTTCAGCATCCACCATGACCAGTCGATCGCCATCGCCGTCCAGAGCAATACCCAGATCAGCCCCCTGCTCTTTTACCGCCAGCTGCAAATTGGCCGGGGAAGTAGCGCCATAACCGTCGTTGATGTTCTTGCCGTCGGGCTGCACACCGATCGCCACCACATCGGCGCCCAGCTCATGAAACACATGACTGGCGATGTGATACGCCGCGCCGTGCGCGCAATCCACCACCAGCTTGAGGCCGCGTAAATCCAGCTCATAGGGGAAGCTGCTCTTGCAGAATTCGATATAGCGCCCGGCCGCATCGTCGATGCGCTTGGCCTTGCCCAGCCTGGCTGAAGTCATGGTGACGATGGGCGCATCCAGACCGGCTTCGATGGCGCGCTCGGTTTCATCAGGCAGCTTGTTGCCATCCCCGGAAAAGAATTTGATACCGTTGTCTTCAAACGGATTATGTGACGCAGAAATTACCACCCCTGCCTGCAGGCGCAGGGCTCGCGTCAGATAAGCAACGGCTGGCGTCGGAATCGGCCCGGCGAGATAAACATCCACACCCGCCGCGATCAAACCTGCCTGCAAGGCCGACTCCAGCAGGTAACCGGAAATGCGCGTGTCCTTGCCAATCAGCACCGCAGGCCGCGTGCCTGCGGACAGATGCCAGTCTGCCGAAGCCAGCACCTTGCCGGCGGCATAGCCCAGATGCATGACGAATTCCGGTGTGATCGGGTACTCCCCCACCTTGCCGCGCACGCCATCGGTACCAAAATATTTTCTGCTCATAAACACACCTTAAAAAACCATCCGCAGATTTCAATCAGCGCAATCTGCGGACAAACAAGTTATTCGTTTACCGCGCGCCACACTTTCAGCGCATCCACCGTGGCCTGCACATCATGCACCCGCACGATGCGCGCGCCGCGCTGCACTGCCAGCAATGCCGCTGCTATGCTGGCATGCACGCGATGGCCGACGTCCTGGCCGGTTATCGTACCCAGCATCGACTTGCGCGACAATCCGGCCAGCACGGGCACCCCCAGGGCGGAAAGTTCATCCAGATGGCGCAATAAAGCCAGATTATGAGCCAATGACTTGCCAAAGCCAAAACCAGGATCGATCACGATGCGCTCACGTGCAATACCTGCTGCCTGCACCGCGGCAACTCGCGCATCCAGAAAATCTTTCACTTCGGCCAATACATCCTGGTAGTGCGGTTCTGCCTGCATGGTCGCAGGCGTGCCCTGCTTGTGCATCAGGCACACCGCCGCATCGCTGGCGACAACAGCAGCCAGTGCAGCGGAATCCTGCAGTGCATTGATGTCATTGATCATGTGCGCCCCCGCGGCAAGTGCCGCGCGCATTACTTCAGACTTGCAGGTGTCAATGGAAAGGGGCACTGGCGCACCGCGCAGCCCCTCAAGCACCGGCATGACGCGATCCAGTTCTTCTTGCACACCGACAGCTTTGGCACCGGGACGGGTCGATTCACCGCCAATATCCAGAATATCAGCTCCTTCAGCGAGCAACTGCTGCGCATGAGCCACGGCCGCGTCGCGCAGCAAATGGCGACCGCCGTCGGAAAAAGAGTCAGGAGTGACGTTGACGATGCCCATCACCAAAGGGCGTGACAGGTCTAATTGAAATTTACCGCAGAGCAGGAGCATGCAGAATCGATGAGGTGGCGAAGATCGGGGCAACAATTACTGGCTCCTCGATCCTCGCTCGGGTTTCAGGTGCCCTGTGCAGGGTGTACCGGGGCAGCAGGTGCGGTCGGCGCCGCATCCTGCGGCGGCTTCGGCGTCTGGCTCATCGTGCTGGGCTTGGGAGGGCGCGGAGGGTTGCCGGCCATAATGTCTGCAATCTGTTCTGCATCGATGGTTTCCCATTCCAGCAGCGCGGCGGTCATCGCCTCTACCTTGTCACGATTCTCCTCCAGCAGCTTGCGTGCCAGCGCGTATTGCTCATCGAGAATGCGCCGGATCTCGCCATCCACCTTCTGCATGGTCGCCTCGGAGATGTTTTTATGCGTGGTCACCGAGCGGCCAAGGAAGACTTCGCCTTCATTTTCTGCATAGACCATCGGTCCCAGCGAGTCGGACATGCCGTAGCGCGTAACCATGTCGCGCGCCATGTCGGTAGCACGCTCGAAATCGTTGGAGGCACCCGTCGAGATATCGCCAGTAAACAGCTCCTCGGCAACGCGGCCACCGAACAGCATGCAAATCTTCGCCAGCATCTGGTTGCGGTAGAGGCTGTAACGATCAATCTCGGGCAGCGACAGAGTAACGCCGAGCGCACGTCCGCGCGGGATCACACTCACTTTATGCACGGGATCACAGCCCGGCAGCAAGGTGCCAATAATTGCATGCCCCGATTCATGATAGGCCGTTTTCTTCTTGTCTTCCGGTGTGATCACCATCGACTTGCGCTCGGCGCCCATGAATATCTTGTCCTTGGCGGCTTCGAAATCATCCATTTCGACAAAGCGCTTGTTGCGCCGTGCCGCGAACAGGGCTGCCTCGTTCACCAGATTGGCCAGGTCAGCGCCGGACATACCGGGCGTACCGCGCGCCAGAATATCGGCCTTCACATCAGGCGCCATCGGGACATTGCGCATGTGCACCAGCAGGATCTGTTCACGCCCGCGAATGTCCGGCAGCGGCACCACCACCTGGCGGTCAAAACGGCCCGGGCGCAACAGCGCCG
>JBGPPE010000025.1:0-25494 GCA_041488395.1 Gallionellaceae bacterium
AATCCACCAGTACCACTTTGCCTTTGAGGCTGGACATGGTGAGCGGCTGTGAGTTGAACCAGCTTTCTATACCGGCAAACTCGGGTGCAGCGTATGGTCTGGGCAGAGCGTTCTGTAACACCTGATTACCGTGTGTTTCTTCACCTTTCATTGCCGGTGAGAAGAGTGATTGTGCATCCACGCCTGACGCGATGAGGGCGACAGATGCCAGGATCAGCATGCCCAATGCCTGCTGCACATATCTGGCGCGTTGGGCGAAGAAAGCCAGCTTGCTCATGACCGTTCTTCCGGCCACTGCAATCGCGAGCATCGGCAAGCCGGCACCCATGGCAAATGAAACAATAATGAGGTCACCGCTAACATCGCTTTGCTGGCGGATCACCTGTACCAGCACTGCGGCCAGAATGGGGCCGGCACAAGGCGTCCATACCAGGCCGATCAGCGATCCGACCAGGATACCGCTGCGTAACCCCCCACTATTTGATGAAGCGAAGCTGTTGCCAAAATTGGCGAGACCCTGGGTCAATGCGCTGAATCTCGCCGAGAGATTGCTGAAGATAAGCGCCAGACCGAATAGTGCGAGCAGAACCAGTGACACGTCCCTGAGCAGATCGAGATCGATACCGAGCAGGCTGACAATCTTGCGCGCCACGATGGCAAACAGGCTGAATGCCAGCACGAAGCCGATGATGATGCCATACGGCCTGCCACGCCTGCTCCCCACCGAGGTTGCCAGTACCAGCGGCAACACAGGGAGTATGCAGGGTGAGGCAATCAATGCCATCCCCTCGAAAAATGCCAGCCCAATTGCTATTGTGTCCATTCTGGATGGTTCTCCTTGCCGGTTGATTCGGCGGCAATCAGAAAATGGTTACATGGTGGCAGGCAATGTCACGGCATTAATCCGGCAGGAAGGGCTGGCGCAGGGCGGGTTTTACGTCAGGGCAGTTTCACCAGCGCGGGTGCGCCAGCGCGCAACGGCTCCTTGCTGGGAAATGCCACATCGACGGGGTAAAGCAATTCTTCTTTCATTTTGACCGGCTCCAGCCCCAGTGTTTTAATTTTCCCGTGGTAGCTTACTCCGCTGACGGCCACAGTGACTGCCTGGCCATTCTTCAGTTTGTCGATCTGGGCAGAGCTCAGGTGCATGCGTGCAATCATTTCACCCGACCTGGCCAGTGTCAGCAGCATTTGCGGCTGCAAGCCGGCTGCCACGCTGAGCCCGGGTTCGGCCTGACGAATGACGACAACAGCGTCGAAGGGCGCATGTATGGAGGCATCATCCAGCGTTTTCTGGTTCTGGCGCAGGCGTGCCCGCGCCTCGGCCAGCAGGGACTGGCTCTTCACCAGCCTTAATCTGGCCTGATCCAGCTCGGTGGTGGAAACCACCGTGCGTTCATGCAGCTCCTGCACGCGCTCGAGGTCGCGTCTGGCCTCGGTCGCCTCTGCTTCCAAACGGGTGATTTCAGACTGGTTCCCCGTTACCTTGGCCTGCAAGGCGGTGCTATCCAGTGTCAGCAAGACTTGCCCCTTTTTGACCAGGTCGCCGACTTCCACATTCACCGTTTTCACGACGCCGGATACCGGTGTGGAAAGTTCAACCCGTTGCGACCATTGCAGGGTTGCCGGCACATCTGCGGCCCACAGTGCCTGCGGCAGCAATGCGGCGGTGATTAAGGCGATCCATTTTTTCATTTTTCATTCCCTTTGCGTGTTGCGGCATCTGTCAGCGGCTTGCCCAGCAAGGCTTCCAGACGCGCGAAGCTCAATGCCAGCTGGTATTCGTTGCGGCGGCTACGCAGGGTGGCATCGGCCGTGTCCACCATCGAAGTGCCGAGGTTGCTCCGCAGCTCCAGCTCATACAGGCCGCGGCTGCGCTCCAGCTGCAGGTCGCGGAATTCGGTATTCTTCTGCGCCGCACCACGTGCCGTGCTTTGCAGCTGGGTAATCTCCAGACAGGTTTCCAGCAGCGCCTGGGTCAGTTCCATCTTCAGTTTATCGGTGCCGGCCTGCACTTTGTTGAATTGCGCCATTTCGCGCGCAATGCGCGAGTCGGCACGCTCGCCCTGGTACAACGGCCAGCTCAGGATCAGCCCGGCGCTCAGGTTGTCGCGCGTGCTGGCGGCGCGGCTGTAATCGGCGGCCTGCACTTCGGCATCCAGTGTCGGGCCTTTTTCCGCGCGCAGCGACTCCATGCGTTTCTGCGAGGCCGCCAGCATTTCCTGTTGGGCGCGCAGGCGTGAATTGTTTTCCAGCAGTATGGGGAGCAGCGCTTCATAGTCGGGCAGGGGGCGCTGGTTGCCCGCAAGCGCGGGGTCTTCCAGATCACCGGGCAAATCGCCGGGGCGGTTCATGGCGTTGGCCAGCAGGGCGCGCGTAATGCGCTGCCGCTGTGCGCTGGCGTTGCGCTTCAGCAGGATGTCGCGATAGCGCGACTCCAGCTCGGCCAGCTCGACACTGGAGATTTGCCCGCGTGCCAGGCGGTCCTTACCCTGATCGAAGTTGACGTAATACACCGCCATCAGTTCGTTATCGACGGTGTACTGCATGTCGGCCAGCAGTACATCGAAGTAACGCGCCATGATCTCCAGACGGCGCCGGTCGAGCGCAGTGGTGAGGTCGGCCTCGCGTGCGTTGAGTTCGTACTGGGCGGCGAGCTCGGCGTTGCTGCTGCGCCCGAAATCGTAGAGCGTCTTGCGCGCGGTGAGGCGGACGCTGTTGTCGCTGACAAAATCAGAGCCTCCGGTGGTGGGGCGGCCGCTGCGCAGGATGCCTTCCAGATTGAGATTGGTGTCCTGGCGCGAGTTGGCGATGTTTTGATCTGCCACGGCACTGTCTTTTTCCGCCTGCGCCAGCAACAGGTCAGGATGGGCCGACTCGGCTGTGGCCAGCGCAGCCTCCAGGGTGAGTGCCCCGGCCAGCGCAGTGTTGCAGGCAACAGAAAATAACAGCAGGCAAACGCTGCGCAGCCGTTGCTTGCCCAAGGCGCATCTCATTTCGCCAGCTGTCTCTTGTAGGCGGTGAACGATTTGGTTTTGCAGTCGCCTTCCACAACACAGCGGCCCAGCAGCAGGAATTCATTCACGTCCTTGGCCGTGCCGGGAAAGCGCGTGATCAGATTGCCGTCCAGGTCGAAAAAATCAAACACCGGCGTGCCATACACGCGGTGCTCGACGCTGAAGGCCTTCTCCGTGGTTTCCTTGCCCTTGAAATCCACCATGGCGAGATCGCCGCGGATATCCACCGGGAAAATCAGGAAGTGCTGGTGGTAGTAATCCTGCACCTCACTCTGGTTGAGGATGGTGTGTTTCATGCGGTAGCAGAAGGGGCAGTCCGCCAGCTCGAACATGATCAGGATGCCGCTCTTGCCTTCCTTTTTGGCTGTGGCCAGCTCGCTCTTGAAGTCGCCCATCTTCACGTCGAAGAAGTTTTCCTGCGCATCGCGAGTTTCCGCCAGGCTGAGGCTGGAGCAAGTGGCAGCGAACAACAGCAATCCGGTGATGGTAATTCTCATGTGAATCTCCGCTTGAATTTGGCAGGGTAATTGTAGCGGTATAAAGCCTTTTTGCCACATAACCAGCGACTTTTTCGCTTGCGAACTTAGTCGAATGGCTAGTTGTTTCACCAGAGTACACAGAGATCACAGAGAATTTTATGGAGCGCAAGGTACAGCGGCTTTCTCTGTGGCTGATTTTTGGTGTTGTATGCAGGTCGCTGGGGCAAAAATGTTTTCAGCGTTTACGCCGCAGTGCCTTGAACAGCTCAAACCACAACACGCTGCCCAGCCCGGCCGCGATGCACAGGGCGAACTGGTAAGGCGTGATGCCGGCAAAGTGGAATATCTCGCGCAGAAATGGCAGTGTCAGGGTGGCCACGAGGAAGCTGAAGGCGCCGCCGCTGACCCACCACAGCGCCGGGTTGCGACTGTACAGGCTGGAGATGAGGGTGTGCTGCCAGGAGCGGTTAACCAGAATCAGGCCGAGGTTGCCGATGACCAGGGTGGAGAAGGTGAGTGCGCGCGCTGTTTCGGCCGAGGCGCCCTGCTGCAGCGTGTAGCCCAGCACCGCCAGGGTGGCGAGCAGCACCATAATGCCCTGCAGCAGGCTGATGGTCAGGATATGCCGGCCGAACAGCGGCTCCTGCGGGTCGCGCGGCGGACGCTGCATGATATTGTGTTCGGCCGGTTCCGCTTCGAAGGCGATGGAGCAGGCCGGGTTGATGATCATTTCCAGAAACACGATGTGCACCGGCGCGAATATCGCCGGCCAGCCCAGCAGCAGAGGGATCAGCGAGAGCCCGACGATGGGGATGTGTACGGCAAAAATATACGCCATCGCCTTGCGCAGGTTGTCGAAGATGCCGCGTCCGAGGCGCACGGCATGCACGATGGAGGCGAAGTCATCGTCCAGCAGCACCAGCGCGGCCGCCTCGCGCGCCACGTCGGTGCCGCGCTCGCCCATGGCAATGCCAATGTGCGCCGCTTTCAGCGCGGGCGCATCATTTACCCCGTCGCCGGTCATCGCCACCACTTCGCCATTGGCCTTGAGCGCGTTGACCAGGCGCAGCTTCTGTTCCGGCACCATGCGCGCAAAAATATTGCTGTGGCGGATGCGTTCGCGCAGGCTGGCGTCATCCATCCGGCTCAGCTCCGGCCCGCTGATTATGCCGCCGCTGCCAGCTGCCAGCCCGCTTTGCTGCGCAATCGCAGCGGCAGTGGCAGGATAGTCGCCGGTGATCATCACCACGCGGATGCCGGCGCTGGCACACTCCTGCAGTGCCGCGCCAACGGTGGGGCGCAGCGGGTCGGCCAGGCCGATCAGGCCAAGGAACTCGAAATCAAAATCATGCTGAATGTCAGGCCATTCGCGGCCCTGATAGGTGGCACGCGCCACGCCGAGCACGCGCATGCCCTGCGCGGCGAGGCGGTTGATCTGCACCTCCAGCGCGGCCAGCCGGGCGGCATCAAGGTGGCACAGGTCGGCCACCGCTTCCGGCGCACCTTTGCTGGCCACCACGTATTCGTTGCGGTCGCGCGCGCGCCACACATGCGACAGCGCCAGCTGTTGCGGCGTCAGCGCATATTCATGTGCCAGCACCCAGTCGTAATGCAGGTGCTCGGTCTGCGCCAGATGGCGCTGGCCCAGCTCATGGATGGCTTTTTCCATGGGATCGAAGGGATCGCTGGCGCTGGCCAGAATGGCGAATTCCATCAGCTCGTGGAAATCTTCCGGCAGTGCGGTGAGCGAGTCATCCAGCACCAGCAGCGCATCGCCCACGCTCAGCTGCTGCACCGTCATGCGATTGAGCGTGAGCGTGCCGGTCTTGTCCACGCACAGCACGGTGGCTGCGCCCAGCGCTTCCACCGTGTGCACGCGCCGGGTCAGCACCTGGTGGCGCGAAATGCGCCAGGCACCCATCGCCATGAACACTGTCAGCACCAGCGGATATTCCTCCGGCAGGATGGACATCGCCAGGGTAATGCCGGAGAGCAGGCCGCGCAGCCAGTCGCCATGGGTATAGGCGTAGGCCAGCACCAGCAGCAGGCAGAATGCCACACCGATCACGGCGAGCAGGCGCACCAGCCGGCTGATCTCGTGCTGCAGCGGGGTGGCTTCTATTTCCACGCCTTGCAGGGCCTTGCCGATTTTGCCGATCTCGCTGTGTACCCCGGTGGCGAGCACGCGTGCCATGCCGTGTCCCTGCACCAGCAGCGTGCCGGAATACACATACGGCTGGTCATCGCCGCCCGCTTTCAAGTCCAATCCTGCGGCTATACTGCGTTGGCTGCCGCGCTCATTCCTCGTCGTGTTAATTACACTGGCCTCGTCGCTCGCTTGTTGCCGCCTTGTCTTGTCTTCGAGTTGGGCCAGAAACTCATTTCTGGCAAGCTTGCGCACCGCCATTGCTTCACCGGTGAGCAGCGATTCATCCGCGGCAATGCTGCTGCACTCCAGCAGCTCGGCATCGGCGGGCACGCGGTCGCCCTCGCTCAAGACCAGGATGTCGCCGCGCACCACCTCACGCCCGGCGATGCGCTGCGCAATGCCATCGCGCACCACCAGCGCACGCGGGCTGGTGAGGTTGCGCAAGGCTTCCAGCACGCGCTCGGTCTTGTATTCCTGATAGATGCTGATGCCCAGCACTACGCAGACAAAGCCCAGCAACATCAGCGCATCGCTCACATCGCCCAGCAGCAGGTAGATCGCCCCGGCAGACAGCAGCAGCAGGAACATCGGTTCGCGCAGCACATCCAGTGCAATGCCCAGCAGCTGGCGTTGCCCCGCTGCGGGCAGTTCGTTGGCCCCCTCTGTCGCCAGCCGTGCACTGGCCTCGGCTTGCGAGAGGCCGTTCAGAACAGTTTGCCCGGGTGCGTCATGGTTCATGCCTTCCCCCTGCATGGATGGCCAGGCAGAATCTCATATGGCAGTGGGCGAAGTTGGAAAGGGGCATATGAAAGCAGTCAGGCAAAAATCAGTTCACCATCTTCATTCAACTGGAAGGTTCCGCCTTCCTTGTCCTCTGTCATATTGCGGCGCTGTAAGCCCATGCTTATTTCGGTGCCGCCGAAAACATGTTTCTCCACGATCACCTGCGCCCTGTTGGCCAGATCGATTTCCTTGTGCAAGGCCATTTCTTCTTCCCTCAGCGTTTCAATTTCTGCGGTGAGGGAGTTTCGCGTTGCTTCCGCCATTTTCTCGCTTTCAGGCGGTATGCGGCCAGGGGTCTGCTGAGCCAAGTCAAGCAACTTGATAATGTCGACAAGCTTTTGCTCGGCAGCTTCCAGTCCCTTTTGGACAATACTGTGGCGTTCATGCAGCTGTTTGTTTGCACCCACGATGAGCAGCGTTTTTACGGCGGCAGAAGAGCCGATATTTTTGGCTTTTACCAGCATCGTGGCACGGGTGATTCCGCCGATGATATCGCCCTTGCGGCTGCCCTGATCACCGACGATGATCTGGTGCTCCGCAGTCAGCTCGCTCAGCATGGCAACGTCGAGGATGAAGATGCCGTTTCCGGCCGAAATATGGGCGTTTTGTACAAAGCGCGCCGTGCATGATCCCTTGCAGATGATGGTGGCGTGCAGTTGTTTGTCCGCTTTGGCGTGCAGCTCCGAACCGCCAATGATGCCGCCCTTGATGACAACATCGCCGCCCGCTTCGAGCAGGGCGTTTTCGACTGTGCCATCGACATGGATATCGCCAGTGGCCTTGATGGACATGTCGGTCGTCACATCCCCGCTGACGTGTACCGTGCCATCATAAGAGATGTTGCCGGTGCGGAGATCGACATTCTTGACGGAATAGACAGGTTCCACCGCCACGCCGTCTTTTGTTACAACCGGGCAGCCGGAGATCGTGGCGCGCAGCAAATTCTGATCCTGGGGATCAAGATAGGCGCCATCCAGATGGGCCGCGAAGGCGACGTTCTTGCCAGGTTTGACGGGGATGGTTTTCCCCGTCACGGTTTGCCCGGGTTCGCCGTTAGTGGGCAAGATGCGACGCATCAGTGCATCATCGGCGCGTATGGTGACAATTTCGCCGAGTTCACGAAAATTTGCCAGCCCACGTTCATCCAGGCGGGGGCTTCTTTTCTTGCCACTAGGAATGAGGATTTCAAACTTGCCGTCTATGCCGGGCTCGGGTGGCTTGCCACTGGCGATCAGTATGTCTTCGCCACCTTCAAGGAGTGTCTTTTCGATGGCCTTTAGATCAAGCGGTACGGCAATTCCCTTGTTCTCGGCTTCCTGCAGAATATTTTTCATGCGAATCGGGGTACCACCGCGAGGCAGCGTGCAGCTTAGATGCGCGGCCATAAAATGGGCATCGATGCGGATGGAGAACTCGCCGTCCTGTGCCTCGCCCACCACGATTCTAAAGGCGGTGCCGGCATTGTATTTTGCCGTGGCACTGTCTATGGATTTCTGGTCAAGGTTATAGCCGCCAAATCCTGCCGCATTAATGGCCTGCAGGAGCGCATCAGGAGTAATGGCAGCCGTGTCCCCCTCCGGCGAGAAAGAGGCGATTACTTTTCGCGTTGTGTCATCCAGGCGGATGGACAGATACTTCAAGTGCGCATCATCTGGCATTGCAGCTCCCTTTATCCACCTTTAATGCCGGCGAGTGTAATCCATTGTCACTGCCGCTAATTGGCGCGTATGAGCCAATGCGGGGAAGACTGGCCTGAGCCGATTGGTAGCATATGCCCCAATAGCGGGCCAATTTCCGAAATGGCTTCAGCGCTCCGCAACAGTGCGATTGCGGCCGGCAGCCTTGGCTGCGTAAAGGTTGTGGTCGGCCCTGGCCAGAATTGCCTGCAGAGAGTTGATTGAATCGCTGTTTCTGGCCAGCCCGATACTGACCGTCATTTTTAATTCATTGCCATCCGGCAATTTCAACGGGTGTGTGGCCACACTCAGGCGCAAGCGCTCGGCACACTGGTATGCCGCATCCAGGCTGGTGTCCGGGCAGATCACCAGGAATTCTTCGCCGCCATAACGGCACACCACATCCTGGGTGCGTGCGGCATGGCGCAGCGTATTCGCAACCGAGCGCAGCGCTTCATCGCCAATCTGGTGGCCGAAGCGGTCATTGATGGATTTGAAGTGGTCGACATCCACCATCAGGCACGACAGCGAGCGGGTGCCCCTGTGTGCGAGGGCCCATTCCTGCTCCAGGCGATCCATGGCGAAGCGCCGGTTGGGCAGGCCGCTCAGCTCATCGGTCAGCGCCTGCTGCTGCAGGCGCTGATTGGCTGCAGCCAGTTCTTTGGAATAATTCAATAACTGTTCACGGTCAAAAGCGTTTTCTTCCTGCAACTGCACCACCCGTTGCGCCGCGCGCAAGCGCGCAAGGAACATCTTGGGCGTGATTGGTTTGTAAACATAATCGTCCGCGCCGGACTCAAACGCTTCAACCAGAATTTCCGCAGATTCGTAGGCGGTCATGACGATCACGTAGATGCTGCGATATTCCGCCTGGGCACGCAACTCGCGGCACAGGTCGATGCCGTCCATCTCCGGCATCACCCAATCGGTCACAATCAGCTGCGGACGTTCTTTTTTCAGCATTTTCAAGGCTTCGACCCCGTTCGAGGCGGTGGCAACATGGTGGCCGGAATCCTTGAGCATCTTTTCCAGAAACATCCGCATGGCACGGTCGTCGTCAACCACCAGTACCCGCATCTTGTAGCCGCTTGGGACGATCACTGCCTGGGGGCTGACTATTTCGACCGGCTCATTACTTATTTGCTCGAACAGCGCCGCCAAAGTGGGAAACTGGCGCGTACCCATGTTAAGCAGCGCCGCCCATTCCGGCCAATCGTGCGCACATTTCTCGGCAACCTCGATGATGAATGACTCTTCGATGGCCAGCTGAACAACTTCTGCTTTTAATTTTTTTGCCAGTTTGATCTGCCCGTTCTTGTCGGCCAGGCACACATCAGCGATAAGCGATGCGACATGCAATAAATTCATCAGCTTCCACTCGCGCGATCCCTCGGCAACACCGCTGTTTTGCGGCTGCGGGTAATCATGGATCAAGCGCTGGAAGATGGTCGGGAAATTCATGTCCGCCAGGATTGCCGCGCTGACCTCGGCCTGTTCAAAACCGAACTTTTCACGCTCCTTGCTATATAACTCGTCCAGTGTGACCTGGCCGGCGTGCTCGAGTATTGCGCCGAATTCAGCGGGATAAACCGTTGCCAGGGCCAGTCGTCCTATTCCTCCCAGCAAGCCCAGCGTAAATATTTCCTCGGCGGCAGCCAGGCGTGAACGCGCCGCCAGATGACGCACCGCGATGCCGCTCAACAGCGAATGAGCCCAGAAGTAGGAGTAATTGAATTGTTTGCAGGGGCCTTGCTGATAGTCAGCGATGAGTGCAATGCCCAGCACCAGCTGGCGCAAGGCGCGGAATCCCAGGATGGTAACCGCATCATTGATCGTTACGACGGGGCGCGAAGGATTGCCGACCAGCACATTGGCAGCCTTGATGACGCGCAGGCACAGGGCAGGATCGGCACTGATCAGGCGGACGATTTCATGACTGAAAATGTCTTCCTGTTTGGTGAGATTGATGACCTCCAGTGCAATCCCCTTGGGAGTGGGAAGACGACCACTGATTTTAAGTTTTTCCAGGATGCTGTTTTGTGTTGTGGTCATTTGACGTTCGCCTTAACGCAAGGAGTGCCCGGTGTTGAAACTGGACAAGTTCCCTTTGCAGATTTGTTAAGTTTAACCCATGCCGCTGCCTTTTTTGGCTCTAACATCGGCGTGCAGGGATGCATCGTGGAAGTATGTTGCAGCTCCACACCATGGATGACTATGTCAGCCATGGTGTGGAGCTGGTTTGCGCAAACCCAGTGGCTGAGTGTTTGACCGGCATTGCAATCAGCACGGGCATCCGGGCCTGATCACTTTAATATTGAATACCTAGCGCTGCATGCGAGTAGCGGCGGCCGGTTTGACGGGCATTAACTGCAAAATAACCCAGCAATTTGGTCGGAAATATGCCATGTAAAAGCGTGCCATTCGCAGTTGTGGTTGAGCAATTTTATATTCAATTATTCGGCCATATTCGAGGAAGTGGCATGTAAATTCCCGCTTACGTTAAACCTTATATTGGTGAGCCCTGTTGCCAGGGTAACCATCAAGGAGAAGACAATGAAACAGTCACACATCAGTTATTCAGGCATGGATTTGGACTACAGAAAAGCAGCGCTGATGCCCCGGTTGATCTGCTTGCCGGGAGGTCGTATTGGTATCCACAACGCCGCCTTTATGCCGATTGCATGCTGGACGGGGCTCCAGATGAAGATGAACACATGCTATGCTGGTCGCAACGTAAGCATACTTGTCCTGCCAGTCACGAGCCAACGCGAATGAGATATAGGGAAGCATTGATTGCCGTTCTGTTGTTAACAGGCTGTGGAGGAGCGCAGGACGCTGTTTATGAGCCCAGCTTCAGCAGTAAGGCTGCTTCAAATGTAAAAGAATATGTGGTTGGCGTCCATCCGCTGCACAATCCGCAGCGCCTGGTTGAGACCTATGGTCCGATACTGGAATACATTGACGCCGCGATCCCCGGCGCTCATTTCAGGCTGGAAGCTTCGCGCAACTACGAAGAGTTTGAAAAGAAACTCTACAGTGGGCGCTTTGATTTCGCGATGCCCAATCCCTATCAAACGGTGTTATCCCTCAAGCACGGCTACCATGTGTTCGGCAAAATGGGGGATGACGACAACTTCCGCGGCATCATTCTGGTACGCAAGGGCAGCGATATCCGGACGGTGCGTGACCTCAAGGGCAAGAAGGTTGCCTATCCCGCACTCACGGCGCTGGCAGCAACCATGATGCCCCAATATTACCTGCATACGCACGGCATCGACGTTAACCGCGACATTGAAAATCTTTACGTGGGCTCGCAAGAGTCAGTCATCATGAACGTGCTCCGTGGGCATGTGGCGGCAGGAGCGACCTGGCCCTTGCCGTGGCTGACATTTAGCGCCGAACACCCTGAGCTGGCCAGCCAGCTCGAGGTGAAATGGCAGACAGGAACGTTGCCCAACAACGGCTGGGTGGTGCGCAAGGATGTGCCGCCTGCGCTGGTGAGCCAATTCGCAACAGCCCTGTTTGGCCTGAATGCCAGCGCGCAAGGCAGGAAAATGCTGGAACGGTTGCCGATTTCTCGCTTTGAGCCCGCCTCTGACGCAAGCTATGCGCCGGTGCGTGCGTATCTTGAAGTGTTTTCAAGAACTGTCAGGCCTGTTGAGCGATGAGTATTTCAGCCCTGATCCGCCGCTGGACTGTAGCGATCCGCGCCTTTTGGCAGCGCTCCATCCGGCGCAAATTGATGATCGGATTTGCTGCCACAGCACTTATCTTCATGCTTATTTCGGGTTATGTTCAATACGGTCAGCAGCGTGACGCGCTTTATCGTGAAAGTATTGAACATGCCACATTGCTGGCCAATGCCCTGGCAAAAAGCAGCACCTCCTGGGTGCTGGCGAACGATCTGGCCGGGCTGCAGGAGATCGTTTCGGGCTTGTCCGGTTCCACCGATTTGCAACGCATCTTCATCCTTACACCTGGCGGTGAGGTACTCGCATCCACCCGAACTGATGAAATCGGCCTCTTTGTTAGCGACTCCATCAGTCTGCATTTGCTGAAGAATGCCCCCGCCAAACATGTTCTGGTGGATCAGCCGAACCTGGTCGATGTTGCCGTGCCGGTGATGGCAGGAAATCGTCATGTGGGCTGGGCACGCGTGGAACTGACACGGAACTCGCCCAATACCGATTTGCGCCGACTGAGCCAAATCTGGCTGGGCTTCGCCATATTTGCGGTACTGCTGGTCGTGCTGGTTGCGCGGGTGCTGACACAAGGATTGATGAAGGGACTCAATCACCTCATGTACGTCACCGGTGAGGTGGGGCGCGGGCACAACGAAGTGCGCGCCAACATCCTGCACGAGGATGATGTGGGCGCGCTGGCGCGCGATTTCAACAACATGCTGGATGCACTCGCCCATGAAAAGGCATTATTGCGCGGTGTCGTTGATGCGACGCCAGACCTGATTTTCTTCAAGGATATAAACAGTACCTATCTCGGCTGCAACCAGGCTTTTGCCGAGTATGCGGGGCGTTCGGAAAAGCAGCTGATTGGCAAAAGCGATTTCGATTTTTTCGACCATGAAACGGCAGCATTCTTCCGTGATAAAGACCGCCTCATGCTGGAAAACGGGCGTGCCATCAGCAATGAGGAGTGGGTTACTTATCCGGATGGGCGCAGAGCGCTACTGGACACCCTCAAGACGCCATTTCGTGGCGCAAATGGCAAGGTACTCGGGATAGTCGGCATCAGCCGCAACATCACCGAGCGCAAGGCCAGTGAAGAAAAAATTCAGCGCTTGTCCCGCTTCTACGCCGCATTGAGCCAGTGCAATGAAGCCATCGTGCGTTGCACCAGCGAAGAAGAGCTGTTCAGGCAAGTTTGCCGCGCGGCGGTACAGTTTGGCGGACTGCAAATGGCATGGATCGGTCTGGTCAATTCCGACCTCCACATGGTCAGCCCGGTAGCCAGTTTTGGCGAAAGTGCCGAGGGCTATCTGGCAGACATTGCGATCTCGCTGGATGCCGACAGCCCGCTCGGGCGCGGGCCAACCGCCAGTGCCATACTCGAAAACCAGCCGTTCTGGTGCCAGGATTTTCAGCACGACCCGCGCACCGCGCCCTGGCATGAACGCGGAGCATATCTGGGGATTTATGCCTCGGCCGCGCTGCCGCTGTTGCGCAACGGTGTGGTTATCGGTGCTTTCACCCTGTATGCCGACGAGCTCAATGCCTTTGACGATGACGTGCGCAAACTGCTGCTTGAAATGGTGGAGGATATTTCTTACGCACTGGACAATTTCGCCCGTGAAGCAAGGCGCCAACAGGCGGATGAAGCACTGAAAAAAAACGAACAGCTCTTGAAATCCACCCTGGAAATTCTGCCGGTTGGTGTCTGGATCATCAACGAAAAGGGAGAAGTCATCTTCGGCAACCCTGCCGGAAAAAAGATTTGCGCCGGATCGAGTTATGTGGGAGCCGAACAGTTCGGTGCATACAAGGGCTGGTGGCTGGATAGCGGCAAACTGATCGAGCCGCATGAATGGGCGGCGGCACGCGCCATCGAGAAGGGTGAAACTTCCATCGAAGAAGAGATTGAAATCGAGTGCGTTGATGGTACACACAAGATTATCCTCAACTCTGCATTGCCCCTCAACGGCAGCGAGGGAAACAGAAGCGGTGCAATTATTGTCAATCAGGACATCAGCGAGCGCAAATCAGCCGAGGAGCGCATTCAGTGGCTGGCGCATTTCGATACGCTGACCGGGCTGCCGAATCGTTCGCTGTTCACTGACCGCATCAACCACGCCATCAGCATGGCCCAGCGTAGCGAGGAGCAGCTGGCGGTATTGTTCCTGGATCTCGACCATTTCAAGAATATTAACGACACGCTGGGGCACAGCATCGGCGACGCGCTGCTGATCGAGATTGCAAAGCGCCTGAAAAACAGCGTGCGCGCTGAAGACACGGTTTCGCGCCAGGGCGGGGATGAGTTCATCCTGGTGCTGCCGGGCACCGATGCCGATGGCGCTGCGCATGTGGCTAAAAAATTGCTGGGGGTAGTCTCACAAACTTGCCAGGTTGAACGGCATGAACTCATTGTTACTCCTTCCATCGGCATCGCCATGTATCCCAGCGACGGTGAAGATTTTGCGCTGCTCTCCCAGCGCGCAGATGTGGCCATGTATCGCGCCAAACAAGAGGGGCGCAACAATTACTGTTTCTACACCCCGGAAATGCAGGCGCGTTCAGCCCGCAACATGCAACTGGAAAATGCGCTGCGCCGTGCGCTGGAGCGCGACCAACTGCGCCTCCACTATCAGCCGCAGGTGTCATTGGCAGACGGGCGTATCGTCGGAGCAGAGGCACTGCTGCGCTGGCAGCACCCCGAGTTTGGGCTGATTTCTCCAGCCGAGTTTATTCCCATTGCCGAAGACAGCGGGCTGATCCTGCCCATCGGGGAATGGGTGCTGCGCAGCGCAGTCGGCCAGTTGAAAAGCTGGATGGATGCCGGCCTGCCGCCGATGATCATCGCGGTCAATCTTTCAGCCGTGCAGTTCCGCCATCACAACCTGCCGGAACTGGTCACGCATATTCTCGATGAAATACAGTTGCCGCCACAGTATCTGGAGCTGGAACTGACCGAAGGTGTCGCCATGGACGACCCGCTCGGCGCCATCAAGGTGATGGATGATTTGCACGGGCGCGGCGTGCGCATGTCGATTGACGACTTCGGTACCGGCTATTCTTCACTGAGCTACCTCAAGCGCTTCCAGGTCTACAAGCTCAAGATCGACCAGTCCTTCGTGCGCAACATTACCGAAGACCCGGAAGACAAGGCCATCGTCAGCGCCATCATCAGCCTGGCAAGCAGCCTCGGCATGCAGACCATAGCCGAGGGGGTGGAAACCACCGGGCAACTGGCATTCCTGCGCGAAAAAGGCTGTAACGAAATACAGGGCTATTATTTCAGTGAGCCCCTGGCGGCCGAGCAGTTCGAAACGTTCGTACGTGAGGCGCAGCGCTGAAAGCAGGATTGACCGATTCATGCCCCGGCCACCAGCCAGGCAGAATCTGCCAGCCATGGGCCAGTGATTGCCGGGCGCTCACGCCCGGATAGTGCACTGATTGGGGGGCTACTGATCTGCTATTTTTCATTTCCTTGCATTGGCATATGATATAACTGCTGGCAGGCTGGAATTTGTCCGGAAGAGGGGCTCTGCTCGGTCCGAGTGGTTGATGCTCGGGCTGAGGCAAGAAGTGGCACCCCGCCGGTTTTATGCGGACTCTTTCAAGACGTCATCCATAACGTGAAAATTCACAAACTTCAGACACGGATAGTTCTTGCTTTCACGCTATTGCTGCTCTTGCTCCAGGTAGCAAGTCTGGCTATTATCAACGGCGTCCTCTCGGACAGCACAAACCAGGATATCCGGCGTAATTTGCTGGCCGGCCAGCGCGTGTTTAACCTGCTGCGCGAGGGTAACAACCGGCAGTTGGCGCAGTCGGCCAGTATCATGTCGTCGGATTTCGCTTTTCGCAAGGCGATTGCTACCGCCGACCACGGCACCATGGTTTCAGCGCTGGCCAACCATGGCGCCAGAATCAGTGCAGATGTGATGCTGCTGGTGGATACCAGCGGAAAGCTGATCGCTGACACCCTGCCTGCCGGACATCGCGAGCAGATTTTCCAGCTTCCGGAACTCATCAATGTTGCGGAACAGCAGCGCCAGGCAACTGCCATGGTTGTGCTTAATGGCGAGCTCTATCAGATGGTGGTCGTGCCGGTTCTGGGCCCATTGCCAATTGCATGGCTGGTGGTGGGCTTCAACATTGACGACAAATTTGCCAGCAACCTGCAGTTGCTCACTGGCCTGAATGTGACCTTCCTTACCCGCGACGGGGCGGCAAGCCAGTGGAAATTATTGGCCACCACGCTGCCTGCCACGACATCAGCCTTCCTCCCCCAGATGCTGCCCGGCTTGCCGAATACGAAAGAGACCGGCATCACCACGCTACACATGGGCGATGAGGACTACATGACGCTTACTTCGGATCTGGAGACGCAGAGCGGCAAACAGGTCGTCGCTGTTCTGCAGCAGTCGATGCAGCAGGCACTGGAGCCGTTGCGGCGCCTGCAGCAATTCATGCTGTTCCTGAGCGTCATTTCCCTGACTGCCATGTTGATTGCGAGTTATAAAATCGCGCGCAGTGTCACTAAAACCATAGGCGTGCTCGGTTCCCTGGCCAGCCGCATTCAGCAGGGCGATTATTCACAGCCTGCCCCGGTTGACAGTGAGGACGAAATCGGCGAATTGGCCTTGGCCCTGAATCACATGAAGGATGGCCTGGCCACGCGGGAGGCCAGAATTACCGAGCTGGCCTACCGCGATCAACTGACCGGTTTGCCCAACCGCACACTGTTTCATGATCGCCTGGAGCAGGCGGCCAAATTGGCCCATCGTGCTGGGCAGAATTTTGCGTTGTTGATTATTAATCTGGACAGATTCAACGAGGTCAATGTGATTCTGGGCCACCATATCGGCGACCTGCTGTTGCAGGAAATTTCCACACGCCTGAAAACCATACTCACGCGCGATTCCGATACGCTGGCACGGATCGGCGGCGACGAATTTGCCGTGCTGCTGCAGAACTGTGATGCGCAGGGCGCCATGGCCATTGCCCGGAAAATTCTCGATACGCTCGATCAGGCGATCCTGCTGGAGGGCCAGGAGGTCATTGCTACCGGCAGCATCGGCATTGCCATCTTTCCGGAACACGGCGGCGAAATCACCACACTGCTACGCCATGCGGATATTGCCATGTACGAGGCAAAACATGACAACAGCGGCTACGCCCTGTTCGACCTGAACCATGTCGAGATGGAACAGCAGCATTTGTCGCTGCTGGCTGAACTGCGCCATGCCATCGAACGCAATGAATTTGTCCTTTATTACCAGCCCAAGATTGCATTTGCCAACGGCAGCATCAGCCAGGTCGAGGCGCTGGTGCGCTGGATGCATCCGGTGCGGGGCATGATACCTCCCGACCAGTTCATACCTTACGCCGAGCATACCGGATACATAAGAACCATTACCCGCTGGGTGATTGAGACAGCCTTGCGCCAGCGCAAACAGTGGGAGGAAAAGCAATTGACGCTGACCATCTCCGTCAATATATCCGCGCGTGACCTGATGGACTCGGACCTGCCCAGGATGCTGGCCGAATGGCTGGCCATGTACCAGGCCTCCCCGCACTGGCTGTGCCTGGAAATTACCGAGAGCGCAATCATGGGGGACACCAAGCGCGCCCTCGGGGTTCTGGAAGAGCTGCATAACATGGGCTTCAAACTGTCCGTAGACGATTTCGGTACGGGCTATTCTTCGCTGGCTTACCTCAAGAAATTGCCGGTGTCCGAGTTGAAGATAGACCAGTCTTTTGTAATGCAGATGGCCGTCGACAAGGACGATGCAACGATAGTGCGCTCGACCATAGATCTGGGGCACAACATGGGCCTGGTGGTGGTTGCCGAGGGTATAGAGAATCAGGCCAGCTGGGATATGCTGCAGAGCATGGGCTGCGATCTGGCACAGGGTTATTACATAAGCCGCCCGATGGCGGCCGATGTGCTGGAGCATTGGATTGAGCAGGGGGTATGGAAATCGCCCCTGCGCAGGCAGGCGGACGAAGGGTAGGGGGCAGGTGTAACCGGCAATTCATCGGCGCAGACGCTTGCTCAGCGTTTCCCCGGCATATTAATTAATTTGGAGAGCGATATGCGGATTTCAAATTTGAACAAATGCAGCTGTGCTTTGCTCTGCGCCATCCCCCTGCTTGGTGTTTCCCCGCTGGCGTTGGCGGATTGGGGCAGCAGTGCGAAGGTTGAAATGCGCTATGACAGCAATATCAACAATGCCCAACTGAGCGATGACATAGCGAGCGCAACAGTGCTGGGCGTGGGCGCTGCAGCCAGCAGTTTCTTTGCTTTTGAAGAGGGTAACAGCCTGAGCATCAGTGCTGAAGCAAACGGCGAGGTATACAACAACTACAGCGGCGTGAACAACGTATCCCTGGGCGCGACAGCGGCCATGCGCAAGAAGTGGGCGCTGGGGGCATATGCGCCATGGACTGCGATTTCCGTGTCTGCGGCGCATTTGAATTTTGACAATAATATCCGTGACGGCTGGCGCTATCAGGCTGCGCTGCAGGGCGGCAAGCGCATCCTGGAACGATGGGACGTGCGCGCCGAGTACATGCTCGAGCGGCGCACTGCCGAGGAGCTGCCGCCGGATCAGCCCGGCATTTCGGGCGATGTCTTCAGCCAGAGCAACCGCTCGCTGACACTCAATGCAGTGTATACCTGGAGCGACACGCTGCTCCTCACCTTCGGCACTTTATGGCGTCACGGCGATGTGGTTGCAACAACCAGTGAAACCGCAAATATGATCGCCTCCTCGCAAGCCATCGCCGCAGATCCGGTATTCGGCCCGCATTTATATGCCTACCGGATGACCGCAAGCAGCTATGGCCTGAATGTCGGCATGAATATCGTGGTGGCTGAGCGCAGCCTGCTGCGGGCCTCCATGATGCGTGTGCTAACCCATGCGGAAGGCGACAACGACTATGCCAGGAATGTGCTTACGCTTTCCTGGAACTACAATTTCTAGAGGTACGTTTATGCCAAAAGCCAATCTAATCGTGCGTGTTTTGCTTGCTGCTTATGCGACGCTATGGGCAGCTCTGGCTGGCGCAGGCGAATTGCACGCCCTGATCACCGACCAGAACGGGCAAGCAATAGAGGATGCAGTCGTGCTGGCCAAGCCCGTTGATGACAGGAATGCCGTGCTGGCCAGGCCAGTCCGCAACGAAATGGACCAGATCGACAAGGAATATGTGCCGCATGTGAAGGTGGTCATGGTCGGCTCAAAAGTTTATTTTCCGAATAAGGACAACATCCGGCACCATGTGTATTCCTTTTCTCCGCCCAAGGTGTTCGAGCTGAAGCTCTACTCGGGCACCTCAGCGCCTCCGGTGCTGTTCGACAAGGCTGGGCCGGTCACCCTCGGCTGCAACATTCATGACTGGATGCTGGGCTACATCTACGTGGCAGATACGCCATTTTTCGGCAAGAGTGCAAAGGACGGCAAGATTGTCATCGCTGACCTTCCGGAAGGGGAGTATTCGCTGCGGGTATGGCATCCAGACATGAAAGGGAGCGAGGAAGCAACCGTGCGCAAGGTTAAACTGGAGGCCGCCCAGACCGTCAACATGGAATGGCAGCTGAGCCTGAAACCGGTATTCAGGATACCCCGGGCCTCGGTCAGTGGCGGTGCCGGCGCTTACCGCTGACGGACCACTGTCTCCGATCTACGCAAGCCGAATCAATCTCCTGCCCAGCCTGCCTGCAGTCATGCGGTACTGGCAGATGCCCTGGAATCGGGTAATCTATCGATACTGATTTCGCCGGAAACAAACGCGTCGTGCCGAAAAGATATTTCAAGAAATGGTTGCCCAGCCACGAGTCCATCCGGCAAAACCGCTGGGTACGCATGTTCGGGGGCTATCTGCAGCACCATAACCTGTGGCATTTGCATCGCCGTTCGGTGTCCGGCGGGGTGGCCGTGGGCATGTTTTGCGGGCTGATTCCGGGACCTTTGCAGATGATAAGCGCAGCGCTGCTGGCCGTGCTGTTTCGCGTTAACCTGCCTATTGCGCTGGTGACTACGCTGTATACCAATCCGCTCACCATCGTGCCGCTGTATGTGCTGGCCTATCAGCTGGGCGCATGGATTACCGGCCAGGGGCATGCGCTGACGGCCGCGCATTTTGAGGTGCCGGAGATGGGCTGGGATAACTGGCTTGCGGTGTCGCTGCAGTGGATCGTGTCGCTGGGCAAGCCCTTTGCCATTGGCTTGCCACTGCTGGCGCTGATCCTCGCCGTGCTGGGTTATGTGGTGGTACGCATCGGCTGGCGCCTGCATGTGCTGGCGCAATGGCGCAAACGGGCGGCAGGGCGCAAGCAGCGGGGCGCCTGAAATTCAGGGCTGATAAAATGCCCGCCTGAGTGAAATATAAAGAGGACCACAATGAAATTGTTACGCATGCTGCTGGCCGTTGTGTCCCCGTCACTGTCTGGCCAGATGGCCGCGGAAACGCTGAACGCCCTGGCAAAACAGGGCTGCCTGCTGCCATGAACCAGCTGCGCGGACGCATCGTCGCGATTGAATCCAACGACCACCTGTCGCTGGTGGATGTCGAAATCGGCGGCGACACCTTTTCTGCCATGTTGCTTGAAACGCCGCAAAGTGCGCCTTATCTGCTGATCGGCAATGAGGTGCAGGTGTTGTTCAAGGAAACCGAAGTGTCGCTGGCGAAGAACCTTTCCGGGCAGATCAGCCTGCGCAACCGTGTGCACGGCACGGTCAGGGCCATCCGCAGCGGCGCCATCCTCAGCGAAGTGGTGCTGGACTACCGCGGCCAGGCGCTGACCAGCATCATCACCACGCGCTCGGTGAAGCGCCTGAATATCTGCGAGGGCGATCAGGTCGAGGCGCTGATCAAGGCCAACGAAGTGTCCTTGCTGGAAGTTGCCGGCGCGGGCTAGAGATTGGTGGCCTGGCTGCAATAATTGAGCGCCTGCACACCGATCAGGCCAGGGCCTGAGTGGGGATCAGGTAAAATCGGCCCATATGGCATTCACCCTGCGGGCATCTCCCGCGATGAATATGCTGCTATGCGTCCCCTCACGGGCTCAGGACAAACGGAATGAGGCAGTACTTTCTTAATTTAATGGCAGGCGCTGTGTCATTGCGATGCACCTCTTGAAGAACCAATAAAATGCTTTTGGATAATCGAACACTGCTGTTTTCCCTGGTGCTGGTTTGCGCAATGATGGCGTTAAGCCTGGCAATCGTGTCATGGGGACGAGAGCACGACAGCCTTAAAAAATGGGCCGGTGCGCTGGCGCTGGAATCACTGGCCTGGGTTCTGATCGGGGTCCGCGGCCAGATACCCGATGTCTTTTCCATTGTTCTCGCCGGCACCCTGATGATCTCCGTGCAGGCGATCAAGCTGGCCGCGATTTATGAATACCGCGGCCTGCCCTGGCCGCGCTGGCAATGCCTGCTTCCCGTCGGGCTGGCTGTGCTGGTGCTGACTTCATTGCCGTATGAGGATTTCAGGGGGCGCCTGGTCATCGGCAGCCTGATTTATGGTGCACAGATGTTAATGATGGTGCATGTGTTGCGTAGCGACACCGAGTCTCGCGCGGGGCGCGCCTGGCTGCTGCTGTTCTGGGCTACTGCCGCCATGCTGCCGATGTTTGCGCTGCGGGCTATCAGTGCGTTCTTCAGCATTTTTCAATTTGCCGAGCCGCAAACAGCGGTTGCGCCCAACCCGGTGCAGCTGGCGATCTTTGCCGGATTTATTTCGCTCAGCATAGTGGGGTCGCTGGGATTTATCCTGATGATCAAGGAGCAGGCGGATCGGGCGCTTCGTTCGCTGGCCATGATCGATTCACTTACCGGTATATTCAATCGTCGCGCCTTCATGGCCCGTGCCGAGCAAGAGTACGCCATTGCCCTGCGCAACAAATCACCGCTCGCTCTGCTCATGCTGGATATCGATTATTTCAAGCGTATCAACGATGAGCACGGCCATCCGGCAGGGGATTCGGTGCTGGTCGAGGTAGCACGCATCCTCGGCTCACGCCTGCGCAAGCAGGACACCCTGGGGCGTTTCGGCGGCGAGGAATTCTGTATTCTGCTTCCGGCCACAGATGAAAGCGGGGCCATGATTCTGGCCGAGAAAGTGCGCACTGCGGTGGAGAGTGCCTTGCTGCTGAGTGCTCCCGCAGGAGTTTCAGTGACAATCAGCATCGGGGTGACCGTGTGTCAGGCAGCCTGTGCAAATTGCACGCAGACCTTCCAGAAGCTGATCGCTGATGCGGATGCCGCACTGTATCGGGCCAAGCAGGAAGGGAGAAATCGTTCGGCGATGCGCCCGATCGGATGCAGTGAGCTCTTGGCAGCCTGACCGCTATGGACTACGACCTGCAGCCCCTGTTCCTCACCTTCAAGCTGGCAGCGCTTACCACGCTGATCCTGTGCCTGATCGGCATACCCTTCGCCTACTGGATGGCGCACACCAGGGTGCGCTTCAAGCCGGTGCTGGAGGCGCTGGTGAGCATGCCGCTGGTGTTGCCGCCCTCCGTGCTGGGCTTCTACCTGCTACTGGCGTTCAGCCCGCAGAGCTGGTTCGGGCATTTCGTGGAAACCTTCATCGGCCTCAAGCTCGCCTTCAGTTTTGCCGGGCTGGTGGTGGCCTCGGTAATCTTCAGCTTTCCTTTCCTGGTGCACCCGGTGCAGTCCGGCTTCCAGAGCCTGCCTGCCTCGCTCTCCGAAGCGGCCTACACCCTGGGCAAGAGCCGCTGGCAGACCTTTGTGCGCGTGCTGCTGCCCAATATCAAACCCTCGCTGCTGGCCGGCGTGGTGCTGTCGTTTGCGCACACCATCGGTGAATTCGGCGTGGTGATGATGATAGGCGGCAACCTGCCCGGCGAAACCAGAGTGGCGGCCATCGCCATTTTCGACGAGGTGGAATCGCTCAATTACGCGGCGGCCAATTTCTACTCGCTGGTACTGTTCAGCGTGTGCTTCATCATTTTGCTTAGCGTGTATCTGCTTAACCGCAAGATGCTGATGAAGGTGGGCTGAAATGAGAATCGAAAATCAAATGCCTCACCACAGAGACACAGAGACACAGAGAAAGGCAGAAAACACTGCCCTGAGGATCGAGCTGATCCCTCAGGGTTTTGGCCATGCAGAGCTTGCCCTTGGTTTTGTTTTTCCTCTGTGTCTCTGTGTCTCTGTGGTGAAAGTTTTTTCATGATTGAACTCGATATCCGAAAACAGCTCCTCTCCGCCCAGGGTGAATTCACCCTCGACGTGCAGCTGCAAATTGAGCAGGGCGAATTCGTCACCCTGTTCGGCCAGTCCGGTGCCGGCAAGACCACGCTGCTGCGCATTCTCGCTGGCCTGGCCGCGCCGGATGGCGGCCACATCAGGGTGAACGACGAAGTGTGGTTTGACGGCAAGGCTGGCATCACGCTGCCCGCGCAAAAGCGCCGCGCCAGCTACATGTTCCAGGACTACGCGCTGTTCCCCAACATGAGCGTGCGCGGCAACCTGGAGTTTGCCCTGCGCCCGGGTGCGGACCACAAGCGTGTCGACGAGCTGATTGAAATGATGGGGCTGGGCGAGCTGCAGCAGCGCAAACCCGACACCCTTTCCGGCGGGCAGAAGCAGCGCGTGGCACTGGCCCGCGCACTGGCGGCAGAGCCGCGCCTGCTGCTGCTGGACGAGCCGTTCTCCGCGCTGGATCACGCCACCCGCGTGCGCCTGCAGGATGAAATCCTGCGCCTGCAGCGCCACTTCGGCCTCACCACGGTGATGGTCAGCCACGACATCAGCGAGGTGTATAAACTGTCGCGGCGGGTAATGGTGATCGAGGACGGGCGCGTAGCCCAGCAAGGCTCCCCGGCAGAAATTTTCAAGGCAGGCAAGGCCGGCGGCAAATTCAGCTTCGCCGGTGAAGTGCTCGCCATCGAAAGCGCGGATGTGGTGTTTGCCGTCACCCTGCTGGTAGGCAACCAGATCGTGCGCGTGATCGCAACGGCGGAAGAAGCGCACAACCTCAAGCAGGGCGACCGCGTGATGTTGCTGTCCAAGGCATTTAATCCCGTGCTGGTGCCAGTGACATAAGACACCGCACGATTCCCTCCCCTTCAAGGGGAGGGCCAGGGTGGGGATGGGGTAGAAGATGCTGCGCCTTGAATGGGGAGGAGCAAACCGATTGGCGCTTGCACAAGTATCAGGTTAAGTCGTATTGTCCAGACGATGCGTATCCTTCATAAGGAGAACAACATGAGCGACAAGCAGATTGCAACATTCGCTGGGGGATGCTTCTGGTGCCTGGAAGCGGTGTTCGAACAGATGCTCGGCGTCGAGAGCGTGGTCTCCGGCTACATCGATGGCCAGCAGCCCAACCCCAGCTACGAAGCGGTGTGCACCGGTAACACCGGCCATGCCGAGGCGGTGCAGATCACCTTCGACCCGGGCATGGTGACCTATGGTGAACTGCTCGCCGTGTTCTTCAGCATCCACGACCCCACCAGCCTCAACCGCCAGGGCAACGACGCCGGCACGCAATACCGCTCGGCCATTTATTACCACAACGAAGACCAGCGCGCCGAAGCCACCGAGATCATGGTGGAATTAAAAAGGCAGCACGTCTTCCCCGATCCGCTGGTGACCGAGCTGGTGGCCGCGCCCACCTTCTACCCGGCAGAAGACTATCACCAGCATTACTACGCCAACCATCCCGCGCAGGGCTACTGCCAGTTTGTGGTGGCGCCCAAGGTGGCGAAGTTCAAGCAGCATTTTTCGGCGAAGGTGAAGTGAAGAATCTGTTGCAGGCTCGCTGCGAAATACACCCGAGACCATGGCCCCGACTGCCACGCTGTTTAAGCTGTTAGCAATGAGCTTCTCCTCATTTGCTCCCAAGGCGACCAGCGCCAGCCATTTTCCACAGAGGAGCGACATTGAACTTCCTGGCCCATGCTCTGCTTGCCGGTGACGCGCCTGCCTTGATCGTGGGCGGGGTTGTCGGGGACTGGATCAAAGGTCCCTTGCCTGGAGTATTGCCGGACGATCTGGCTAAGGGCGTTGCCCTGCATCGCGCCATCGACAGCTTTGCGGAATCGCATCCAGCCTTCCGGCAGAGCCGTTCACGAGTCTCTGTCGCGCGCAGGCGCTATGCCGGAGTACTCGTTGACGTGTTCTACGATCATCTGCTGGCACGAAACTGGGCCGCTATAGATCATCGTCCACTGGAGGAGTATTGTGCATCGGTCTATCGTTTGATCAATGGCAGGCTGCACGATCTTCCCATCGACGCGCATCCCGCATTGACGCTGATGGCGAAAGAGGATTGGCTGACCAGCTACGAGCAAATCGAAGGGATCGCTGACGTATTGGCCCGCATGTCGCGCCGAGCCCGACAACCTAATCCGCTAGCGCATGGCGAGCAGGAGTTTCTGGCGGACGTTGACGGATTTACCAGCGATTTCTACGCATGGTTAGGTGACGCAAGAGAGTTCTGTCAGCGCTGGCCGGCAAAGTAATATGCAAGGCACAGGCCGCTTTGGCTGGAGTAATAGATGTTCGTTAATTCAACAGAGAACGGGCAAAATGCGGCCAACAGGAGTCATTGGTATGTCTCCTCCAGTTATGGCGTTTCAATGCGACTATCTGGCAAGGAAAGGTTTTAACAAAATGAATGCAATTGTCTTGGAGTCAACGTTAACATGCCCCATTTGCGGGCATAGTAAAA
>JBGPPE010000026.1:0-25253 GCA_041488395.1 Gallionellaceae bacterium
GATGGGCACTGGCCAAGGCACTCTGGGCAGACAAGGTATCCAGAATATTACCGACTCCCGCCTTGTAGCGCCCCAGTATCATCTTCTCTGACTGCTCGGCGGCGGCCACCAGATCATCTGCCGAACGCAAGGCCTGGCTGCTGGTCAACATGCCCTGATAGGCCGTCCACACATCCAGCGCAATCTGGTTGGCCAGCCGGTCGCGCTCGGCCACCTTGCCTTCCAGCTGCGCCTCGGCAGTGCGCGCCTGATAATTCGTACTGAAGCCGCTAAACAGCGGCACGCTCAGAGTGACCCCGATACTGCTGCTGCGCGTATCCGCCATCCCCGACCCGCCGGTTACCCCGGCCACGGCTCCCAGGTTGATACTCGGCATCCCGCTTGCCCGCGTCGCTGCCAGCTGTGCCTCGGCTGCCTTGATCTGCGACTCCGCCGCAGCCAGATCAGGCCGCTTCAGCCGCGCATCTGCAATCAGTTTGCCGATGTCCTGTTCGACCACCGGGTCCGGCGTCGTTTCCGGCACTGGTTGCAAGGTGTAAGCCTGTGTCGCATCAAAGCCCATGATATTCGCCAGCGCACCTTGCGCATTGCGTTCATTGCCCTGCGCGGTAATGCGGTTCAGCGTGGCTTGCGACAGGGTAGTCTGCGCCTGCAAACGATCGACCGGTGTGGCCACGCCAGCCTGATAACGCGCCAGCGCAGCCGCCAGGCTTTCCTGCGCTGCGGCCTCGGCAGCCTGATAGGCCTGCACGCTGGAGCGGGCTGACAACAGCGCGTAGTAAGCCTGCACCGCATTCAGATAGGTGGATTGCAGAGTCGCATCGCGCGTGGCATTCACCGCGATCAGCAACTGCTTGGCGCTTTCCAGCGTCGCCGAGCGATTGCCAAAATCATATAGCAGATAGTTTGCAGAGAGGCTCACGCTGCGGGTGGTCGAACTTTCCTCGGGCAGGTCGCCGGTTTGGGTCATGTTATGTGACACGCTCCCCTGCGCCGACAGGGTGGGCAAATACGCTGCCGTGCCGACCCCGACCTGAGCTGCCTGCACCCTGGCAGATGCCCATAGCGAGCGGGTTTGCGGGTTATTGCACAAGGCCAGATCGATCACATCTGCGAGCGCGAGCGGGTTGAGTAATTTTTCCCGCGCGCAACGCACATCATCCGCAGCAATATCCAGCTGCCCACGGGTAATTTTTTCCTCGGTACCGAAAGGGTCACTGCCCAGCGCGCTCAGCGGCCACAACAACACTGCGCTCGCCGGCAAGGCAAGCGACAGGGCAAAGCAGATTCGCAAAATAAATGTTTTGGGCTGCATGTAATCTATAGCTGGTTCAACTTGAAATGCAACGCTCGATGACACGGATAATACCCGACTCGATATCTGGTAACCAAGCTGCATACCTGGATTTTTGTTCGATCACTCTACCAGCATGCTTCCACACCCAGCAGACCAGGCAGTATCAGAGTGGGTAAGACAACCCCTTTTCAGCAAATTCAGGACGCATATCTGGATTAAACTTTTCCCCCATGACGGCGCGCCAATTTCTTTCATATTCTTGCGCTACGGCGCACCAGCTACGCTCAAATTTGGGGACCGGCTCGCTGCGGCTCAATTGACAATCTACTGCACTGACCCACACATTGATCGGTGCACCGAGTGACACCACTGCGCCAGAATTCTGTGCTACATGCACACTGGCGCCGCACATATCGGAAATCACCACGGGTACTTTTGCGCCCATCGCCTCACTGATGACCATGCCATACGGTTCGGCCTTTGCAGGATGCAACAGGACATCAAATTGGCTGTAATCGGTTTGTTTACTCCATCCCTGCAAAACATAGCCGCTCTGCCAGTCAGAAAACAAATGCTGTATAGCTCTGGCATCGGGGCCGATTACAACAAATTTCAAATTAGGGCGGGTGCGTTGCAATTGCTTTACAACTGAAACGGCTATCGGCAGCCCCTTGCGCTTCCACTCTTTGCCAACAAATCCGATTACACCACCATCAGCGGGCACACGCCGCGGCTCTCGCACCATGCCTGTTACCAGGCCGGGCATCACCGGTGCAGTTAATTTGTGAGCCAATTCCGGATAGTAATGTGCCAATTGCTGTTTGACGAACAGGGAATTCGGCACGATGTAACGGGCCGTGGTTAACTCACGCCTTTCCAGAAACAATTGCATTGCGACACGCAATGAAATTAATCTCCACCAGGGTTTCTCAAAAACCGTGGCGAATGGCGGTGAATGAAAAGTCGTGATGTCATGCGAACTGATACGCTCGTGGCTGTGAATCAAAGCACCAGGTTGCGGATTGTTTTCCAGCCAGCGCAGCACACTCCGATCAAAACGAAGCGCTGCCAGCCAGCGCGGGCGCCGAGTAACCTCGCCGAGCTCAATAACGCTTATTCCGTCCGGTTTTTCTACATGGCAACGCTCACAAATTACTGTGACCCGGTAGCCCATTTGCCGGAGCTGCAACGATAACTCCCAAACATAGCGCTCCATACCGCCTACTGGCCCATAACGTCTAACCACATGAAGCAGATGTAATACATTCTGCGTTACTGCTGTCGATTTGTCTGGAGGGAAGTTAATCATGAGTGCACCGAATATTCACGGTGAGCATCAATATAGCGCTGCAAATCTTTACCGCCACATGCTGGCTTTTCTCTCAACTCGTCATGCTTGTGCTTGACCACAATGATATTCACACTGCCTGAATGGTCCAGCGGCGGCGATTCTGTCGTGCCAGACAACGAGGGATACTGTGCAGCATAGGAACTCAGGCTACCCAGAAAAACCACTAAAAATGCAGCCACTGATCTCTTCTTTGCGCGCATAGCAGTGCTCCATATTATTAGTTAGCTAGTGCCCCTTGATATCACGATCATGCTGCTCAATCCGAACCAGAATTACCGCGCTTGTGCAAGTCATGCTGGCCAATAGGCCTTGTTTAATTTTCATATCATCTCCTTAATAAAAAGATCTTCAGGATCGTGCGTTTCACTAACGAACAGCCGCTGATCACGCGATAGAAATTTAATCTGGCCAAGTAACCACAGTATTTCCACACTGTATTAAACGAAATATTATGTAATTTTCTTGATACAAAAAAGTTATGTAATTTTTCAGTTACACAACTTCCAGGATAAAAATAAAAATGCACATTTATCTTTAATATCAAATCTGTTTTAAATCGCACAGCTCACGGTTTGTTGCCAATTTGATACATGGGGAATTGAGCCATTTTTCAGTCTCTTGCTGACATAAAGCTTGCTCAAAATCTGACGATGATCCCTTCCATGGGACAAATTGCGTATCCCATTAATATCGTCAGAAAGGATTAATCATGAGCACCACTATCAACAATGTTTCAGGTTTAACCGGTTTTTCTTATGTTCCTCCTGCCACCAATGCGACTCCATCCGCAAGCAACGGAGATTCTGATGGCGATAACGATGGCAGCAGTGGTTCTGCTCGTGTAGGGAAATCAAATCTCATGAGTGCGCTTGCACAGGCACTGGGACAAAGCTTGTCGGGCAGCTCTGCCACGTCGTCTGCCACATCGACATCTGATTCAACTTCATCGTCAGGCACAACGCAGGACCCACAAACTGCTTTGCAAGCATTTATGCATAGCCTGTTTGCGGCACTGCATCAAGCCGGTGGACAGAACAGCGCCGCCTCAGCAAATGGGAATGGTGCCGGGTCTGATGCCGATGGAGACCATGATGCCAGTTCGTCTGTAGCAAAAGCCGGGCATCACCATCATGGTGGTGGTTCCAATATGGCAAGCAAGATTCAAAATCTTTTACAGCAGCTTACTTCCACCAGCCAGAGCTCATCAACAGATAATCAAAGCGGCAACACAGATGCCATCAGTAATCTGAGCTCCAGCTTCCAGAATTTGATTGATACGATAAATAAATCGCAAGGACAAGGAACGACGACACCACCCGTAACCTTGCAATCGTTCTTGCAGAATTTGCAACAGGACTTGAGCGGCGGACAGAATATTTCAGGTGCAGTGGTCAGCACACAAGCATGATACGAACGGCCACCGGACCATCCGGTGGTTTTGATAAAAATCGCTAGTGATGCTGCTTCGGCAGAATCACAGATGCAATTAATCCGCCTCCGGGCGAATTTTTCAGGGTTACGTTTCCGCCTTGTTTCTTGGCCATATCCCTGGCTATGGAAAGGCCAAGTCCAACCCCGCCGGTGTGCCGGCTACGCGACACCTCAAGCCGGTAGAATGGTGCAAAGACAGCTTCCAGCTTGTCTTCCGGAATCCCGGGACCCGCATCGAGAATGGTAATTACAACTTCGTTGTCAGTTTCAATAATATCAATGGCTGCTTTTTCCCCATAGCGCAGCGCATTCTCGAGCAAATTATTCAGGCAACGTCGTATGGCAATTGGCTGAAGCCTTAATGGCGATGCATTGCCTGATACAGAAATGACATTACCGCACTCTTTGGCATCCTCAGCCAAGGAATGGACAAGTGCGCCAATATCAAGCAAGCAGGTTTCTTCCGGCTGATCATTACCCCGCAAATAAGCGAGAGTTGTATCAATAATTCCGGCCATCTCATTGATGTCATTCTGGACGTCAGACCTTAATTCTATCTGGTCAATTTTTTCAGCACGCAATTTAAGGCGGGTTAGCGGTGTCCTCAAATCATGTGACACTGCCGCCAGGAAACGGTTGCGCTCTTCCATCTGTTGCTTGAGGCGAGCCTGCATCTGGTTAAAAACCCTGGATGCCTGCCTTACTTCGGACGTACCAGAGGTCTCGTCTATCGGCGGAGTATTCAGGTTTTTTCCCAGTGCATCTGCTGCCTGTGCCATACGCTTGATTGGCTTTGAAAGCCAGATCGCAGCGACCCACGCCGTCAAGGATACCGCAGCCAGTCGTACAAGCAGGCTAACCATCCTGAATGGATGCGGCGGTGTGGAGGCTACAGAATCGGGATGGTCCAGGCCAAGGTAAATAAAAATTTCTCTGCCGGCGAAATAACTAAGAGACAGAATGACAAACAATAACAAGAAAAGTCGCACGAACAGTGTGTCTGGAATAGAAACCCTCATCAATTCACCTTCGCATCAAATAAATAACCTTCGCCGCGAACAGTTTTTATCAAGGAGGGCGTGCGAGGATCGTCATTCAGTTTCTGGCGCAATCGTGAAATCAGAATATCTATGCTGCGGTCGAATATCTCCATGTTTCGGCCACGGGCTTCATCCAGAAGAAATTCTCTGGACAGTACCCGGTTGGGATGCTCGACCAGCACTGTCAACAGGCGGAATTCTGCGTTGGAAAGCGGTATCACCAACTCTGCCGGGGAAACCAGCTGGCGCAAAATATAATTCAAGCGCCAGCCCATAAATCCAGCTTCTTTTTGCTCCTTGATGCTTGCGCGGCTTCCACGCGTTCTTCGCAATATCGTCTGGATACGCGCAACCAGCTCGCGCGGCTCGAACGGCTTCACGACATAATCATCAGCCCCGACTTCCAGGCCGATAACACGATCCATCGCCTCCCCGCGCGCAGTAAGCATGAGTATGGGAATGTCCGATTTTGTCCGCAAACCACGACACAGCGAAAGGCCGTCCTCACCTGGCATCATCAGGTCAAGTATGACCAAATCGAAAGATCTGTTTTCCAGCGCGGCTGCCATTGCTTTTCCATCGGCAACGTCAAAGACAGACATGCCGAATCCGGATAAATAATCCCGCAATAACTGGCGAATCTGCACATCATCATCGACTATCAGAATGGACAGCATGGTAACCATTTCATAAAACAAATTTAAAAAACCGCATCACGCTCTAATGATCAGCTTTTTGTGTATCGGCCAAATATCGCCTTTGTACAAAACACGATACAAATGGCCTGCTTGATTATTTCAGGAAGTGACGCATGTGGAGCAATTATGACTGAGCAGGCATCACCCAGAATTTTAGCAACAACGCGGCCGCCAAAGCGCAGCCTGCGGAAAAACCAAAAGCAGCCTCAACAGCCATACCCTGCCACAGCCAGCCGAAGATCAGTGAGGCAGGTAAAAGCATCACGCCGGCGGTAAGATTGAACCAGCCGTAAGCCGTGCCCAACCGCTCGCGCGGAGCAAGATCGGCCACCAGTGCTTTTTCGGCTCCCTCCGTGGCGGCAAGGAACAGACCATAAAAAGCAAACAGGGGCCACAGCAGCAGTGCGTGAAAACCATTGATGCCCAGCAACAGGTAAAACAAACCATAGACTAGCCAACCCGCGAGGATCAACCGCACCCGCCCGAGCCGGTCGGACAGTGCAGACAGCGGCATGGAAAACACCATCGCCACTCCCGACACCAGCGCCCACAACAATGGCACCTGGTAATCCGGCAGACCGAGCTCCTTGGCGCGCAGCAGCAAAAACATATTGGATGAATTTCCCAGAGTGAACAGGGCCAGCACGAGCAGGTAACGTTTGTAGGCTGCGGGAAAATCTGCCATTTTCCAGGAAAAAGGCTGGCCTTGTTCTGCTGGAATGGCTGGCGCTTCCTTGATAGCCAATGCCAGAGCGACTGTGATGATCCCCGGCACGATAGACCACAGGAACACTTCCTTGAGTGGCATTCCCCACGCCAATAACCCGGCGGCAAGTAGCGGCCCGATCACCGCCCCGGCATTGTCCATGGCACGGTGCAGGCCAAATGCCAGACCCCGCTGCTCTTTATCCACCGCACCGGCGAGCATCGCATCACGGGGAGAGGTGCGCAGCCCCTTGCCCACCCGGTCGGCAAAACGCAGCAGCAATACCACAGGCCAGCTCGCAGCCAGATAAAACAGCGGCCGTGACAGTGCGGCGAGAGCATAACCTCCCGCCACCCAGCCCTTGGCGTGCCCGCGGCGATCCATCAGCACCCCGGAAAAGAGTTTCAGCAGGCTCGCAGTCGCTTCTGCGATACCCTCGATCAGACCCAGCGCCCGGGGGCCGGCCATCAGCACCGAGGCTAAAAAAAGTGGCACCAGCGGATAGATCAGCTCACTGGTAGAGTCATTGAACAGGCTCACCAGTCCCAGCAGCCAGACGGTGCGCGGCAAAGCAAGAACCGCTCTAAGCATTGCGTCTTCCTTTAGCCAAACGATAAAACGGGAAATACCTACAGACAAGAACGGCCATATGCACCTGATTCACACACATGACCGGAAATTCAGGGGGTAGCTGGCTAGCCGTGGTCCGCTTACTTGCCCTGCTCCACCAGATACAGCCAGGTTTCCACCACCGTATCCGGCGTCAGCGATACCGCTTCAATCTTTTGCTCGACCAGCCACTGCGCCAGATCGGGATGGTCGGATGGCCCCTGGCCGCAGATGCCCACGTATTTTCCCGCCTTGCGGCAGGCCTGTATCGCCATGCTGAGCAGCGCTTTTACCGCCGGGTTACGCTCATCGAAACCTTCCGCAACCAGCCCGGAATCACGGTCTATGCCCAGCGTCAGCTGGGTCAGGTCATTCGAACCGATGGAGAAGCCATCGAAATACTCAAGGAACTGTTCGGCCAGCAGCGCGTTGGAAGGTATCTCGCACATCATGATGATGCGCAGCCCGTTAACGCCGCGTTTCAGGCCATTTTTTTCCAGCTCGGCAATCACCCCCAGTGCTTCCTGCAGCGTGCGCACGAAGGGGATCATCACCTCCACGTTGGTCAAACCCATCTCTTCGCGCACACGGCGCATGGCGCGGCATTCCAGGGCAAAGCATTCGCGGAAACTCTCGGATGCGTAACGCGAAGCGCCGCGGAAACCGATCATCGGGTTTTCTTCCACCGGCTCATATTCCTTGCCGCCGATCAGGCTGGAATATTCGTTCGACTTGAAATCGGAAAAACGCACGATCACCGGCTTGGGGAAGAAGGCCGCGGCCAGAGTGGCCACGCCTTCGGTCAGCTTGTCGACATAAAAATCCACCGGCGTGGCATAGCCCGCCGATTTGGCCTCGACCTGCGCCTTCAACTCGGCCGGCATATTGGGGTAGGCCATCGCCGCTTTGGGGTGCACCCCTATCATGCGCGCAATGACAAATTCCAGACGTGCCAGCCCCACCCCGTAGTTCGGCAAACGGCTGAACTGGAAAGCCAGCTCCGGGTTGGCCACGTTCATGCAGATCTTGATCGGCGGCGTCGGCAGCTTGTCCATGCTGACATCGAGCACCTCAAAATCGAGCATGCCCTGATACACCTTGCCCTCGTCACCGTCCGAACAGGATACGGTCACCTCGGCAGCATCCTGCAGCGCCTCGGTGGCGTTACCACAGCCCACCACAGCCGGGATACCCAGTTCGCGCGCAATGATTGCGGCATGGCAGGTGCGTCCGCCGCGATTGGTGACAATCGCGGAAGCCAGCTTCATCACCGGCTCCCAATCCGGGTCGGTCATGTCGGTGACCAGCACATCGCCGGCCCGCACCTTGGCCATCTCGCGCGCGTCCTTCACCAGGCACACGCGGCCTTTGCCGATGCGCTGGCCGATGGCGCGCCCGCTCACCAGCACCTTGCCCTGCTGCTTCATGCGATAACGCTTGAGCGCATCCACCCCGCGCGACTGCACTGTTTCCGGGCGGGCCTGCAGGATGTAAAGCTTGCCGTCAGCGCCATCCTTGCCCCACTCGATATCCATCGGACGACCATAGTGTTTCTCGATGATCAGCGCATAGCGCGCCAGCTCTTCCACCTCCACATCGTTCAGCGAAAAGCGGCGTCGCTCAATCTCCGGCACTTCCATGATGCGCACCGAACGGCCCGCTGCACGCTCCTCGGTGAAGATCATTTTGTTGGCTTTGCTGCCGAGGTTACGGCGGATTACCGCACGCTTGCCCGCCTGCAGCGCGGGTTTGTACACATAGAATTCATCGGGGTTAACCGCCCCCTGCACCACCATTTCCCCCAGGCCATAGGCGGCGGTAATCAGCACCACCTGATCAAATCCGGATTCGGTATCCAGCGTAAACAGCACGCCGCTGGCGCCGATATCGCTGCGTACCATGCGCTGCACGCCGGCAGACAAGGCCACATCGTGGTGGGCGAAACCCTGATGCACGCGATAGGAAATGGCACGGTCATTGTAAAGAGAGGCGAAAACTTCCTTGATGGCGGTGAGCACATTGTCCACACCGTGAATATTGAGGAAGGTTTCCTGCTGGCCGGCAAACGAAGCATCCGGCAAATCCTCGGCGGTGGCAGAAGAGCGCACGGCCAGCGAAATATCGTTACCGACTTCCTCGATCATACGTTCATAGGCTTCACGAACTTCGCTCTCCAGGCGCGGCTGCAACGCCGTGCGCATGATCCACTGGCGGATCTGCTTGCCTGCCTGCGCCAATGCCGTCACATCTTCCGTATCCAGCGTATCCAGCAGGGTCTGAATGCGTTGGTCCAGCCCACCCTGAGCCAGGAAATCACGATAAGCCGCAGCAGTCGTGGCAAAACCGCCGGGAACACGCACGCCAAGATGGCCGAGCTGGCTGATCATTTCACCGAGCGAAGCATTCTTGCCGCCTACGCTGGCAACATCTTTCATCCGCAAATTCTCAAACCAGGCTATGTATTGCTGCTGTTCCATCATAAATCTCCGCTAAGCGCACTATGCATATGCCAGTGGCGCACTGTTTACATGATAGGACAATTACCCATGCACTCGCTACCTTCCGGGGAAAAATTTTCACACTGTCGCGCATAAAAAATTTTTGAGTTCCAGAAACGCTCGCGCACAGCTGCAGGGAGGTATTTCCAAAACCCACAATAAATCACAATACAATGATTGTATTATAAATAAATGCATTCACAGAGCCAGCTCAGCTTTGTGACTATTCTCACAGACAGCCAGCCATGGAATCGCTATGATGCAACCTCCATCAACCACTCAGCTGGAGTACACCATGAAATTGAACGTAGGCACCATCGACAGAATCTTGCGCATCGTAGCCGGTCTCGCTTTGATCGCACTGGCAGCAACCAACACTGTAGGCGTGTGGGGTTATATCGGCATCGTTCCCCTGCTGACTGGCATCTTCAAATTCTGCCCGGCCTATACCCTGCTGGGAGTCAACACCTGCCCGATGAACAAGTAAGAAATCCTTCTCGCAACAAAGTTGCAACGCCCGCTAGCTATCTAGTCGGGCGTTTTTTTATCTAGACCACATCGCTTGGTGCCAGCCGGCACGCAATCCCTTCATCGCCCAGCTCAACCTGAAAAGTCGCATGCGGAATATGGAAGTGCTGATGCAGCTCTTCGGAAAGATGAGCCAGAAACGCATCCCCCGGATGGCCTTGCGGCATCACCAGATGCGCGGTCAACGCCACCTCGGTAGTGCTCATGCCCCAGATATGCAGATCGTGCACCTCCTGCACCTGCGCAAAGCCCTGCAGGAAATCCGTCACCTCGCTGGTTTCTATGCCATCCGGCACCGCATGCAGTGACAGGCGCAAAGAGGCTTTCAGCAAACCCCAGGTGCCGGCAAAGATCACCACGGCGATCAGCAGGCTGATGGCCGGATCCAGCCATAGCCAGCCGGTCCACATCATCCCGAGGCCGCCCAGCACCACGCCAACCGACACCAGCGCATCCCCCAGCATGTGCAGGAAAGCGCCGCGCAGGTTGATGTCATGTTTGCGTCCGCGCATGAACATCAGCGCAGTCGACAGGTTGATCACCACACCCGCGGCCGCCACCCAGATCATGGTCATTTCGCTCACCGCGGCCGGCTCGCTAATGCGGTGCACGGCCTCCCACGCAATCCCGCTCACCGCAATCAGCAACAGCATGGCGTTGGCCAGCGCGGCCAGTATGGTCGAGCTGCGCAAGCCATAGGTAAAACGCTCGGAAGGCGCACGCTGCGCCAGCATCATCGCTCCCCAGGCTGCCAGCAAACCGATCACATCGCCGAAGTTGTGCCCCGCATCGGCCAGCAGCGACAGCGAGTTGGCACGCAAGCCAAACACCACCTCGATTGTCACAAAGGCAAGATTAAGCCCGACGCCAACGGCAAAGGCCCTGCTGGCGGGATTAATTGCTTCGTGATGATGGTGATCGTGGTGATGTGCGCCCATGCCTTGCTGCTCCGTAAAATAGTGAGGCCCACAAAGGGCCTGGTCAGCTGAATTGTGCCTGTACTCTCACCACTGTGGCAACAAGGGCATGTGCTTATTGCGGGCGATGGACACTGGCATGCAGCTGGCGTATTCTTTGCGTTGACTTACCCATCCTGAAGCCACCATCCATCATGAGCACAAATCAACACGCCGAACTGCAGATTACCGGCATGCACTGCGCATCCTGTTCCGCACGCCTGGAAAAAGCCCTTAACCTGCTGCCCGACGTCACTGCGGTGGTCAACATCGCCACGGAAAAAGCCAGCATCACCTTTAACCCGGCGCGCATCGACCTTCCCGCGCTGATAGCCGCCGTGCAGAAAACCGGTTTCGACGGCCATCCCATGCGCGACTTTGCCGTGGAAAAGGAAGCGCGCGCCAAACTCTACCGCCACGAACTCACGCAGTTCCTGCTTGCCGTGGTGCTGACTGCCCCGCTGCTAATCGAAATGGTGCTGATGATGCTGGGCGTGCACCTCATGATGCCGCTGTGGCTGCAATGGCTGCTCGCCACCCCGGTGCAGTTCTGGGCCGGCAGCCGCTTCTATCACGGCGCCTGGAGCGCACTGAAGAGCGGGGGCAGCAACATGGACGTGCTGGTGGCACTGGGCACCAGTGCGGCCTATTTCATGAGCTGTGCCGTGGTGCTGCTCAATCTGGAGCAGCCAGTTTATTTCGAAGCCAGCGCCACCCTGATTACCCTGGTGCTGATGGGCAAGCTGCTGGAAGCGCGCGCCAAGGGCAAGGCCTCGGCCGCGCTGGAAGCCCTGATCAACCTGCAACCCAAAATCGCCCATGTCGAGCGTAACGGCGCCGTGATCGATGTTTCCGTCAACCAGCTGCGCCCGGAAGAGGTGTTTATCGTGCGCCCCGGCGAAAGCATCCCGGTCGATGGCAAGGTGCTGGAGGGCGCCTCCAGCGTGGATGAAGCCATGCTCACCGGCGAAAGCCTGCCGCAGGCCAAGCAGGCCGGCGCCACGATCTATGCCGCCACCGTCAACCAGAGCGGCGTGCTGCGCTGCAGCGCCGTCGCCGTGGGCTCGCGCACGCAGCTAGCCGCCATCATCCGCCTGGTGGAACAGGCACAGGGCTCGAAAGCGCCGATCCAGAAACTGGCCGACCAGATCTCCGCCATCTTTGTGCCGGCCGTGCTGGTGCTGGCAGCCCTCACCTTCAGCGCCTGGTGGCTGCTGGGCGCAGGCTTTGCCACCGCGCTAATCAATGCCGTGTCCGTGCTGGTCATCGCCTGCCCCTGCGCGCTCGGCCTGGCCACGCCCACTGCCGTGGTGGTGGCCACCGGCCGCGCCGCCCATGCCGGCATCCTGGTAAAAGATGCCGCCGCACTGGAACAGGCGCACAAACTGGGCATCCTGATCGTGGACAAGACCGGCACACTCACCGAAGGAAAACCGGCCCTCACCGATCTGCTGCCCAGCGCAAACAGCAATGCCGACGAGCTGCTGCACATGGCCGCCAGCCTGGCACAGCACTCCACCCACCCGCTGTCGCGCGCCCTGCTGGAGCATGCACAAGGCAAACAATTGGCGCTATCGCCCACCGATAGCTACCACGAATTTTCCGGCAGCGGCCTGCGTGCCGAAATCAAGGGTGCCACCTATCTGCTCGGCTCGCCCGCCTTCATCGCGCAATCCGGCATTGCGCTGGACGATGCACAAATCAGCGCCCTGCAGCAGCAAGGCAAGAGCATCATTGCCGTGGCACGCAGCAACACCCTGCTCGGCAGCATCGCCTTTGCCGACATCCTGCGCGACAGCAGCCGCGCCGCGGTCGAGCGCCTGCACCAGATGGGCATCCGCGTGGTGATGCTGAGCGGCGACAACGCCGCCACCGCTCAGGCCATTGCCAGCAACGCAGGTATCCGCGAATTCCGCGCCGAGGTATTGCCGCAGGATAAGGCAGAGCAGGTGCAGAAACTGAAAATGGAAGGCCTGCTGGTGGGCATGGTGGGCGACGGCATCAACGACGCCCCCGCACTGGCCGCGGCTGATGTGAGCTTTGCCATGAAGAGCGGCAGCGACATCGCCATCGAAGCCGCCGATATCACCCTGATGCGCAACGACCTGATCAGCGTGGTGGATGCCATCGACCTGTCACGCACCGCCTTGCGCAAGATACGCCAGAACCTGTTCTTTGCTTTTGGCTACAACGTGCTGGGCATCCCGCTGGCGGCACTGGGCATGCTCAACCCGGTGATTGCCGGTGCGGCGATGGCGATGAGCTCAGTCTCGGTGGTGAGCAATGCGTTGCTGCTGAAACGCTGGCGGCCAAGCCGTTAATATCTCCCTTCAGCGAGACCGATTCTCGACAGCCAGAGCTACAGAGGAGCGATAATGAGCAAAGCAAGATTAAATTCTGCAGCACTGCTTTTACATTTATTGGTTCTCATGTATGGCGTTGCATATGCAGCGGAGAGTGCTGGTGCTGTAATCGACAAGACAAGTCCACCCACCTTTCAGCGGCTATTCAGTGTGCATCTGCAGTTGAAAACAGTGCCACCTGATTATGTAGCAGAAAAACGCCCTCCTGCCTTGTCCAATTCAAACGCTGCCATTAAGTTCGCAAAACTTGCCAATGAGACCTGGTTCAATGAAGAAGTGACCTGTGTGCGACAGTCACCGGATGGCCGAATGGTGGCGGTTGGTGGCTATATACGAAAAACCTCGCTGTTGGGGAAAATGCCAAGAAGGGTGTATGGCTCAAAAATACATTTACTGGATACGGTCGCGCGAAAAGAAGTTATTACATTTGAAACAGCACCAGTAGCAGAGAGAACGCGCGAGGAAAAGGGAGGAAGCAAGATTCTCGATAGCATGTTCTTGTCAAATTCGCGTTTTCTTGTAGCTGTGACCAACAGCAAATTGTTCCTGTGGGACACGCAGCGCGGCGAAGTCCTGAGTGAGTTGCTCTTTGACCGTGCAATAAGTAAAGCGGCGCTTGAGTATGGCAAGTCTGCTGGCCAGGACTACCTGGCGGTCATCAGCGAAAAACATAAGTGGGTCTTCCAGATTGTGGGACTTTAGCGCCCAGTCTGCATGCCGGAATACACCGAATAATTAATTCAGCTCTTCAACCTTCAGCAACACATTGCGCCGTTCCTGCTTGCTGGACGTAGTATGTGAAGCGATGGTGCTGGTGTTCTCGTCCCCCTGCTGCAACGTTCCGCCCAGCACTATCCATTCGCCCAGCCGCCCGGACACCGTAGTCATCACCTTTTGCGCGCGCACGGCAGGTGCGCCGCCGTAGCTGCTGCCTTCCACCGCATCGTTCTGCGTCGATATTTCCAGGGTGACACGGTCGCCGTTGAGGCGCGGGCGCACGTAGAAGCCGCTGTCCACATCGCGGTACTGCGTGCTTTCGATCACCTGGGTATGCCACGGCGATTGCACGATCTGGCGCTGCGGCACGGCAACAGATTGCCCCACGCTAACCAGGGCCTGGCTGCCTTCCAGCACCTGGATCTGCAGGGTCTTGTTGTCGCCTGCCAGTTCGCGCGTGCTATTGATGCGTGCGCGCAGCTGGTCACTGCCCTGCCCGGCCGCGATGGTGAGCCCTTTGCTGTCAGTTCCACCAGGCACGCTGATGCGGGCATGCCCCGCGCTCACGCTGCCGGAAAGCTCGGTCAGGTGCCTGATCGTTTCGCCATCGACGTTTTGCATCACGCTGATGTTGAGGCGGCGCGGCGCCTTGTCGAGGCTGTTCAGCAGGCTCTTGATCTCGGCGAGGTTGCCCGGCGAGGTGCGCAGGATAAGCTGGCTGCCCATGCCGCTAGCCACGCCGTCGCTGTCCAGCAAGGGGCGGATCAGGGGCAGTATTTCTTCGGTGCTGCGGTAATTCAGCTGGATGACTTCCACCGCTGCCAGCGCGGGCAGGCTTGTAAATACAAGTAACAAACTCAGAATAATCGTTCTCATGATGCCACTCCGCTTTATCGTCCTGCTTTACAACGAGCCCTACTTTACCTTAAATTTCCTGCGTTATTTAACGTAAAATCCCGGCATGTACAAATTGCTTGTTCTCTTTTTTCTGCTCTTGCTCAGTGCATGCGCCACCGACCCCGCGCGCACGCCTGATGCCGATGATCAGGATGACGCCAGCATGAATGATGTCGCGGTGTATGCCCTGAGCCTGAGCGACACGCCTTACCGTTACGGCGGCAACACACCGGAAAGCGGCTTCGATTGCAGCGGTTTTGTGCGCCACGTGTTCAAGCATACGCTGGGCATGTCGCTGCCGCGCACCAGCCATGAGATCAGCCGCGAGGGCAGCGCGGAGCCTTTGTCCCGGCTGCAGCCCGGCGACCTGGTGTTCTACAACACCATGCACCAGGCCTATTCGCATGTGGGCATTTATCTGGGGGAGGGGAAGTTTGTGCATTCACCCCGTAGCGGCAGCAGCGTGCGGGTGGAGAACATGAACGAGAAGTACTGGCTGGCGCGCTACAACGGTGCGCGCCGCCTCAAGCCTTAGCAGGGCATTGCATCAGGGCAGGTTTGGGCACGGGCAGCACGTATTTCTTCCGCCAGCTGGTACACCGACATCGCGTAGAAGGTGCTGTTGTTGTAGGTGGTAATCACCGCAAAGTTGTTAAAGCCGAACCAGTATTCCTTGCCATCGGCCACCGTAAAATCCACCAGATAGGCATACGTCCCGGCATCGATCTTTGCCGATGGCAGCACACCTGAGGCCGCCCAGGTGGTCATACTGCGTGCCGCTATGGTGTTGCCGATGCGTGTTTCATCCGCCACTTTGGCGCGCATGGCTACCGGCTCACCGCTGATCCAGCCATATTGGTTGAGGTAATTGGCCACGCTGCCGATGGCATCTTCCGGGTCATGCAGCAAATCTATTTTTCCGTCGTGATCGAAATCCACCGCCAGCTTGCGATAGTTGCTGGGCATGAACTGGGGTATGCCCAGCGCGCCGGCGTAGGAAGCGCGGATCGAGAGCAGGTCGAAGCTCTGCTCGCGCGCCAGCAGGAGGTATTGCTCCAGTTCGCTGCGGAAAAAATCCACCCGTTTCGGATAATCAAAGGCCAGCGTGGTCAGGGCATCCAGCGTGCGGTAATTGCCGGCATTGCGCCCGTACAGGGTCTCCACGCCGATCACCGCAATGATGATTTCCTGCGGCACACCATAAATTTTCTCGGCGCGTTGCAGCGCTGCGGCATGCTGCTGCCAGAACTTCACTCCGCCGTTGATGCGCTTGGGGTTGATGAAAGCGGCGCGATACTCGAGCCAGGGTTTGATGGTGGCCGGCATGGTGATGGCATCAATGACATCCTGGCGATATTCGGCACGCTGAAATACCTGCTCCAGCTCGTCTCGCTTGAACTGGTGTTTTGCCACCATTTCATCGATAAATTGGGGAATGCCCGGCAACTCTGCGGCACCGGCAGCAGGCCATACACCCAGCAAATACAGGGGCATTACGGCGGTTAATATACGTTTAATCATAATCCGGCTATTTTACTCGACAGGCAGGCGCTCCACTGTTAAATTTCGTTCTTGTGTCTAAATAATCTGAGTAAATTTTCATGGAAAACACCACCCAACATCACCCGCTGATTATCCTTGGCTCCGGCCCGGCCGGTTACACCGCCGCCATCTACGCTGCACGCGCCAACCTGAAGCCCGTGCTGATTACCGGCCTGGCACAGGGCGGCCAATTGATGACCACCACCGACGTGGACAACTGGCCGGCCGATCACCATGGCGTACAAGGCCCCGACCTGATGGCGCGCTTCCTGCAGCATGCTGAACGCTTCCATACCCAGATGATCTTCGACCAGATTCATACCGCCAAATTGCAGCAAAAACCGTTTCAACTGGTTGGCGACTCCGGCACTTACACCTGCGATGCACTGATCATTGCCACGGGTGCATCTGCTCAATACCTTGGACTGCCCTCTGAGGCAAAGTTCATGGGCAAGGGCGTCTCCGGCTGCGCTACCTGTGACGGTTTCTTCTATCGCGGCCAGGATGTCGCCGTGGTGGGTGGCGGCAATACGGCGGTGGAAGAGGCGATCTATCTGTCCAACATCGTGCGCCACGTCACCCTGGTGCACAGACGCGAGACCTTCCGCGCCGAGCGCATCCTGGTTGATCACCTGATGGACAAGGTCAAGGCAGGAAAAATCACGCTGGAACTGAACCAGGTGCTGGATGAGGTGCTCGGTGATGACAGCGGCGTAACCGGCATGCGTCTCAAGCAGGCGCAGGGCGGCGCAACCAAGGACTTTGCCCTGACCGGTGTGTTTATCGCGATTGGCCACAAGCCGAATACCGACATCTTTGCCGGGCAGCTGGAGATGAACAACGGCTACATCAACACGCGCGGCGGCAATCAGGGTAATGCTACCGCCACCAGCATTTCCGGCGTATTTGCGGCCGGCGACGTGCAGGACCAGATTTACCGCCAGGCAGTGACCAGCGCGGGGACCGGCTGCATGGCTGCACTCGATGCCGACAAGTACCTGGCCTCGCTGGGCAAAGCATAAGCTGCCGGCATGAAGAAGAAAGCGGAACAATCTGCACCTGCTGATGCAGATCTGTTTCGACAGGCTTTAGAGGGCGTCACGCCGCTGCCTCCCTCTGATCGCCTGCCCTTATCCCCTCCCGCAAAATCATTCAAAAAAACCGCCAGCAGTTCTCCGCCAGGCATCGCGCCAGACTATCTGTCTGATCACCTCGCCAGTGACACTCCGCTCACCGAATTCCTGCGCCCGGGCATGGACCGCATGACGCTGCGCAAACTGCGCCGCAGCCACTGGCCGGTGCAGGACAGTATCGACCTGCACGGCTACAGCAGCGATGAAGCCCGTCGCCTGCTGCTGGGATTTCTGCAAGAGGCAAGCCAGCGTGATCTGCGCTGTGTTAACGTGATTCACGGCAAGGGCTGGCGTTCGGAGGGCGGTGAAGGCATCCTGAAACTGCGTGTACGGCACTGGCTGACGCAACATGCACAAGTGCTGGCCTTCAGCGAGGCACCGGCCAGTGCGGGCGGTGGTGGCGCGGTATGGGTGCTGCTAAAATCCGGCGGCAAGCACACCAATTCGAAACCCTAGTCCAAGGGGATGCGGTCAAACTGTAAAAAGACTAACTGGCTCCATTAGTCATGAAGCACTTAACCAGAATTGAATCAAAATTTATGAGCCAAAATTTTTCCCCGAGAAAAACACACCCTGTTCTGAACAAGCCCATCTTGACCGCATGCCTGCTCTCCTATTGCGCTGCAACGCTGGCGGAAGAACAGGACATCAACGAACAATACTATTTGCAGGAATTCCCGGTCGTGCTCAGCGCATCGCGTTTGCCGCAGCCGCTTAACGAAGCGCCAAATGCAATGACGGTGATCGACAGGGAGATGATCAAGGCTTCCGGCTTCCGCACGATTCCCGACCTGTTCAGACTGGTGCCGGGCATGTACGTCAGCTTCTTTACCGGCAACGACCCGATTGTGGCCTACCATGGCACGACTGACCAGGCAGCCCGCCGCATGCAGGTGCTGGTGGACGGGCGCGCGATACATATGCCGCCAATGGAAGCGGTCGCCTGGGAAGACCTCCCCCTGCAAATAGACGACATCGAGCGCATCGAAGTCATTCGCGGCCCCGCAGCGGCTTCGCACGGCGGTAACTCGACCCAGGGCGTGCTGAACATCATTACGCGTGATGCCGGCGCAGCGCAAGGCATCACGGCCAAGGTGACCGAGGGGAACGCAGGCATTTCCGATGCCTATTTCAATATCGGCAAGCGCGGAGAAACTCTCGATTACCGCATCAGTTTTGGTTACCGCAGTGATTATGGCTACGATTCAAATCACATTACCGACCTTGCCGGCAATGACTCGCTGAATAACGACAGCCACCTTACCCACCTGTTTAATTTGCGCAGCAATTATCATCCCAATGCGGTCGACAGCGTTGATATCCAGCTGGGTTATTCCGATGGCACCCGCGGAGATGGCACTAACAAAATAAACGATCCGAACATTCCACATGATCACCACAACAATGAAAACTTCGAGCAGATCAGCTGGACACGCAGCCTGGCCGGCGGGGATGAAGTCAAGTTGCAGTACTATCATATTTATCAGAGTGTGCTGAATTCACTCCCAGCCAACCCCCTCTTTCCGCTCGCCCCGCTGCCAGCGCTCGACGACGGCTATACCAATACACGGGATGATCTTGAGTTACAGCATACGCTGCAGACCTCTTCCAGCAACAGGCTGGTGTGGGGGGCTTCCGTGCGCTATGACTGGACGGCGGCACCTGCCAGATTCCTGGATGAGCAGACCTTGCAACAGAGTACCCTGTTTGCCCATGACGAGTGGCGCATCACCCCGCAATGGCTGCTGAATACCGGCGCGATGCAGGAAGACAATGGCATGGGACAACAAAACCTGTCCCCCCGCGTCGCGTTGATTCACAAATTTACTGAGAAACAGACAGTGCGCCTGGGGATCTCCAAAGCCTATCGCAATCCCTCGCTCTACGAAGAGCGGGGCAACTACCACTTTCCGGCTCCGATCGGCACCCTTTCCCAGTCCAGCGGAGGTTTGCGCCCGGAAAGCGTGCTGTCGCGTGAAATCGGTTATCTCGGCGAATTCCCGGAGCTGGGATTTTCGATTGATACGCGCCTCTATCACGATCAGTTAAGTGACATCATTTACGAGACTGACCCGCCATCCGGCACACCCAGGGATTTCATCAACTCGTTCGACGCAGAACATAACGGCCTGGAAGTGACCACCAAGCACCAATGGGGGGACCGCAACCAGCTGACCTTCAACTACACGTATCAAGTGCTCAGCAGTACTTTTTCAGGCCCTGCCGACACTAATATCAATTATCCAGGCACGCCCTATAGCGACACCATGCCGAGGAATATGATCAGTGCGCTGTACTCCAGGAAATTTGCCAATCAGATCGCCTTCAGCCTGGGCTATTACCAGCAAGACACCATGCTGCCTATAGATCGCGGCCCTGCCGACCGCCAGTATTTCACCTCACGCTGGGACATGCGGATCGCCAAGGGATTCAAGAGCACTAGCGAGGGCACAGAAGGAGAAATTGCTTTGGTGGTGCAGGGTTTGCTGGGCGAGCACTATATCGACTACCTGATCGAAAATCAGTTTAACCAGCGTGTCTACCTTACTGCGACGCTTAAATACTAAAAGGATGGCGGCCTTGCGCCCCTTCTTGCTGCGCAAGGCCGCCCGCCTTCTGCTGGGTGGCGCAGCATGCTGGCTCTTGCTGTCGATTCCTGTTGCGCGCGCCGAACCGATACAGGTGAGCGTGGTGCTTAGCGAAAGCGGTGGTGCGTACAGCGAATTTGCTGATGCCCTGCGTGAGAACCTGCTCAACAGCAATGTGACAGTTAACGTAGTGGACGCCAATACTCAGCCACCTTCCAGTTCAAGGTTGGTCATTGCGGTCGGCATGAAAGCGGCCAGCATGGTCGCCGGCAGCAATGCCCCGGCGGTTCTGAATGTCATGCTCCCCCAAGCCGGGTATAAGAAACTGTTACATGATTTTCCCAGGCGCGAGAACTCCACATCATTTTCCTCAATTTATCTGGATCAGCCGGTTGAGCGCCAGCTCAGCCTGATCGCCGCCGCCTTTCCCGAGCGAACTCGCATTGGGATACTGTTTGAGTCCCCTCCCCCTGATGAACTTGAGCAACTCAGACAAAAGGTATCCGAGTACGGATTCAGTTTGTACGAACAGGAAGTCGGCAAAATCGCCCTGTTCGAATCCTTGCAGAAAGTATTGCAGCACAGTGATGTTCTGCTGGCGCTACCCACACCAGCCGTCTACAACAGCTCGACGGTGCGTAATATCCTGCTTTCAACCTACCAGGCTGGCATCCCGCTAGTTGGCTTCTCATCCAGCTTTGTCAAAGCCGGCGCCATGTATGCCGTATTCACCTCTCCGGCCCAGTTTGCAACCCAAACTGCCGTAACGATACGCAAATATATTGAATCAGGCATATTGCCGCCCGCGCAATACCCCAGATATTTTGAGGTCGCCGTAAATGACCGCGTTGCACAATCACTGAAAATCGATATCAAGAGTCAGGATGAATTAGTCCGGAAAATAAGCACTACAAAGAGGCAGATGCCATGAGAAAAATTGCCGGAATCAGGCAGCAAACCATGCTGGTGGCGTTGATCCCCATCCTGCTGATGGCACTGCTGTTCGGGAGTTATTCCATTTATGAGCGCTTTGCGGATGCTGATGATGCGCTGTTCAAAAACTCGACACTGGTTTCGCAGCACCTGGCTTCGGCGAGTGAATATGCGCTCTTCTCGGGCAATATCGGCTTGCTCAAACAGGAAGTCAAAGCTTCCCTGATGCAGCCGGAAGTCAATTTTGTGCGCGTGCTGGATGCGGACGCAAATCCATTGATCGCTGAACGCAAAGATGAAAGTGTCTCTTCAGCAGCAATTGACCGGGTGAAGGCAAACGCTCCCGTGTTCCAGGACAATAAGCTTCTCGTGCTGTATGCGCCAATTTTTGCTACCCAGCTCAGCCTGGATGACCTGAATGAAGGAAGCGAAGAAAAACCGCCCAAACTGCTGGGCGCTGTGGTCATTGAATTCAGCAAGCGCCATTTGAATCAGCAGAAAATCGAGATGCTGTTCATCAACCTCATGGTCATGCTTGGCGTACTGATCATCTCGCTGGTTGCCGCATTATGGCTGGCTCGCCGCATCTCCAACCCCATCCTCAGCATGGGAGTCATCATTCACAAGTTTGGCAGCGGAAATCTGGGCGCGCGCATACCGCCGCAACCGGCCGTACGCGAACTGAATGAACTGGCATACAACATTAACAATATGGCTGAGCAACTGGCAGAAGACCGCAATACGCTGGAACAGCGTATTCAGATTGCCACCCAGGATTTGCGTGTCAAAAAAGAAGAGGCCGAGCAGGCCCATCTGGAAATGATCGCCCTGAATGAGAAGTTGTCATTTGCCCTCACCGAGCTTGAAACCATCATTGAGGCCAATCCTGACCTGCTCTACGTTCTCAATACGCAGGGCCAGCTCATCAAATGGAACAGCAATCTGAAGACTTTTTTTGGCCTGACACATTCACAGTTAATTAACCGGGGCGCACTGGAATTTTTCTGCGCTGAGGATCAATTCAATGTAGCAGAGTGGATGAATGAAATCCTGAGCAGCGGATCATCCACGCTGGAGGCACGTTGCGTCAGGCATGACGGCAAGCTTGTTCCCTATCTGTGCAATGGTGTGGTTCTGAAAAATCCGGCGGGTGAAGTCATCGGATTTACCGGAACCGGCCGGGATATTACAGAGCGTATCGAGGCAGCCGAACGGATGCGGCATATGGCCCATTACGACGCGCTGACTGACCTGCCCAACCGTGCGCTCTTTTCAGATCGCCTGCAGCTGGCGCTGGCAACCGCCAATCGGGACAGGAAGCACCTGGCACTGATGTTTATCGATCTGGACAAGTTCAAGCAGATCAATGACACGCTCGGTCACCATGTCGGGGATCTGCTGCTGCAAGAGGCGACACGACGCATGCTGGACTGCGTCAGGGAATCTGACACTGTGGCGCGCATAGGCGGTGACGAATTCATTGTGCTGCTGCCTGCCGTTGAGAAACAGGAAGACGCTATGCTGGTAGCCGAGAAGATACGCCATGCGCTCTGCCAGCCGCTGAACCTGGACGGGAACGTTGTGCGGATTTCAACCAGTATTGGTATGGCGATCTACCCCAAGCATGGCAGCAGCGAGCATGAGCTGATCAATAACGCTGACAATGCCATGTACGCCGCCAAGTCGGCAGGACGCAATATCGTCCGCATGCACGGGGAGTAATGCGCCAGATTGCTGGGGCGCCAGATTATTGGGACGCCAGATTATTGGGACGTCAGACTGCTGCGTCGTCTGTTTCGCCGGTACGGATACGGATAACCTGCTCTACCGTAGTGACAAAAATCTTGCCGTCACCGATCTTGCCAGTGTGAGCCGCCTTGACGATAGCGTCCACAGCCGTTTCCAGCATGGCCGTTGTCACCACGACTTCAATCTTGATCTTGGGCAGGAAATCCACGACATACTCGGCGCCACGATATAGCTCGGTATGGCCCTTCTGGCGACCAAAGCCCTTGACCTCGGTAACCGTCAGGCCGCTTACGCCCAGATCTGACAAGGCCTCGCGCACTTCATCGAGTTTAAACGGCTTGATGATGGCTTCAATTTTCTTCATGGCAATCCCGAATAATTAACTGTATGGTCAGTATAACTTAACTGAAAGCACTGCTGAAAGAGCCACGCGCTTGCGCCGTCTCAGGGCAGCGGCTTTTTCGCCACTCCTCCGGGTAACATTTGTGCAGCCGCTGCAACGCTCTCCGCTCTGCGCGCAAAGGTTTCAGCCTCCGGCTTGCGCCCCAGCCTGTCCAGCGCAATCGCCATCCCCTGCAAATCTTCCGCAATGCGACTGCTGAGCGCCAGTTCTTTATCCAGTGCCAGCGCAGCCTGAAAATGCGCCAGGGCTGCCTCAGGCTGCGCCAGGGCAATTTCCGCCCTGGCGGCAATACGCTGGGCATTGGCCTGCTCATCCTTTTCCGCGCCGCTGCTCGTGACGCCTTTGGCCAGCGCGAGTGCAGCGGGGAAGTCGCCTTTCTGCAGGGCCAAACGGGCACTCAGATTATTCATCCCTGGCACAAATGCACATTGCTTGCATTCCTGGTTGGCCACGAGCAGGGCTGCTTCTGCTTCAGCAAACTTGCCTGCGTCAGCCAGTATAATCGCCTTGCGAAATGCGGCGGCAGCGCGCAACTCGGCCGGAATCTGCGCGGTGCTGTCCGCCAGAATGCCATCCAGCAAACCCAGCGCTGCAGCATCGTCGCCCAGCTTGTGGGAAACCGAAGACAGGTTGACTGCGGCCATTGCACTCGCCGCAATATTATCCAGTGCTTGCTGCATCAGCATGGATTGCCTGAACATTTCGCGCGCGCGCATTAAATCACCGTCACGCAAAGCCCGGTATGCGGCCTGCTCGGCTTTTCTGGCCTGCTCCAGGGCCAGGGGCTGGCGCGGCGGTGCACTGCCGCAGGCTGCCAGCGCAAGCAGCAGCGCAGCCGACAGCAGCCTGGCAGCAGCTTGCAGGTATCCCCGGCTAATCATGGCTGTCCATTCTTACCAGGCCCTGCTCGGGTGGCTGCATCATGTTTTTCAGTGGCCAGCTGGTGCTGGCAGAGTCCATGATGTTGCGCGTATCGCTCACCAGCCCGCGCGTCTCGCCCAGGAAACCCGACAGCTGCGGCGCGGAACTGTCTACCGCTGATTTGATGGTTGCACTGGTCTGTTGCAGGTTATCCAGGCTGGCATCCGTCTTTCTGATCAAACCGGGCAACGATTGGTTCAGTTTATCTATCATCGCCTCGGCGCCTTCGGCAGACTGCTTTACTGAACGCAGCGCAGGCCGCACGTCCTTGACGATGCCTTCGTCCACCTGCTCCAGCAGATGATCGATGCGTGCCCGGGTACCGCGCATCTCTGCAGAAAACTGGCGCAGGTTACTCAGCGTCTGGCGCACATCGCCCTTGGGGTCATTGGCATCCTTGAGCAAGGTATTGATCTCATCCAGTGCGGGATAGAGGCGATCGCGCAGGTCCTGGGCGATCTGCTCCAGCCCGCCGCCGCGCTCAAATTCGATGGTTGCACCCGCTTTCAGCTGGGGTTTGTTCTCGCTGCCGCGTTTGGCTTCAAGAATACTGTCACCGATTACACCCTCCTTCTTCAGGCTCACCTCGGCATCTTCCTTGAGCAAGGCCAGGTAGCGGTCCTCGATCATCATTTCCACCTGGGCCTGGGCCTTGTTATCCAGCTCCAGCTTGCTGACCGAACCGATCTTGAATCCGCTCAGCTTGACTGGCATGCCCACCTTGATGTCCTGGCCAGTGCCGGCCACAAAATTAATCGGGGACTTGGGGGTAAAGAAACCTTTCTTGATGCCTGAAAACAGCAGATTCAGCGACACGCCGACGACTGCCAGCAATACAAAAATGGAGACTTTCACAAAAAGCCCCCTGAACCGTTCGTCTTTATCAGCCAGCA
>JBGPPE010000027.1:0-25218 GCA_041488395.1 Gallionellaceae bacterium
ACGACCTGCATGCCGCGATTATGCACGGTGCGGTAGAGCGTGTGCGCCCGAAGATGATGACGGTGGTGGCGATCATGGCGGGACTGCTGCCCATCCTGTGGAGCACGGGCATCGGCTCGGAGGTGATGCGCCGCATCGCCGCACCGATGGTGGGCGGCATGATCTCCTCGGCGGTGCTGACACTGCTGGTGATTCCGGTGATTTACGCCATGATCAAGCAACGCACGCTGACCTCCGCCAGGCTTTAGCAGAATAAATACACATAACGATTCAACAACCAAGGAAAGGAATACACATGAAAATCTTTACGCTTGTATCAGGTCTGGCAATCAGCGCAGTCATCGGCATGGCACACGCCGCTCCGCCAGCACTCGCTAACGACAAGGCTCCGCAACAGGAAGCACAGTCCGTTACCCGGGCGCAATACTCCGGCCATGGTGTACTGCGGGCGGTGAAACCAAACAAGGTGCAAATCGCTCACGAGCCCATTGCGGAACTGCAATGGCCGGCGATGACGATGTGGTTTGTGCTGCAAGGCCCGTTGCCTGGGGAGGTCAAGGTGGGCGACAACGTGCGTTTTGTGCTGGAGCAAACCAGGCCCGAAGAATGGGTAATTACCCGCATTGAGCGCAAACACTGAACGATGTTAAATGGGCAGGTGTGCAACCTGCCCATGTTCAATCAGGCCAGTGCACCCCTGGCGTGCCGGAGGGAACCTTGGCGATCCATGTCGTTCTAACATGACGGATCGAAACTGCGTGTGTTACCGGCCGAATGATAGCCCCGGATTCGCGCTGGCTAGCCGCCAAAAAATTCTGGCCGGGTAAGCTCTGCAGTCCTTGGTCAGTTTTGCGGCGATGTCTGTCTTTGACCCGGCTTGATCAAAGATTCTCTAACCTGGGGGAGGAAGGAGTTTTGTGAAATGGCGATCCCTTGCGGAAATAACCTTGCTGCCTGCAATCCCGGCATCGAGTTGGCTAAACAAATCCTGCCGCGTCTCTTCAGGAATTTCGATGGGAGTTTACTCATCTGCCTTTGGGACGGTTCCGAAATCCACCTGGGCCGCGAGCAGCCGGATTTTTCACTGATTTTTCGCTCTGCCAAAGCTTTCCAGGATATGGTGCTGTCGCACCATCCGTTGCGTGTGGTTGAATCCTATTTTCAGGGGCTCATCGACATCGATGGCGATCTCTACAGTGTGCTCAAACTGCGTCACTATCTGGCATCACTGCATTTATCCCTCACCGAGAAGGCCATGTTTGCGACCAAGGCACTGATGATCAAGCCAGACACTGCCGAGTCGAACGGCAGTCGCAAATGGGCAAAAAACCTCAGGCAAAAACTGGGCTTCGAGGACGGCAGGGAGCTCAATAGACATGCCATTTCCTTTCACTATGACGTTTCCAACGATTTTTATGCGCTGTGGCTGGATGAGCAGATGGTCTATTCCTGTGCCTATTACGAGGATGGCAGCCAGAGTCTGGAGCAGGCACAGTGCAACAAGCTCGAGCATATTTGCCGCAAATTGCGGCTCCAGCCAGGCGAGCGCCTGCTCGATATCGGCTGCGGCTGGGGCGCGCTGATCTGCTGGGCGGCTGAACACTACGGCGTGAGCGCGCATGGCATTACCTTAAGCCGCAATCAGTACGAGCACGCGCAACGCACCATCAGGCAGCGCGGGCTGGCACAGCAGGTGTCGGTCGAACTGATGGATTACCGTGACCTCAAGGGCGAGGCCGAGTATGACAAGCTGGCGAGCGTGGGCATGTTCGAGCACGTCGGCCTGAAGAATTTGCCAACCTACTTTACCATTGCCCAGCGCTTGCTCAAACCCGGCGGGCTGTTCCTGAATCATGGCATCACCAGCGATGAGGGCGGCTGGAAGAAAAGCATCGCGACCGAATTCATCAATCGCTATGTATTTCCGGATGGCCAGCTCGAAACCATCAGCACGGTGCAACAGATCATGGAAGAAGCGCATTTCGAAATTCACGATGTCGAAAGCCTCAGGCAGCACTACGCGCTGACGTTGCGCGAGTGGGTCAGTCGCCTGGAGCGGGGCCATGAACAAGCGCTGCAATACGTGCCCGAATCGGTCTACCGCATCTGGCGGCTGTATATGGCGGCCAGTGCCCAGCAGTTCGAAGAGGGCAGCACCGGGGTATACCAAATATTGGCTTCCAAACGCGCGCCATTTCTCAGTCCTATCCCGCTTACGCGGCACGATCTATATAACGAGCATGCGGCGGGAATCTAGCGTACCTTGCGTGTAGCAGAGGTGTCGTGACCTGAGTGTTTTTACGCCGGCTGGTTATGAGGAGGATGGCAGTCATGCTGGACGAATTTATTCACGATCCGCGTATAGCGTACTTCTCGATGGAGATCGCTCTGCGCAATGAAATTCCGACCTATGCCGGTGGCTTGGGTGTGCTCGCTGGCGATACGATACGATCGGCTACCGACCTTGAACTGCGGATGGTGGCGGTCAGCCTGGTCAGCCACGCCGGCTACTTTCGCCAGGAAATCGACGCGCAGGGCCGCCAGCTGGAACATGCGGCGACCTGGGATCCCAAGCGCTGGGCGCAGCCTATCGATGCCAAGATTGCCGTGCAGATCGATGGCCGCACGGTCTGGATCGGTGCCTGGCTGTACACACTCGAAGGTCATATGGGTGGCCGTCAGCCGGTGTTACTGCTCGACACCGACCTGGACGAGAACAGCAGCGAAGACCGCGAAATCACCCACTATCTCTATGGCGGCGATAACGTCTACCGCCTCAAGCAGGAAATTGTGCTGGGCCTGGGCGGCGTGCGCCTGCTGCATGCGGTCGGCTTCACCATCCAGCATTACCACATGAACGAGGGGCATTCCGCCTTGCTCGGGCTGGAGCTGATGCAGCGCTATACTTATTCCGCTGAACATCTGCGCCCCGGTGACGCGCACTACGACCTGCCGCGTGTGCGCGACCTGTGCAGCTTTACCACCCACACGCCGGTCGAGGCCGGACATGACCGCTTTAGCTACGACCTGGTGCGGCGCGTGCTCGATAACGACTTCGACATCGAAGCTATCAAGCGTCTGGGCGGAGAGGAGAGTCTCAACATGACGCGGCTGGCGCTGAACCTGAGCGAATACGTCAACGGTGTTGCCACAAGACACGCTGAAATATCCAATACGATGTTCCCCGGCTACAAGGTGCATGCGATCACCAACGGTGTACATCCGTATACCTGGTCCGCAGAAGGCTTTCGCCAGCTTTACGATCATTACCTTCCCGGCTGGTGCCACGAGCCGCAATTGCTGATGCGCGCGGATTGCTGCATTCCCGATGCCGCAATTCTCGAAGCGCATGCCCAGGCGAAACAGCGTCTCATCGAGAAAGTGCAGGCGCTGACCGGCATAGCGCTCAAATCCGATGTCCCGATCTTTGGCTTTGCGCGGCGCATGGCCGCATACAAGCGCCCGGACCTGTTGTTCACCGACCTGGAGCGCTTGCGGGCCATCGCGCGCAGCTACCCGTTCCAGATCGTGCTTGCCGGCAAGGCGCACCCGCACGATGAAAATGGCAAGCGCCTGATCGAGCAACTGTGTGCGCATGCACGTGACCTTGCCGATACGATAGCGGTGGTCTATCTGCCTGATTATGACCTGACGCTTGCGCAGACGCTGACCGCAGGCGCGGATGTGTGGCTCAACACGCCGCTGCCGCCGCTTGAGGCATCGGGCACCAGCGGCATGAAAGCCGCGTTCAACGGGGTGCCCAACCTTTCTGTGCTCGATGGCTGGTGGGTGGAAGGCTGCATCGAGGGTGTCACCGGCTGGGCGATCGGCGACGCGGCCGGCATGGCCGACGGCAACGCACGTGCACTTTACGACAAGCTGGAACAGGTGGTACTGCCGCTGTATTACGATCGCAGCGATGGCGGCTGGATCAAGGTGATGAAAGGGGCAATCAACAAGAACGCCTCTTATTTCAACAGTCACCGCATGATGCGCCGCTATGCGACCGAGGCATACGCGCGCTGATTGCCGCTTGGCACACGCAAAAGGAAATCGACATGAGCAATTCGACTGCTATCTATACCTGTCCAATGCATCCGGAAATACGGCAATCGACGCCGGGTGTCTGCCCCAGATGCGGCATGGTGCTTGAAGAGGTAACGGCGGCCTCAGCGGCAACGGGAATTACCAGGCCGCTCCAGTTCGGGATGGGCGCATGTGTGTTATTGCTCGCCATCTACTTCGGGGTGGTCGGTCTGATTTCCGGCATGGACTTCGCACGCGAGCAGTTCGTAAAATTCTGGTATTTCATCGTGCCGCTTGCGCTGGGCTTTGGCCTGCAGGTCGGGCTTTACAGCTACCTCAAAAATCTCGTCGGACAGCATGGTGCCTCAGGCAAGGTCGTCGCGGTGTCCGGCACGACCTCTACGGCCGCAATGGTTTCCTGCTGCGCCCATTACCTGACCAACATTTTGCCGATTCTGGGAGTCACCGGCTTTCTCGCTGTCGTTGCAGAATACCAGGTCGAGCTGTTCTGGCTTGGCCTGGCTTTTAACGCCGCGGGTGTCATGTTTATTCTGTCCAAGGTTGTTAACGCCTCCAGGGAGCATAAGAAATGCTGAAAAAATTATTGAAGAGCCTGGCTATTGCAGTAACGATTGTTTTTTCATATGTGCATGATGGAATGGCAGCAGAAACGGGTTATGCCGCACAAATAAGCGATGCGCGCGGCATCAAGGTAACCGTCATCCTGGAAAACTCTGCGCTGGCAGCGAAAGATCTGGAATTCAGGCTGATTCTGGAAACCCATACCCGGGCCCTGGGGGATGACTTGGCCAAGTCGGCCGTGCTCATAGCGGATGGCAAGCAATACCTGCCCCTGGGCTGGAAGGGTGCGCCGCCGGGAGGGCATCACCGCAAGGGCTGGTTGCGTTTCAAGGCGATCATCCCGCAGCCACGCGCGCTGGAATTGCAACTACGCCTGGCAGGCGAGCCTTCGCCAAGAAGCTTCAAGTGGCTATTGAAGTGAAAGTCTGAACTTACACGGCAGCATTGTCCCACCAGAAGGAAGGAGCATGTCATGGCAACCGATCCTGTATGCGGCATGACGGTAGCAACCGATAGTCGTTACCGCCATGTACATGACGGACAAACTTATCTGTTTTGCAGCGCGCACTGCCTGGCCAAGTTTCAGGCTTCGCCGGCGAGTTATCTCGGTGCCCCCCCTGCACCTGCCGCGCAGGGAGGTGTGAGCTACACCTGCCCGATGCACCTGGAAATCCGCCAGCCTGTGCCGGGAAACTGCCCGAAGTGCGGCATGACGCTGGAACCGGATCAGCCCACGGCGGCCAGCCCGGATGCCGTTGAGTACACCTGTCCTATGCATCCCGAGGTGGTGCGCAATGAACCGGGCAGTTGCCCGATCTGCGGCATGGCTTTGGAACCGCGCAACGCTCCGTCGGAAGACAATGCCGAACTGCACGACATGACACGGCGCTTCTGGGTGAGCGTAGCGTTAGCCTTGCCGGTGTTTGTCATGGCGATGGGCTCCGACCTCGCACCGCAAGCGATACCGGAATCGGTTTCGATGACGGCGCTGCAATGGCTGGAATTCGCACTGGCTACACCGGTGGTGCTGTGGGCCGGCTGGCCGATCTTTCAGCGCGGCTGGGCCTCGCTGGTCAACCGCAGCCTAAACATGTTTACCCTGATTGCGCTCGGTGTCGGCGTGGCGTGGAGCTACAGCGTAGTGGCGATGCTGCTGCCGGGCATTTTTCCGCCCGCGATGCACAGCATGATGGGGACGGTGCCAGTGTATTTCGAGGCGGCGGCGGTGATCATGGCGCTGGTGCTGCTGGGGCAGGTGATGGAGCTGCGCGCGCGCAGCCAGACCAGCGCCGCGATCAAGCTGCTGCTCGGTCTCGCCCCCAAAACTGCGCGCATTGTGCACGCTGACGGCAGCGAGGAGGACATCCCGCTGCAGCAGGTGCAAGCCGGCGATGTGCTGCGCGTGCGCCCTGGCGAGAAGGTGCCGGTGGATGGCATGGTGCTGGAAGGCACGAGTGCGCTGGACGAATCCATGGTCACCGGCGAATCGATCCCGGTGGAGAAAATTGCCAGCGCGCGATTGATCGGCGCTACCGTGAATGGTACCGGCAGCCTGTTGATGCGTGCCGAGCGTGTCGGTGCCGATACCCTGCTGGCGCAGATTGTGCACATGGTGAGCGAGGCGCAGCGCTCGCGCGCGCCGATCCAGCGCCTGGCCGATGTCACGGCCGGTTATTTTGTGCCGGCGGTGGTGCTGACAGCACTGGCCACGCTGGTGGTGTGGGGGCTCGTGGGGCCGGAGCCGCGTCTGGCACATGCCATTGTCAATGCAGTGGCGGTGCTGATCATCGCCTGCCCCTGTGCACTTGGGCTGGCTACACCGATGTCCATCATGGTCGGCACCGGGCGCGGTGCGCTGGGCGGCGTGCTAATCAAGAATGCCGAAGCGCTGGAAATCATGGAGAAGGTGAACACGCTGGTGGTCGACAAGACCGGCACCTTGACCGAGGGAAAACCCAAGCTGACTTCGCTGATTCCGCTTGCCGGATTTGATGCGGACGAAGTGTTGTTGCTGGCAGCCAGCCTGGAGCGCGCCAGCGAGCATCCGCTGGCTGCGGCCATCGTCAACGCTGCGCAGGAAAAAGGCTTAACACTGATTTCAGTTGGCGAATTCCGTTCCTTCACCGGCAAAGGAGTGGCGGGATCGGTCGAGGGACGCGCGGTCGCGCTGGGGAACCTGAAATTGTTTGAGGAGCTCCGCATCGCTGCCGGTGACCTGCTCGCACGCGCCGAGGCATTGCGCAGCGATGGCCAGACCGTGATGTTGCTGGCCATCGACGGTAAGGCAGCGGGGTTGGTCGGAGTGGCCGACCCGGTCAAGGAATCCACACCGGATGCGATCCGCGCCCTGCATGGAGAGGGCGTGCAGGTCATCATGCTGACCGGCGACAACCGTATCACGGCCGAGGCCGTGGCGCGCAAGCTCGGCATCGACCGTGTCGAGGCGGAGGTGCTGCCGGAACAGAAATCCAGTATCGTCAAACAACTGCAAGCGCAAGGCCGCATCGTGGCGATGGCGGGCGACGGTATTAACGACGCTCCAGCATTGGCGCAGGCACAAGTGGGCATCGCCATGGGCACCGGCACCGATGTGGCAATGGAAAGCGCGGGTATCACGCTGATCAAGGGCGACCTGCGCGGCATCGTGCGTGCGCTGCGTCTCTCCCGCGCCACCATGCACAACATCCGCCAGAACCTGTTCTTCGCCTTCATCTACAACGTGCTCGGCATTCCGATTGCGGCGGGTGTGCTGTACCCGTTTTTCGGCTTATTGCTTTCCCCCATCATCGCGGCAGCGGCGATGAGTTTCAGCTCGGTGTCGGTTATTTCCAATGCGCTGCGCTTACGCAGCATCAGGCTCTAGCAGGAGTTGGGTTACCCGGACTGCGGCGTTATTGCGCCTGCTTGTCTATTGCGTCCTTCTGTTCCTGGGTTTGTTGCTGCTGTGCAGCATCGACGGCTTTGCTCTTGTCGAGCACATTGCGTTCCTGTTCGAACAGTTTTTGTTTGGGCGCGCTGTTGTCATTCGGCGAGCATGCGCACAACAGGCTGAGGGCTAACAGGGCACTTGTGTAGCATAGTTGTTTCATTTTCATTTCCTCCAGGAGTATTACCCATCAAGTCGATTTAGCTGTGCGAGCGTGGAAGCTGGCGGCGTTCGGGCCCGGTGTATTGATCCTGGCCGTGCTTCTTGTACAAGCCCCACATGGCCCCGGCGAGCAACAAGCCGAATACGGTGATGATGACGAAGATGTTGAAGCCCTGCCATTCGAGCAGGGTGTACAGCCCGAGCATGGCGAAGATGCTGAGGTTTTCGTTGAAATTCTGCACGGCAATCGAACTGCCCGCGCCCATCAGCAGGTGGCCGCGATGTTGCAGCAGGGCATTCATCGGCACCACAAAGTAGCCGCCCATGGCGCCGATGACAATAAGCAGCGCGATGGCGAGCGTGGCATTGGTGACCGGTATCATCACCAGCACCACCAGCCCCATGCCGATACCGACCGGCAGGACTTTCACGGCGTTCTGGATCTGGACGAAGCGGGCAGCCAGCACGGCGCCGATGGCAATGCCGACGGCGACATAGACGGTGAGCATGATGGCTTTGCTGGAACTGTAATGCAGCGCGACCGCTGCCCAGGCCAGCACAATCAGGCGCAGCGTGGCACCCGAGCCCCAGAACAGCGTGGTAACCGCCAGCGAGACCTGCCCGAGCGGGTCTTTCCACAGCAGCCAGAAGCAGTGGTTGAATTCCTTGAGAAGGAACACCGGATTGCGGCTCAGCGGTTTGTGGTCGATGGCAACGCGCGGAATGTAAAGGTTAAACAGGGCTGCGATGACATACAGCAGGATAATGACCGTGATGGCGAGCTCGGGAGCCGTGTCGATACCAGTATCAATAAATGGAACATCCCACAAATGCAGCATGTTGAAGGCAATCCTGGGGGCAGTCAGGACAGCACTGACTGCGCCGCCCAGCACAATGGCCGCCACGGTAAGCCCTTCCATCCAGCTGTTTGCCAGCACCAGTTGCGCCGGCGGCAGGTACTCGGTGAGGATGCCGTATTTGGCCGGCGAATAGGCCGCCGCGCCGAAGCCGACCAGTCCGTAGGCAAGCAGGGGATTGACGCCGGCGAGCATGGCCACGCAGCCGCTCAGCTTGATGGTGTTGCTGATGAACATCACTTGCCCTTTAGGCAGCGAATCCGCGAAGGCGCCAACGAAGGGCGCGAGGATGATGTAGGAGAAAACAAAAAACTCCTGCAGCACCGGGGTGTGCCAACTGGGAGCATGCAGTTCATTGAGGAGTGCAATAGCGGCAAAAAGCAGCGCATTGTCTGCCAGCGCAGAGAAAAATTGCGCCGCAAGGATGGTATAGAAGCCTCGGTTCATCAGGGATAGCCGTATTTGCCAGCCTGTTTTATATCACGAAAATGATGATGCCTGCTATCATTCGCGCCACTTGATTTCTTTTCTGCCGCGCTGCCATCATGCCACGCCCGATACAAGCTCACATCGACCTTACTGCCCTGGAACACAACCTGGCTGCGGCTCGCCGCAAGTGCGGCGCACGCGTGATGGCGGTGATCAAGGCCGCGGCTTATGGGCATGGATTGTTGCGCACTGCGGAAGCATTGAACGCGGCCGAGGGGTTTGCGCTGCTGGATGTGCAGGAAGCGGTGCGTTTGCGCGAGGCCGGCTTCCGCCAGAAGATTTTGCTGCTGGAGGGTTTCTTCACTGTGGACGACCTGGCGCTGCTGGCTGAATATGACATTGATACGGTCATCCACAGCCCCCATCAGCTCGACATGCTGGATGCCTATCCGCGCCGTGGCAGCCTGTCGGTGTGGCTCAAGGTCAACAGCGGCATGAATCGCCTGGGCATTGCAGCGCACGAGGTGGGCGGCGTGATGGAAAAACTCAAGGCGCATGCGGCAGTGCGCGAGGTAACGCTGATGACGCATTTTGCCCATGCGGATGAGGCAGAGGGCGTGGCGCTGCAGCTGGAGTGTTTCAACACGCTCGCCGCGCCTTACCGGGTAGCGCGTTCCCTCGCCAATTCGGCCGCATTGCTGCGCTATCCCGCCACGCATGGCGACTGGGTGCGTCCGGGCATCATGCTGTACGGGGCATCACCTTTCGCCGGGACAGTGGGTGAGCAACTGGGGCTGCGCCCGGCCATGACCCTGAGCAGCGAAATTATTTCCGTGCGCGAAATCAGGGCGGGCGAGTACGTCGGCTACGGCGGGATGTTCCGGGCGGAGACGACCACACGCGTCGGCGTGGTGGCCTGCGGCTATGCCGATGGCTATCCGCGCCATGCGCCCACCGGTACCCCGGTGCTGGTGGAAGGGCAGCGTACGCACACTCTGGGGCGGGTGTCGATGGACATGCTGAGCGTGGACCTGAGCGCCCTGCCAGCGGCCGCCATTGGCAGCTGCGTTACCCTGTGGGGCAAGGGGATGCCGGTGGAGGAGGTGGCACAGGCCGCCGGCACCATCAGTTATGAACTGCTGTGTGCACTGACGGTGCGCGTGCCGGTGGTGGTGTAAGTCCTGCAGAATATTTTCCGGCGGCCGGCTGGTGCAGAGTCATGAGCCGGGACAGGTTGACTAAACACGGCATCACATGCCAAGGTGGCAAACATGAAACCGACGATTGTTGAGCTGGTGCAGGGGGTCAACGGACTGGTTACGCTGCCGGATGTTTTTGTGCGCATCAACCAGCTGGTTGAAAGTCCGGACAGTACGGTGAGCGACATTGCCAATGCGGTGAATCGTGACCCCGCCTTTACCGTGCGCTTGTTACGCGTGGCCAACAGCCCGTTCTACGGTTTTTCTTCTTCGATTGATACCGTGCCCAAGGCTGTGTCGGTTATCGGCACCAGCCAGATACGCAATCTGGCACTCTCCACCGCAATTGCGAACAGCTTTAGCGGCTTGCCCAACACCCTGGTTTCGATGGAAAACTTCTGGCGCCATAGCCTTTATTGCGCCCTGGCCGCGCGCATCCTGGCGCGGCAGGCAGGCAAGTGCGATGCCGAGGCGGTGTTTACCGCAGGCCTGCTGCACGACATCGGTGAACTGGTAATCTTCAACCGCGTGCCGGAAATGGCCAGGGCTGCTTTGACGCAGGTGCTGGATGATGTGGATGGCCTGACTGTCCATCAGGCTGAGCGTCAGCTGCTGGGCTATGACCATGCCCAGGTCGGCGGCGAGCTGGCGCGGCAGTGGAAACTGCCCAGCCTGCTGGAGGAATGCATCGCTTGTCATCACTCCCCGGGCGACGCCAGCAAGCACCCGCGCGAGGCCGCCATTGTGCATATCGCCAACGTACTGGCGGTGATGGCCGAGCTGGATACGCTGGCGCTCGAGGATGTGTCACCGATTGATCCGCAGGCCTGGAGTAGCATCGGCCTGCAGGCTGATGATGCGATTGAAACCACAGTGCGTGCGGCCCGTGCGGAAATCGCCGATGCCGAGAAAATTTTCCTGGGTAAGTAGGCGATCATGGCCCTTTCCCCAACTTCACGACTGCCGCTGGCATTGCCCGGGTTTGAGCACATCAAGCGCGGCTGGAACGATACTTACGAGACTTTTGCCGCCCGCTTGATGCCGGGAGAATATTACGTCACCCAGCACGACGAAGGCGTGTATACCACCCTGGGCTCCTGCATTTCTGCCTGCATACGCGATCGGGTAATCGGCATTGGCGGGATGAACCACTTCATGCTGCCCGCTTCGGGGGGCTCGGATGGCTGGAAGTCTGCCGGATTGGGTGCCGCCAACCGCTATGGCAATTACGCCATGGAACACCTGATCAACGACATTCTGAAAAATGGCGGCAAGCGCCAGAACCTCGAAGTCAAGCTGTTTGGCGGCGGGCGCATTATTGCCAACATGACCGATGTCGGCCTGCGCAATATTGCTTTTGCCCATGACTACATTGAAACCGAAGGTTTGCAGGTAACCGCGGAAGATGTCGGTGACGTCTTTCCGCGCATGGTGGTATATTTCCCGAAAACCGGGAAAGTCCGGGTCAAGCGCCTGCGTTCGCTGCACAACAACACCATCGCCGAGCAGGAAATCAAATACCTCACTACAATTGAAGAGAAACCGGTCAGTGGCGATATTGAGCTGTTTTGAAAGCGGGACCTGCTGGTTAATGCCTCTTACATTTAGATAAGAACAAATGAAACGGATTCAATGAAAGAAATTTTCTACGATTGGGGCGGCGCCAATGTGGCGCTGTTTCATGCCATCAACAACATTCACTCTGAATACCTGGACCACTTCATGCTGCTGGGCACGGCGCTGGGTGACCACCGCAATTTCACGCTGTATCTGTCGTTGCTGGCGCTGCTGGCCCTGGTGGTGCTGGCGCGCATGCCGCTGCAAGAGCCGGCCCGCCTGAAATTGCAGACGCTGCGCTGGATGTCGGTGCTGGCGGTATTCAGCGTGGCCTATCTGGCAGACGGATGGCTGATCGGTGCGCTCAAGCCCCTGCTCGATTTTCCGCGTCCCCCGCTGGCGTTGCCGGAAGGAACCGTACATATCGTCGGCGAGGCCGAGTACCACCACAGTTTGCCCAGCGGCCATGCCTCGTTTGCCATGCTGGTGGTGGCCAGCCTGTGGCCGCTGTTCAGTTTGCGCTGGCGCCTGGCGGGAATCTTTTTTGTATTATGGGTCGGGATTTCACGCGTCAGTCTGGGCGCGCATTTCCCGGCCGATGTGCTGGCCGGTTTTGTGCTGAGCCTGGCCGTGGTGATGCTGGTGTTTGTGGCCGTGCAAAAGCTCGGTCGCAGTTTGAGTAAATAGCAACATTGGAGAAAAAAATGGCTGAAGAAAAAAAGGAATCATGGCTTAACTACCTGGCGCTGACCACCGTCATCCTCGCGGTGTGTGCGACGCTTTCCACCTTCAAGGGCGGCGGTTTTTCCACCCGTTCGGTGATGAGCCAGTCGCAGGCGTCCGATCAGTGGGCGTATTTCCAGGCCAAGGGCATCAAGTCTTACCTGTACCAGATGCAAGCCGAGAAACTGGAGATTGAGCTGATAGGGCTGCCCAAATCCACCTCCAGAGCGGTGCAGGATGTGTACAAGAACAAGATTGCGGATTACAAGAAGCGCGTAGAAAAATATGAGGGCGAGAAAGCCGAGATCGAGACCAAAGCGAAACAGCTGGAGACGATACGGGATGAATCGCAGCTGCACTCCAAGGCATTCGGCGTGGCCGTGATTTACCTGCAAATTGCCATTCTGTTGTCATCCATTGCCGGCCTGCTGAAAAAGAAGATGGTCTGGTACGGTGGTTTGTTCACGGGCGTGGTCGGGCTGGTGTACTTCGCGGATGGATTCCTGGTATTTCTGTAAATGCTGTGCCGCAACCAGGCGGCAGGCAATTCTTGATCGTGGTGCCCCGAAGACGAATCGAACGTCCGACCTACCCCTTAGGAGGGGGTCGCTCTATCCACTGAGCTACCGAGGCGCGCCGCGCATTCTATCGCAATTCGGCCCTGCCAATAAATCAGTTTCAAGCCTTGGGGCCTCTCTTCAGGTCTGAGTAAGCAAGCGGGGGATGCCTGCGGCTGGTATCATTTCAGGTTGAATGCGTTGTCATTGCACCGATTGAAGGAGATGCGCCATGAAATGGTTAATGCTGCTGGGTTTGCTCGGTGCTGTGGCCGTGCTGGTGAGCCGGATGGCCTTGGCCGGAGAGGTGCCGCAGGCGGGGCAGGCTGCACCCGATTTCAATTTGCCCGATCAGGATGGCAAGCAGCATAGCCTGAAGGAATTTGCCGGCAAATGGCTGGTGCTGTATTTCTATCCCAAGGACGACACGCCGGGTTGCACCCAGGAGGCCTGCAGCTTCCGCGATGATCTGCACCAGCTGAGCGCACTGGGCGCGCAGGTAGTGGGCATCAGCGTGGATGACAGCAGCAGCCATGCAGCGTTTGCGCGGAAATATCATCTGCCATTTCCATTGCTGGCAGACAAGAGCGCAACGGTGGCGGCGAGTTACGGCGTGCTGCTCAACCTGGGCGTGCTCAAGCTGGCGCGGCGCTATACTTTTCTGGTCGACCCGCAAGGCCGCATCAGCAAGGTGTATGACAAGGTGGAGACATCGCGCCACTCCCAGGAAATTATTGAAGATTTGAAACGTATGGGCGGAAAATAAAAATGAAATTTGCAAATATCAATCTGTTTGTTGCATGGTTTTTGATCCCGCAAACCCTGGTCATGGGCTGGGTGGCGTTTGCCGGGCGTATGCTGCTGGAGGTGTTCGGGGTGAGTACGGCGGAGGAAGCAATACCCGGGCGTATCCTCGGCGCAGTGCTGTTGCTGGGGGCCATCTTTCTGATTCAATTCTGGCGCGGTTCCCTGGCGCCGCTCGGCAAACCCGAGGGCAAAGGTTTCCGCTTCGGCCATCGCCTGGTGCTGGTTGCCAACGTCCTGGCTGCACTGCTGTTTGTCTTTCCGCTGACCTGGCACTGGATACCCAGCCAGAACGCGGTGATGGTGCTGTCAAAGTTTGCCGTCGCTTTCGGCTACTGGGTGATGGCGCTCTGGGCTGTAGGCTTCTCCTTTATTTATCAATCTTCGCTACCTGAAAAAGTAACCCAATAATGCCTTATATCACTCTGGATAAAGCCGCCCTGGCTTTTGGTCATGTCGCACTGCTCGACGCTGTGGATTTTCAACTTGACGAGGGCGAGCGCGTCGGCCTGATCGGGCGCAATGGCGGCGGCAAATCCAGCCTGCTCAAAATCCTCGCCGGACAGGCCGCGCTCGACGACGGCACGGTGTGGCGCGCACCTTCCGTGCGCATCTGCTATGTGAGCCAGGAGCCGCATCTGCACGCCGAAGCGACGGTGTTCGATGAAGTCGCCCGCGGCCTCGGCGATTTGTACAAGATCATCAGCGAATATCACCATCTGTCGCATCAGCTGGCCGAGCCGGATGCCGATTACGACGCCTTGCTGGAGGCGATGCAGCCCTTGCAGACCAGTCTGGAGGCACAGAACGGCTGGGCGGTGCAGGCGCGCATCGAAACGGCGATTGCGCGTCTGGAGCTGGACCCGGAGGCGATTGTCGGCTCGCTTTCCGGTGGCGTGCGCAAGCGCGTGGCGCTGGCACAGGCGCTGGTGGCCGAGCCGGATGTGCTGATCCTGGATGAGCCCACCAACCATCTGGATTTTGCCTCGATCGAATGGCTGGAAGGCCTGCTCAACAATTTCCGCGGCAGCGTGCTGCTGGTCACCCACGACCGGCGCTTCCTGGATAACGTGGCGACACGCATCATCGAGCTGGATCGCGGCAAGCTGGCCAGTTTTCCCGGCAACTTCGCCGCTTACCAGAAGCTGAAGGAGCAGATGCTGAGCGATGAAGCGGTGACTGCCGCCAAGTTTGACAAGGTGCTGGCGCAGGAAGAGGTATGGATACGCCAGGGCATCAAGGCGCGCGGGGTGCGCAATGAAGGGCGCGTGCGCCGCCTGGAGCAGCTGCGTCTCGAGCGGGCAGCACGGCGCGATACCGTCGGCAAGGTCGAGCTGAATGTGGACAGCGGTGAGCGCTCGGGCAAGCTGGTGGCGGAGCTGAACCATGTGAGCAAGAGTTTCGGCGAAAGAAAAATCGTCGACGATTTTTCCTGCCGCATTCAGCGCGGCGACAAGATCGGCCTGCTCGGCCCGAACGGCGCGGGCAAGAGCACGCTGCTGAAAATCATCCTGGGCGAAATGGCGCCGGACAGCGGCGAGGTGAAACTGGGTACCAAGTTGTCGGTGGCCTATTTCGACCAGCTGCGCGCGCAGCTGAATGACGAGGCTACGCTGATCGACACCATCAGCCAGGGCGCGGATTTTGTCGAGATCGGCGGCGTGCGCAAGCATGTGATCAGTTATCTGGGCGACTTCCTGTTTGCGCCGGAGCGCGCGCGTTCTCCGGTAAAAAGCCTGTCCGGCGGCGAACGCAACCGTTTGCTGCTGGCGCGTTTGTTTACCCGCCCGGCCAACGTGCTGGTGCTGGACGAGCCGACCAACGACCTCGACATCGAAACGCTGGAGCTGCTGGAAGAGCTGCTGACGAATTACGAGGGCACGCTGTTCCTGGTCAGCCATGACCGCGCCTTCCTCGACAACGTGGTAACCCAGGTGATCGCCTTCGAGGGCGACGGCAAGCTGAAGGAATATGTAGGCGGCTACGAAGACTGGGTGCGCGTACAAAAATTCCAGGCCACGCAAACTGCGCAGGCGGCGAAAGCGGGTGGCATGCCTGCGGCCAAGGCAGCGGCCAAGGCCGATGCGGGAAAAGCCAAGCCGGTCAGCAAGCTCAGCTTCAAGGAAGCGCGTGAACTGGAAGAGATCCAGGCGAAAATTGATGCGCTGGAAAGTGAGCAGACAGAAGTGGGCTCGATACTGGCGGCGGGGAAAATGTATCGCGATGATCCCAAGCAGGCGCAGAAGCTGCAAACACGCGCTACTGCCATCGAGGCAGAGTTGCTGACTCTGATGACACGCTGGGAAGAGCTGGAAAGCCGCAAGGCCTGACTCTCGGCATATCGTATTGACAGTACCGTCAGGGAGAGGAGAATCCGGGCGGTATGACGTGATGATGCATCGGGTGCTGTTTAATTCTATACGCTAAGGGGCGCACATGAAAAAAGTATGGCTGGGTGTGGCGACGTTATCTTTGAGCATGCTGTCTTCCACGCTGCTGGCAGCGCCGGGTGAATGGTGGGAAATTACCGGCAAGATGGAAATGCCGGGGATGCCGTTTGCGATGCCGGGGCAGACTTCCAAAGTATGTCTGCCCAAAGGCGGAGAAAGCGACCCGCGCCAAACGCAGGGAAAAAACAGCAATTGCAAGATGACCGATGTGCAGCAATCAGGCAATACGGTCAAATACAAAGGCACTTGTGTCAATGATGGCGAGACCATGAATATGGTGGGCGAAACCACCCATGATGGCAAAAGTTTCAAGAGCAAAATGAAGATGACCGGCAAATCGCATGGCGAACCGGTCGACATGACCATGACCAGCAGCGGCAAGTATATCGGTGGTGCCTGTGATACCGAGGAGATGGGGAGGAAGGCCAAGGCGCAGATCGATGAGGGCATGGCCAGAGCCTGCGACACCTCAAAATACTCAGCCAGCAACTGGATACAGTCAGCGAGCATGTTTCTCGGCCCCAAGCCAAGCTGCCCGGGCAAGAAAGATGCTTTGTGCAAAGCGGTGCGCAATGACGTGCCTCATGACATGGAAGCATTCCAGGTGCTTGAGCAGCAGGAAAAAAATGAAGGTGTACTGTCTGTCGCCAAGGCCTGTAACGTGAATGTGGAAACCATGCGCAAGTCGCTGTGCAAGGCCAAAGCCAGGAGCGGCCCGTTGCAGTTCCTGGAAGCCAATTGCCCGGCGGAAGCCAAGGCATTCCGCGAACTGGAGCGCAAGCGTGAAGACTGTGCCGGACGTGGCTTTACCGCGGGCGCCAAAATGAAAAAATGTATGGGCAGTGACTGGGCCGGCGATGAAGCTGCTGCTGATGAGCGCCCTGCAAAATCGAAAAAGTCCAAGGCAGATGCCGACGCTGGCGACTCGGGTTCGGGCAGCGTCAACTCTGACAGCGTGCTGCAGGGAGCGAAGAAGCTGAAAGGCTTGTTCGGCTTCTGAGTTTTACACAATGCGTTACCTGCTGACCGGGCTGCTGCTGGTGTGCCATACGGCACTGGCGCAGCCCGATCCTTTCCCCCAAGTGGCTGCATCCTATCTGGTTCAGGTAAACGGGGCGTTGCTATGGGAGAAGCAGGCAAACCGGCGCCTGCCACCGGCCAGCCTGACCAAGCTGATGACGGTGCTGCTGGTGCTGGATGGCTACAAGCCGCAAGCCGTGGTCGAAATCAGCCATCTGGCCACGCAGGAAAGCGGCACCCGCCTGGGCGTAAAAAATGGTGAGCGCTTCCATGTGGAAGATCTGCTGAGTGCGGCGCTGATCAATTCCGATAATGATGCCTGCCATGCGCTGGCCGATTATGTGGCCGGCAATCAGCAGCGCTTTGTGCAGATGATGAATCGCCGTGCCGCACAACTGGGCATGCGCAACACGCATTTTGCCAATGCCTGCGGGCATGATGGCGCGGACCATTATTCAACTGCGCATGACCTGGCCGTGCTGGCGAATGAGCTTATCAAGAACCGCCTGGTCGGCGAGCTGGTGGTCAAGCAGTCGGCGCAGATATCCGCCATCGGCGGCAGCGGCAGCTACCAGCTGGAAAACAAGAATGCGCTGATAGGTCGCTATCAGGGCGCACTCGGCCTCAAGAGCGGCTACACCCCCAAGGCGGGAAAGTGCCTGATCGCCTATGCCGAGCGGAATGGTGCGCGCGTATTGCTGGTGATGCTCAACGCGCCGAATCGCTGGTGGGATGCCGTGGATATTCTGGATTTGGCCTTTGCGCAGGCACCTCATGCTTCCTGAAACAGGCGGAGCGTGCGAACGGTTGCAGTAACCCGGGCTATTTGTTGAAGAGGTGACGGATGAGCAAGAAGAAACTGTTGATGCTGGCTTCGGCTTTCTGTGCCACGCTGTTTTCCGGATGCTCCACTCAGGACATGATGCGTGTGGCGATGAACAAGGATCCCAAGCAGGCAATCAAGTCCATGGCAAGCAACCGGGTGAACTCATACAAATATAATCCGGAGCTGGCACTGCGCGATCTCAAGCGGGTGAAGGCGGAGTTTGACTGGCTGATGAGCAAGCTGCAGAAGGAGAGCGGTGAGAAATGGGGCAAGAGTGAGTCTGCCACTTTGCCTACCAGGACACGTTACGTTAAGTACACCGAGAATTACAAGAATCGTACGGTGGTGGATTACGACAAGGGCACCATACTGATTGAGCATCTGGATGAGGCGGAGGCCAGGGGCAAGCTTAAAAATGCGGTGGTGACTGCACTGCTGACGCCGGATGATCCGGGTGCGGTAGATTTATTTTCCGACAAGGAAATCGAGCTGAAGGGCAAGCCCTACCTGCAGCAACTGGTGGTTGATCAGAACGGCAATGCCATCAACACGCGTGAGGATGTCGAGCGCTACGCCGATTTCCTGGTAAACAATCGCCTGCAGGGGCGGCAGATCGATGTGAACGGCGTCAGCAAGAACGTGGTGTATGTCAGCTTTGCCATGATCAACAATCACATCGACAAGAGAGCGCTGCAGTATGCCGCCACGGTGCGCAAGTATTCCGACGCAACACAGGTCAGCCGCAGCCTGATCTTTGCGATTATCAAAATTGAAAGTTCGTTCAACCCCTATGCGGTTTCCAGTGCACCGGCCTACGGCATGATGCAGCTGGTACCCAATAGCGGCGGGCGCGAGGCTTACCGCAAGGCCAAGGGGCTGGATGAATCGCCCACCAGGGAATATCTGTTTGTTGCCGAGAACAACATCGAGCTGGGTTCCACCTATCTTGGCGTGTTGCTGAACGACAGCCCGTTGCGCCAGATTGATAACCCGGTGTCGCGTGAATACTGCGCCATTGCCGCCTACAACACCGGGCCCAGCAATGTGTTCAGGGCCTTTAGCTCCGACCCTGCAAAAACCAGGCAGGCGGATGCACTCGACAAGATCAATGCGATGCGTCCGGACGAGGTGTATGAAACCTTGCGCCTGCGCCTGCCTTATAGCGAAACGCGCGGCTATATCGTGAATGCGGTTGCCGCCAAGAAAATGTATGCAACCATGTAAGCAATGAGGCCGTGGCATAAGCTCTTTATGGCGATCGCGTTGAAGCGCAGCCACTGGTTCTCTGTCGGCCTGTTGTTGTGCGCCGTGTGCATCAGCTATGCCAATGCGCTGTGGGGTGTCTTCCAGTTTGACGATTACAACGTCATCGTCAACAACCCGCGCATACACTCGTGGTCTGCGTGGTGGCAGGATGTGCAGCATGGCATACGCCCGCTGCTGAAATTCACTTACACCCTGGACTGGACGCTGGGTCTCGGTGTGGTCGGTTTTCACCTCACCAATATTTTTATTCATTTCTGCAACGTCTACCTGGTGTGGCTGTTGTCGTGCCGCTTTGTCGCGCAGCAAGAGGCGTTGCAGGCCAAGGCTGCGGTAGCGTTGCTGGCAGCCTTGCTGTTTGCCGCGCACCCCGTGCACAGCGAAGCCGTCACCTATATTTGCGGCCGTTCGAGCGCACTGATGACGCTGTTTTATCTGGCGGGACTGCTGGCTTATGCGCGGGGCAGGGCGCATGACAACAAGATTTATCTGCATCTGCTCACGCCCTTGTGCATGCTGCTGGCACTGGGGGTGAAGGAAACGGCGGTGACCTTTCCGCTGGCCTTGCTGGCCTGGGAGCTATATAGCGGCGGCACACTTGCATCGGCATGGCGCCGCCAGTGGTCAAGCTGGTTGTTGCTGGTGGCGGGCGCAGTATTTTTTCTGTGGCACGATGGCTATCTGGCGCAGATGGAAATCAGTGCCGGCCTGAATAGCCTGCAGGGAAATATGGCCACGCAAACGCTGGCCTTTGCCTATTTGCTGCGGCAATGGTTGTTGCCGTTATGGCTGAATATCGATCCCGATTTGCCTGTGTTGCATGACTTTAGCGGGCTGCTGCCGCAGCTGATGGTGTTGCTGGCGGTGATTGCGCTGATGCTGCTGACATGGCGGCGGCGCCCGTGGCTGAGTTTTGCCCTGGCCTGGGCTCTCCTGCAATTACTGCCGCTGTACTGGTTTTTGCCGCGCGTGGATGTGGCCAATGAGCGCCAGCTTTATCTGCTCAGTTGGCCGCTGGCACTGGCCGTTGTGGCCGAGTTGTCGCTGTGGCTAAAACCGCGAGCCTTCATGTTTTCAACTGTGCTGTTGCTGCTTGCGCTGGCCGCTCTGACTGTGCTGCGCAATCAGGATTACCACAGTGAAGTCGCCCTGTGGGAAGCAACAGCGCTGTATTCACCGGGGAAAGCCAGGGTGCTGAACAACCTGGGCTACGCCTACCAGCTCGACGGCAGGGCAGAGGAGGCGCGCGTGGCATATGTCAAAGCATTGCAGTTAGACCCGCGCTACTATCAGGCACGTTACAACCTGTTAAGCCTTGCTCGTGAGACAGTTTGGAGAGATGCCGGACAATAGGATGTAAATCGGCGACCTTGGCACGTTTTGTCTGTCTGTTTGAATGAATGGCCCGGATTCCGGGCGGAGTGCGCGATTATTGCGCTGAAAACACAGTCTCTTTTGAGGGAAAGGACGATTTACGGTATCATTGCGCCCCATGATTAAATACATCTTCATTACAGGCGGCGTCGTTTCCTCACTGGGTAAAGGCATTGCCGCCGCCTCCCTCGCTGCAATCCTTGAATCGCGCGGCCTTAAAGTCACCATGCTCAAGCTGGACCCTTACATCAACGTCGATCCGGGCACAATGAGCCCGTTTCAGCACGGTGAGGTGTTTGTGACCGAGGACGGTGCCGAAACCGACCTCGATCTGGGCCACTACGAGCGCTTTGTGACGGCCAAGATGCGCAAGGCCAACAACTTCACCACCGGCCAGATCTACGACAGCGTGATCCGCAAGGAGCGTCGCGGCGAATATCTGGGCAAGACGGTACAGGTTATTCCGCACATTACCAACGAGATCCAGGCCTTTATCGAGCGCGGCGCGGCCGCTTCCTATGACGGCCAGGCCGATGTGGCCATTGTGGAAATCGGCGGCACGGTGGGTGACATCGAGTCGCTGCCTTTCCTCGAGGCGGTGCGCCAGATGGCCCTGCGCCTGGGTCGCCACAGCGCTGCCTTCGTGCACCTGACTCTGGTGCCGTTTATCGCCAGCGCCGGCGAGCTGAAGACTAAGCCTACCCAGCACAGCGTGCAGAAACTGCGCGAGATCGGCATTTCACCGACCGCCCTGCTGTGCCGTGCCGATCGCCCCATTCCTGATGATGAGCGCGCCAAGATTTCACTGTTCTCCAACGTGCGCGAAGAAGCGGTTATTTCCGTGTGGGACGTGGACAGCATCTACAAGATTCCTAAAATCCTGAATGAACAGGGACTCGACCGCATCGTCTGCGAAGAGCTGAACATCAACCCGGCACCGGCAGACCTGTCGGTGTGGAACAAGCTGGTGGATTCGCTCGAGCACCCCAAACATGAAGTGACGATCTGCATGGTCGGCAAATATGTGGACCTGACCGAGTCGTACAAGTCGCTGATCGAGGCGCTGCGCCACGCCGGCATTCACACCTCAACCCGTGTCAACATCGAGTACATCGATTCCGAGGCGCTGGAAAGCACTGGCGCAGGCGAACTGAAGCGCTTTGACGCAATTCTGGTGCCGGGCGGTTTTGGTGTGCGCGGCACCGAAGGCAAGATTGCCGCGATACGTTACGCCCGCGAAAACAAGATCCCCTACCTGGGCATCTGCCTGGGCATGCAGCTGGCAGTGATCGAGTACGCTCGCCACGTTGCCGGCATGAGTGACGCCAACAGCACCGAGTTTGATCAGGCCACCGAGCATCCGGTGGTGGCGCTGATTACCGAGTGGCTGGATCGCGATGGTCGCGTGGCCACGCGCAGTGCGGATTCCGACCTGGGTGGCACCATGCGCCTCGGTTCGCAGCGCTGCCCGATCAAGGGCGATACGCTGGCAGCGAGTATTTACGGCAAGGACGTGAATGAGCGCCACCGCCATCGCTATGAAGTCAACAACCACTACGTGCCGGTGCTGGAAAAGGCCGGGATGGTGATTTCCGCGCGCACCCCGAGCGAGTCCCTGCCCGAGATTATGGAGTTGCCGCAGAGCATGCACCCGTGGTTTGTCGGTGTGCAGTTTCACCCGGAATTTACCTCCACCCCGCGCGAAGGACATCCGCTGTTCAGCGCCTTTGTCAAAGCTGCGGTGGCGCACAAGGAGCAGGCATGAAGCTATGCAATTTTAATGTCGGGCTGGATCAACCACTGTTCCTTATTGCCGGGCCATGCGTGATCGAGTCCGAGCAGATGGCGCTGGATACCGCCGGGCGTCTGAAAGAGATTTGCCTGGAGCTGGGCATCCCCTTCATCTACAAGTCTTCCTACGACAAGGCCAACCGCAGCTCCGGCAAATCGTTCCGCGGTTTCGGCATGGAAAAGGGACTGCAGATACTGGAAAAAGTAAAAGCCCAGATTGGCGTGCCGGTGCTGACCGATGTGCACAGCGAAGACGAGATCGCCGCGGTTGCTGCTGTGGTGGATGTGCTGCAGACCCCGGCCTTCCTGTGCCGCCAGACCGACTTCATTCACGCCGTGGCGCGTTGCGGCAAGCCGGTGAATATCAAGAAAGGACAGTTCCTGTCGCCGTGGGACATGCAGAACGTGGTGGAAAAGGCGCGCGAAGCCAGCAGCCAGGACAACATCATGGTGTGCGAGCGCGGCGCCTCATTTGGCTACAACAACCTGGTGTCGGACATGCGCTCGCTGGCCGTGATGCGCGGCACCGGCTGCCCGGTGGTGTTTGATGCCACACACTCGGTGCAGTTGCCAGGCGGGCAGGGCACGGTCAGCGGTGGACAGCGCGAGTTTGTGCCGGTATTGGCACGTGCAGCCGTGGCCGCAGGCGTTTCCGGCGTGTTTATGGAAACCCATCCGAATCCGGCGCAGGCGCTGTCGGATGGTCCCAATGCATTCCCGCTGGGGCACCTGAAAGAATTGTTACAGACACTGAAGGTAATCGATGCAACAGTGAAGCAACAAGGTTTGATTGAAGAAAAAGTTAACTTGCGTAATGTTTAGACAATAGGAAAAGAGTGAGAAATGAGTGCAATTGTTGATGTTGTAGCGCGTGAAATTCTGGACTCCCGTGGGAATCCCACGGTAGAGGCCGATGTGTTGCTGGAATCCGGCGTGATGGGGCGTGCAGCTGTGCCGTCCGGCGCTTCTACTGGTACCAAAGAAGCTGTTGAACTGCGTGATGGCGACAAGCAGCGTTATCTGGGCAAGGGCGTGTTGAAGGCGGTAGAGTTTGTAAATACTGAAATCGCCGAATTGATTATTGGTCTGGATGCGGCCGAGCAGGCATTTATCGATCAGGCCATGATCGAGCTGGATGGTACCGAGAACAAATCCCGTCTGGGTGCCAATGCCATTCTGGCGGTATCCATTGCTGTGGCCAAAGCCGCTGCGGAAGAGTCCGGCCTGCCGTTGTATCGCTATCTGGGTGGCGCAGCACGCATGGAAATGCCGGTGCCGATGATGAACGTCATCAATGGCGGCGCGCATGCAACCGGCGGCTCCGACATGCAGGAATTCATGATTATTCCGGTGGGCGCACAGAGCTTCCGCGAGGCACTGCGTTATGGCGCCGAAGTGTTCCACAGCCTGAAAGCGGTATTGCACCACAAGGGCTTCGCGACCACGGTCGGCGACGAAGGCGGTTTTGCACCTGCGCTGGGCTCCAACGAAGCTGCCCTGAAAGTGATTGTTGAAGCGATCGAAGCAGCCGGTTATGTACCGGGGGCAGATATCGCGATCGGCATGGACCCGGCGGCTTCCGAGTTCTACCATGACGGCAAATACCACCTCAAGGCGGACGGACTGGTGCTGACCTCCGAGCAGATGGTTGATCTGTACGCCACCTGGGTGGACAAGTATCCCATCATCACCATCGAAGACGGCATGAGCGAGCTCGACTGGGCGGGCTGGAAAATGCTCACCGAGCGTCTCGGCAAATCCATCCAGCTGGTGGGTGACGATATTTTTGTAACCAACACCAAGATTCTCTCCGAAGGCATCAAGCAGGGCATCGCCAACTCCATCCTGATCAAGGTCAACCAGATCGGCACGCTGACTGAAACGTTTGCCGCCATCGAAATGGCCAAGCGCGCCGGTTACACCGCCGTGATTTCGCATCGCTCCGGCGAGACGGAAGACTCCACCATCGCCGATCTGGCCGTGGCGACCAACGCGTTGCAGATCAAGACCGGTTCGCTGTCGCGTTCCGATCGTATGGCAAAGTACAACCAGCTGCTGCGCATCGAGGAAGACCTGGGCGATAGCGCATCCTACCCGGGCCGTGCTGCTTACTATCAGCTGTCGTAATCTGCTGCACGTATCGTTGCGATGCGCTGGGTTACTCTGGTTCTGCTGGCACTGATTCTGCTCCTGCAATACCCGCTATGGCTGGGCAAGGGCAGTTGGCTCAAGGTGTGGGACATCGGCCACCAGGTCGATGAGCAGAAGAAGGTCAATCAGCAGACGCAAATGCGCAATGCCATCCTCGATGCTGAAGTGCGCGACCTCAAGCAGGGCACGGATGCAATCGAGGAACATGCGCGCAGCGAACTGGGCATGGTCAAACCGGGCGAAGTGTTTTTTCAGGTGGTGGGAGAAGGTGTTTCGGCACCAGCTGCTGCAGGAACACTGGCAAAACCTTCCGGCCGTTAACAATAGCCAATCAACATGAAAAAAGCCTGCAACTCGCGTTGCAGGCTTTTTTCATGCAGGACGTATCCATTTGCATTAATTGTAGGAGCGGGCCATGCCCGCGAAAAGGTGTTCGCGGGCATGGCCCGCTCCTACAAATTCATGCTGTGTTACAGCAATACCAGGTTATCCCTGTGGATCAATTCTGATTCATCGATATA
>JBGPPE010000028.1:0-25139 GCA_041488395.1 Gallionellaceae bacterium
AAAGTCTTGTTATAGGCGAGACCCGACTCGTTGGCGAGCGGACCTCGATATACAACCGTCGCTGCCTTTAACACCACACCGATAGCCAGGAGAAGACCTCCGGCGAAAATCACGGGCTTTAAGATTGCCTTGAGTCTGATCATTTACATTCCTCCTGTAGTCGGATTAAACGGCTGGCCGCTCATTGGGTTGTTCGGCATACCCGGGGGTTGGACTCCGCCTGCTTGCGCCTGGACCGGGTTCTGCGGGTTGATGACCTCAGAAGGAGGCCCTCCTGGTCCCGCAGGTGGTTTTGGCGGCCCACCAGGTCCCCCCCCTCCCGGGGGAGCTCCGGCGTTTAAGTCGGGTTGTTTCGTTGCCCCGGCGAGGATAGGCGACATCCCCTGGAGTAGCTGCTCGTGCATCTGGATGTGCTGGCTGTCCGCGTCAACGACTTCGGGCTTAAAGCGGGCGTCGATGTTGGCGAGAACCGAGGCGTGTTCCGAGATATGGAACATATGCAGGTCGGTCTGAAGCGCAGGGATCTGCTCTCCCTTCAGGAGTTTCTCGTTCTCTTCCTTGACGAGCAGGAGCTGGCTGACGAGACCCTGGGTCGCCTGCTCTAAGGACCCCGTCTCGAGGACCTGCAGGTATTGCTTGGCGTCGATAAGGTTCTTCGAGAGAAGGTCTTGGGCGATCTGGAGCTTTCCAGAGGTCGTGCGCGCGAGCGGGTTATTCACCTCAGCCGTCACGCGGTCGATCTGGCTGATATCGTCGCCTACGAACTCGGGCAGGTACTGGACGTTATTCTTCCCAACGATCGCGATCATCCTGGGCGCCTTTGCGTATTCCTTCAGGATGTCAAGGACGCTCGTGCCTGCAGACTCCAGGAGCTTCGTATAGGCCGCCTGGAATGAGGACATGAACTGGATAGACTGGGAGGCAACCAGGGCGAGCGCTGCGCCTGATTCAAGAGACGCTTCTGGTTGACCGCGTACCACCGAATTGACTCCCGAGATGGTTTCCATTTGCAGGATCAGGTGCTCTATGTGCTTGAAGATTTCGGGTGGAGTAGAGGTGAGCTGAAGAACTGAAGGCTTGGTATCGACTCCTGGCTTGGCGTCGTACTCAACGATCTTGAGGCCGCCCTGGAGGGCTGAGTATTCGATTCCTGATCCCTTCGCAACGAGAAGGCTCTGGACCCCGAACATCGCCTGGTTCGACGCGATGATCGAGTACAGCATATTGATGTTCTCCTGGATCGGCAGGAGGTCGTAGGCGACGGAGTATCCGAAGACGGTTCCATGTTGCTCCCTTGGCGCGATGCGGTGGAGAATCTTCTTATGCGGAAGCGGGGTGTCGATGACGGTGACGTCAGAGTTATCGATGAAGCGAACGAGGCGTCCTTCAGGGATGACCGCGCACTTCTGGTGGATCGCGGTGTAGAGGAATATCTGGTCTTCGTCAGGCTCGAAGGATGCGTGGCCGATCCGCTGCTTACGCATATTCGATGGCGATGAGGAGACTGCCAGAATCTCCGTATCGTACTGGGGGAATTTAGCAGCCAGGTTCCAGCGGTTGACGAGCTTTCGCGTGATCTTCCAGAGGCCGTCGTTCGGGGATCCGGCTGTATAGTCCTTGGCGACGTCCATCGGCGCGAAGAAGTCGAAGACGATGTCGCCCTGCTTCTCGGTCCCGCCTGTCTGCTCGCCCATTTCATCAACTTGGGCTGCGACGTCCTCGCCCATCATTGCGTCCCATAGCTCCATCAGCTCCGCTTCCCCGAAGAGGAGACTGAGCTCGGCGGTATCGGTCGCGTAGTTCTCCATGTCCTTTTCGCCCAGGTAGTACTCGAGCACCTGGTCTCCGACCTTCGTCTGGGCGAGCGACTTAAAGTCCCCGTTCTGGGCGCGCGCCTTTAAGTTCGCGCGGTTCTGCGTGACGTTGTTGAGGATGTGCCCGAGGATGTTCGCGAAATGGTTGACCTGCGCCAGGATAAATTGGTTCTTATCGCCGCCCTGCCGGAGTCTCGCATTCTCCATCCCGCCGAGGTAGTAGTTCTTATAGACCCGCTTCCAGGTGGAGAGCTTCCCGGACCGCTCGAGGAAGGAGCGATAGTCGTCCATCTTCTTGAACGCGCCTTCGACGAACTCCCGGCCGGTCTTTAGGAACAGGTAGTCGGTGATCTTCGACCGCTGCTTCTGTTCCTGCGATGGTGCTGCGGGCGCGATAGCCATCAGTTATATGCCACCAGCGGCCGGAAGCGCGTGAACTCTTCTTTAATCCCAGGATGTTCCCGATGGATCTGCTCGCGTAGAAGGTTAAAGGCGCGGCGTAGGTCGTCGCGGTTAGACCGCAGGCTGATCCGCTTGGAATAGACCCCGGCGCCCGAGACGATCGCTCCGACCAGAATGTAGTTCCCCATGACCGAGCGCGTAGGAGCCATCATCTTGAACTTTCCAGGCCCGACCATTACTTGGACCATTTCTTCTCCTGGCGAACGACCCGCTGTTCGTGTGCCGCGGCGTGGAAGGCGTTCAAGTGCTCGATGCCGACCATCCGCTCGTCTTTCGCCTGCGGGATGTCCTTGACCGCCGCCAGGTACTCGGGGTTCCCCATGACCGAGGCCGTGAACTGGTGCGGGAGGACGACGCGGTTCGGGTTAATCATCGCGCCCTACGCTTAGAAACGGATTCGATGAGATTAGCGCCCGTTCCATCGCCTGGGTCGTCTGCGTCTTCGGAGGCGTCGGATAGATCTGCGTCTCGGAGTTGAAATTGTAGGTGACCGGGTGCGGCGGGTAGCTGGCACCCAGCGTCCAGTTGAGCGGCGCATTCATCTGCTGTGCGTCCGGGTCCATCACCATGCCCGGGGCCAGCTGGATGTCGAGTGCGTCTGCCAGCGGCTCCAGGCCGCGCAGCGGTTCGGCATCCAGCAGCCACAGCACGTTGCCACCGCCGTTGATGTAGCGCAGCAGCTTGTCCACCTCGCCGGGCAGCACATTGATCTGTGGTTGGGTGATCACCAGCACGCTGGCATTGGCGGGCACCTCCTGTGCCAGGGCCAGGTTCAGGCTGGCGACGTGGAAGCCGTTTTGCTGCAACTTTTTGCCGAATTCACCGAGGTCGGAATTGCCAATTCCGTCCAGCTTGCGTTCGCCGTGGCCGTCCAGATACATGATCAGCTGGTTCTTGCTGTGTGCCAGGCGCAGCAGGGCGCTGGTGAGTGATTGCTCATTGAGGACGGTGAGGTGCTCGTTGCGCCCGCCGAACTCCACCACCATCTCGCCGTTGGCACGCACGGCAGCCTTGCGCATCGCCTCAGGTTCCTTGACCGGGTCGACAAAGGTCAGCGTGATGTCGGATTTGTAGCGCTGATAGAGGCCGACGAATTCGCGGATCAACCGGCGCATGTCGCCCAGATCGGCATCCTGGCCGGTGGCATATACGGTGATGTTGATCGTGCCATGCATTTGTTGCAGCGTGTCCACGCTGTTGGCTTGCAGGCTGTTGCTGGCGTTCTGGGTCAGGTCGCGCTGCAGCGGGAAGCGTGCGCTGAGCTGGTAAATTGCCACAGCTGCCACCAGCAGCAGCAGGAGGTAGGCGGCGCTTTTCAGTTGCAGTGCAGGGGAGCGGAATTTTTTTATCATTTAGCCGTAGATGCGGTTGTTATGCAGGCGGCGTATCGCCAGCAGCAGGAAGATTGTGCTGAACAGCACGAAATAGACGATGTCCTTGCCCAACAGCAGGCCGGCATTGAAATTCTGGAAATGGCTGCTGGGCGTAATGGCGCGCCATACCATGTCGCTGTCGGCGCCGCCCAGGTCTGCCAGCCACAGTCCGAACAGCACAGCCAGCGTGCCGGTTGCAGCCACGATGGGCTGTGCGGTGAGCGTGGAAAAATACAGCCCCAGCGCGGTGTAGCCGGCAGCCAGCAGCAGCAAGCCCAGTGCATTGCTGAACAGCAAACCCATGTCCAGATGCGTGCCCAGTGCCAGAACTAGCAGCATCAGCATGCAGGAAAGCACGATCAGCAGCAGGAACAGCAGCAAGCCGAAAAATTTGCCCAGTACGATTTGCCAGCTGGAGACAGGCGCTGCCATCAGCATGGCCATAGTCTGGTTGCGGCGCTCTTCGGCGATCAGGCGCATGGTGAAAATGGGTACCAGCATCATCAGAATCAATGCGGCCGTTGCGCTGAGCGGAGCGGCAACCGATTGCGTGGCACCAGGGGCATTGGCCAGCTGGGCCAGCTGGACTTGCACCTGCAGAAAGGCATCCAGACGCGCCAGGAAGAACCAGGCCAGGATAAATTGCAGTGCGCCCAGCAGCAGCCAGGTGGAAGGCATGGCGAACAGGCTGCGGAATTCCTTGTGAGCGATCGTCAGTATCATGAGTATTATGCGGCCTCGTTTTGGGTGAGTTGCACGAAGGCCTCTTCCAGATTGCCCTGCAACGGGGTGAGCTGTTGTGCCTGCCAGCCGCGCGTAGCAGCAACTTCCAGCAGGGCGGCGGCGGTGTTGTTGTCGGCATGGTGCAGAATCTTGAAGCGGGTAGGCGAGAGCTCCTCAACACTGTCCACACCGTGCACGGCCTGTAGTTCGGCCAGTGCTGGCGGTGCCAGCAGGGTGACGATGAAACCGCTCTGCTGGCCGAAACGCTGCATGCGCACGCTGGTGTCGCCGTAGATGAGCTGTCCACGCTGCATGATCTCGACACGGTCGCAGATGTTTTCAACTTCGCTCAGCAAGTGGGTGGACAGAATCACGCTGTGCGCATTGCCGAGCTCGCGGATCAGGGCGCGAATATCGCGTATCTGGGAGGGATCCAGCCCGACCGTGGGCTCGTCCAGGATCACCACCTCGGGGCTGTGAATGATCGCCTGGGCGATGCCGACGCGCTGCTGGTAGCCCTTGGACAGGGTGCCGATGATTTTTTTGCCGACCTCCTGCAAGCCGCAGCGGCGTTTGGCTTCAGCCAGCGCTGCCGGAATTTTTGCACGCGCCACCTGGTGCAGTTTGGCGGCGAAAGTGAGGTAGTCGTCTACCCGCATGTCGCGATACAGCGGGGGTGTTTCCGGCAGGTAGCCGACACAGGCTTTGGCCTGCGTGGGCTGTTTGGCGAGGTCATGGCCGCAGATTTCGATGTGGCCGGCGTGCGGCAGCAGGGCTCCGGTGAGCATCTGCAGGGTGGTGCTTTTTCCGGCGCCGTTATGCCCCAGCAGCCCCAGCACTTCGCCGCGCCTGAGTTCCAGTGAAACGCAACGGATGACTTCGCGCCCGCCCATGTGACGGGACAGGTTGCGTGCGGACAGAGTGATCGGGGCAGTCATGCGCTATGTGAGGTGGTTGTGAGTAAGGGTGAATATAACCTAATATGAGCGCCTGTAAAAACTCAAAGTTTCGTCACCCCAATTTTACGGCACGCGCAAAAGCCGATTTGTTTTGTCCTGGCCAGTCACGGGGCGTTTCCATGCAACAGCGGCCATCCGGCTGGATTGGTTGTGCTGTGAGTTCCCTTGTGCAGAAAGCAATTTTGGCAGTTTAAATGGAAAGCGACACATTATGCCCATCTCATCCCTACCTACCTCAATGATGAACAAAAAAATTGGCGCGCTGGCTATGTTGCTGTTGCTGGCGGCGTGCGCGCATGCTCCACGGGCGAGCGTGGAGCAGCCTGCTTTGGCGGATGCGACTGCTGACGCGGCTACAGAAAACGGGATGGTTCTGCCCAAGCTGGAGCTGAACGACCAGTTGCTCTACCAGTTCCTGCTGGCAGACATTGCGGCACAGCGTGGTCAGCATGACCTGGCGGTGCAGATATATCTGGAGCTGGCCAGAACCACGCGCGATCCGCGGGTGGCGCGCCGTGCTGCCCAGCTGGCCTACGAATCGCACCAGATGAAGCAGGCGCTGGAAGCTTTCCGGCTGTGGCAGGACGTGGAGCCGACCTCGCTGCTGGCCAAGCAGATGCTGGCAACCTTGCTGGTGAGCGGCGGCAGGCTGGAGGAGGCGCAGTCACAGATCGCCGGCATGCTGGCGGCTGACCCGGAAAATGCCGGGCGTGCCCTGATGCAGTTGTTCCCGCTGTTTGCACGCCATCCCGACAAGGTGTCTGCCTTTAAGACGGTGCGTGAACTGGCCAGGCCTTATCCTCAATTTGCCGAATCGCACTGGGTGGTAGCGCAAGCCGCGGAGGCGGCGGCCATGCATGATGCTGCGCTGGCAGAGGCGGGCAAGGCGCGTGCCTTGCGGCCGGAGTGGGATATGGGTGCGTTGCTGGAAGCTCAGCTGTTGCTGCGCGATACACCTCAGCAGGCGCTGACCGTGCTGAAAAAATTCCTGGCTGATTATCCTGATTCCAATGAAGTGCGCCTGTTTTATGCGCGTGCATTACTGGAGCAGAAGCAGTATCCGGAAGCGCGGCTGGAATTTCAGCAGCTGCAGAAGCAGCACCCGGACAACGCCGAGCTGGCCTTTGCCGTTGCCTTGCTGTCGCTGCAGATGGGAGAACTGGATCGTGCCGAGCAGGAGCTGCAGCAGACTTTGCGTGCCGGCAAAAAGGATAACGCCACGGTTTATTACTATCTGGCGCAGCTGAATGAGGCGAAGAAGAAGGATGATCTGGCACTGCAGCAATATCGTCTGGTGCGGCAGGGAGAGTATGTGTTCCCTTCGCGACTGCGTATGGCTTACCTGCTTAACAAGAACGGCAAGCTGAAAGAGGCACGCGAAGTCCTGCATCAGACTGAGGTGCAGCATAACCAGGAGCGCGCACAGCTGCTCCTGATCGAGGCGCAGCTGTTGCGCGACGCCAGGCAGTATGAGGCGGCGGCCCAGGTGCTGACGCAGGGGCTGGAAAAATTTCCGGATAACCAGGAGATGCTCTACGAGGCTGCCATGGTGGCCGACAAGCAGGGCAAGACCGAGGTTTTCGAGGGTTACATACGCAAGCTGATCAAGATTGCCCCTGCCCACGCGCATGCCTACAACGCGCTCGGCTACAGCCTGCTGGAACGCAATGTGCGCCTGCACGAGGGCATGAATCTGGTGGAGAAGGCCTACCAGTTATCTCCGGATGATGCGGCCATCATGGATAGCATGGGCTGGGGCTATTACCGCCTGGGTGATTTGCCCAAGAGCCTGGAATTTTTGCGCCGTGCCTATGCCGCTTACCCCGATCCCGAAGTGGCCGCGCATCTGGGCGAGGTGCTGTGGCAGAGCGGTGCCAGGGATGAGGCTAAAAAGGTTTGGCAGGACAGCCTGCAAGAGCACCCGGAGAGCGCGCCACTGCGGGCGGTGGTCAAGAAGTTCGTGCCCTGATGCCAGTATTGCGCCGATTACTTTGGCTGCAGTTATGGCTGGCCCTGCTGGTGCTGGGCGGCTGCGCAAGCACGCCGGTTGCGCCGCTGCAAAAACGCGCGGCGGAGGCCGCGCAGTCTCCCTTCGCCTTTAACGGCCGCGTCGCCACCAGGCATGAGGGCGAACGTTCCTCGGCCGGCGTGCGCTGGACGCATCGCGGTGGTGAAGATGAGATTCTGTTGCTGGCTCCGCTCGGGCGCACCGTCGCACGCATCCATGGCGATGCAAATGGCGTGGAGCTGCAAACCTCAAATGGCTATTACACGGCGCACGATGCCGAAGCACTGACCGAGCAGGTGCTGGGCTGGCATTTGCCGATGGCAGGGATGCGTTACTGGGTGCTTGGCCTGCCTGCGCCGGACACACCGGCAGATATCGAGCGCGCGGCCAATGGCCAGGTGAGCCTGATGCATCAGAACGGCTGGGAAATACGCTACTTGCGCTACGCGCTGGAAACGCCGGACAGTCTGCCGCTGCGCCTGAGCCTGCAGCGCAACGGCATGGAAATCCAGTTGTTCATCGATGAATGGGAAACGCAGCCATGAGCGCCCCCCGTAATTCAGCGCATGCGGAAACATTGACCTGCCCGGCACCGGCCAAGCTCAATCTGTTTCTGCATGTGGTCGGCCGTCGTGCCGATGGCTACCACCTGCTGCAGACCCTGTTCCGCTTTATCGACCTGAGCGATACGCTGCATTTCACCCGGCGCGACGACGGCCGCGTGCGGCGCGTGAACGCAGTGGAGGGCGTGCCCGAGGAGCAGGATCTGTGCGTGCGTGCGGCGCGCCTGTTGCAGCAGGAAAGCGGCTGCGGCCTGGGCGTGGACATCCTGCTGGAGAAGCGCATTCCGATGGGCGGCGGCCTCGGCGGCGGCAGCTCGGATGCGGCAACCACGCTGCTGGCCCTGAACCAGCTGTGGGGGCTGGGCGTGTCGCGCGAGCGCCTGATGCAGCTGGGGCTGACGCTGGGGGCGGATGTGCCGGTGTTTGTGTTCGGCGAGAATGCCTTTGCCGAGGGCGTCGGCGAGCAGTTGCAGGCTTTTGCGCTGCCTGCGGCATGGTATGTGGTGCTGTTTCCCCCGGTGCATGTGCCCACGGCAAAGATTTTTACGCATCCGGAATTGACACGTGATACGAATTCCATCACAATTCGCGCCCTTCCGATTGGGCAGAACCTTGCCAGCGTGAGTTGGTTGGGTAACGATTTGCAGGCGGTGGTGTGCAAAATGTACCCGGAAGTGGCGCAATACCTGGTCTGGCTGGGTCGTTTTGCTCCCGCCATGATGACCGGTTCGGGCGCCTGTGTGTTCGCCGAATTTGCCAGCAAGGCCGCGGCAGAAGAGGTTCTGGCACAGTTGCCGGAAGAAATGCGCGGCGTGGTCGCGCAAGGTTTGCAGCACCATCCATTACGGGACCTTGCAGTATAAGGTCGTGGCCGTAAAAGTTTTTTTGGGGAGTCGCCAAGTGGTAAGGCACCGGATTTTGATTCCGGCATTCGTAGGTTCGATCCCTACCTCCCCAGCCAGTTTATCCAGCGCATGATGGCCTGGAAATGTTGCAGTACGGGGGCGCTTGCCCCTTTTAGGTTTAATTCATTTATTTATCAGCCCGTTTAATCTGTGAGGTCGCACGTGTCCCATGACAGCTTGATGGTGTTCACCGGCAATGCCAATCCTAAGCTCGCCGAAAATGTGGCGCGGCATCTGAAGATTCCTCTTGGGCATGCCACGGTCGGTCGCTTTTCCGACGGCGAGATCATGGTGGAATTGCTCGAAAACGTGCGTGGCAAGGATGTATTCGTGCTGCAATCCACCTGTGCTCCAACCAATGACAGCCTGATGGAAGTGATGGTGATGGTGGATGCGCTCAAGCGCGCCTCCGCCGGCCGCATTACTGCCGCACTGCCGTATTTTGGCTATGGTCGCCAGGATCGCCGCCCGCGCTCTGCGCGCGTGGCGATTACTGCCAAGGTGGTGGCTGACATGCTGGCCGGTGCCGGCGTGGATCGCGTGCTGACCATGGATCTGCACTCGGACCAGATCCAGGGATTCTTCGATATTCCGGTGGACAATATTTACGCCAGCCCGATCTTGCTGGCGGACGTGTGGAAGCACAACTACCAGAACCTGGTGGTGGTGTCTCCGGACGTGGGCGGTGTGGTGCGCGCGCGCGCGCTGGCCAAGCGCCTGGAGTCGGATCTGGCAATTATCGACAAACGCCGCCCCAAGCCCAATGTGGCCAAGGTAATGAATATCATCGGCGATGTTGCCGGTCGCACCTGTTTGATCATGGACGACATGGTGGATACAGCGAACACTCTGTGTGAGGCTGCCGCCGCTCTCAAGGAAAAGGGTGCGACACGCGTGATCGCCTACTGTACCCATCCGGTATTGTCGGGCTCGGCAGTGGAGCGTATTGAAAAGTCCGCGCTGGATGAGCTGGTCGTAACCGACACCATCCCGCTGCGCGAAGATGCGCGCAATTCCAAGCGCATACGCCAGTTGAGCGTGGCGGAATTGCTGGCCGAGACGATGCGTCGCATCAACGACGAAGAATCGGTCAGTTCGCTGTTTAACGATTAGCCCTTGGGTTTAACGATTAAGTTTTTTGCGAATGCCACGTCGGCATTCGCCTAACCTGAAAGCACCTGGTCGCGGGTGCTTTCGCATTGAAGTGGAGAAGCAACATGAAAATCGAAATCAGCGCAAAAACACGCAAGGCGCAAGGAACGGGTGCGAGCCGCCGTCTGCGCAAGGCCGGTCTGGTACCAGGCATTGTGTACGGCAACAGCGAGCCATTGATGATCGAACTCGATCACAACAACCTGTATCACTCACTGCGCAAGGAAGCGTTCCACGCTTCCATCATGACTCTGGACTGCGAAGGCAAAAAAGAGATGGTATTGCTGCGTGACTTCCAGATGCACCCTTTCCGTCAGCAAGTGCTGCACATCGACTTCGAGCGCGTGCAGGCCGACAAGAAGATCCACATGAAAGTGCCACTGCACTTCACCAACACCGAAGAGGCTCCTGGCGTTAAAAGCGGTGGCGGCGTGGTCAGCCATGTATTGAGCGAACTGAACATTGCCTGCTTGCCAGCCAACCTGCCAGAGTTTATCGAAGTGGATCTGGGCAATCTGACACTGGGCCATTCCATTCACGTGGCTGACGTGAAATTGCCCAAGGGCGTGGAAGTTGCCGGCCATCACCACGCAGCCGATGCCGTGGTGACCATCCAGGTGCCACGCGGTGCGGTAGAAGCAGCTGCAACTGAAGCTGCAGCTGCTGCACCAGCAGAAGCCAAGCCTGCAGCTGAAGCCAAACCGGCAGCAAAGAAGTAAGCCAGCAGCAAGCGTAGTGATCATGAGCCCGTCATGCTTTCTTTGAATGCATGACGGGCTTTGTCATGTGATGAGCGAAATAAAACTGATCGTAGGCCTCGGCAATCCCGGGCAAGAATATGAGGAAACGCGCCACAACGCCGGATTCTGGTGGGTGGATGCGTTTGCACGCGCGCACAATTTTGGGTTCAAGGCCGAGAGCAAGTTTCACGGCCTCGCCGCGCGCGGCACGCTGCAGTCGCATGAACTGTTCCTGCTCAAACCGCAGACCTTCATGAATGTGAGTGGTCGCGGCGTGGGAGCGCTGGCGCAGTTCTACAAGATTGCGCCGGAGCAGATCCTGGTGGTGCATGATGAGCTCGACCTGCCGCCGGGCAGTGCCAAGCTGAAATTGGGCGGTGGTCATGGCGGCCACAACGGCCTCAAGGACATCATCGCCCATCTCGGATCGCGCGATTTCTGGCGTCTGCGCATCGGCATCGGCCACCCGGGTGACCGTGCCGAGGTGGTTAATTACGTGCTGAATGCACCGCGCCGTGAGGAAATGGTGTTGATCGAGCAGGCGATGCAGCGCGCGCAGGACGTGGCGCACCTGATCGCGGAGGGTAAGCTGGAAGCGGCGATGTTGAAGCTGCACAGTGGTGGATGAAACGAATCTTTTATCCGCAGATTACGCCGATTGACGCAGATTAAATCTGTGCGAATCTGCGGATGAGTATTTTGAATATGAGGAAACAGCCATGAGTCTCAAATGCGGTATTGTCGGTCTCCCCAACGTGGGCAAATCCACGCTGTTTAATGCGCTGACCAAGGCGGGCATCGCGGCGGAGAATTATCCGTTCTGCACCATCGAGCCCAACGTCGGTATCGTCGAAGTGCCTGACCCGCGCATGGATGAGCTGGCGAAGATCGTCAAGCCGCAAAAGATGCAGCCGGCCATCGTCGAGTTCGTCGATATCGCCGGCCTGGTGGCAGGCGCATCCAAAGGTGAAGGACTGGGCAATCAGTTCCTCGCCAATATCCGCGAGACCGATGCGATAGTGAATGTCGTACGCTGTTTCGATGATGAGAATGTAGTGCACGTAGCCGGCAAGGTTGACCCGTTGTCCGACATCGAGGTCATCCTCACCGAACTGGCGCTGGCCGATCTGGCCGTGGTGGAACGCACCATGCATCGCGACGGCAAGAAAGCCAAGTCGGGTGACAAGGACGCGCAAAAGCTGATTGCCGTGCTGGAGAAGCTGCTGCCGCACCTGAACGAAGGCAAGCCGGCGCGCACATTGAAGATGAGCGATGAAGAGAAGCTGGCGATCAAGCCTTTGTGCCTGCTCACCATCAAGCCGGCGATGTATGTCGGCAATGTGCTGGAAGACGGCTTCGAAAATAACCCGCACCTGGATCGTCTGCGCGAACACGCGGCGAAAGAGGGCGCCCCCGTGGTTGCCTTGTGCGCCAAGATCGAAGCGGAGCTGGCCGATCTGGATGATGCCGATAAAAAAGAATTCCTCGCCGACCTCGGCCTGGAAGAGCCCGGCCTGAATCGTCTGATCCGCACCGGCTATGAGTTGCTCGGCCTGCAAACCTACTTTACCGCCGGTGTGAAGGAAGTGCGTGCCTGGACCATCCACAAGGGCGACACTGCACCCCAGGCGGCAGGCGTCATTCATACCGATTTTGAGCGCGGTTTTATCCGGGCACAGACCATTTCCTATGCCGATTTCGTTGCCTGCGGCGGCGAGGCGGGCGCCAAGGAAAAAGGCAAGATGCGTGTCGAAGGCAAGGACTACGTGGTGCATGACGGGGATGTGATGAACTTCCTGTTTAACGTCTAAAGGCGTTGATTTGGCCTGTTTGCTTCAGGCTGCATTGCGTTAGAATGACGCGTCGCTTTCAATGGAAAACGGCGCGTTTTTTTTGAACTCATGTAAGGAGCAGGGAAGATGATGAAGCCAGGCTGGATAGGACTAGCGGTGTTGCTGTATGCAGCGCAGAGTTTTGCAGGAGAAGTGGCGGTAAGCGATGCATGGTCACGCGCTACAGCTCCAGGACAGGATAGTGCGGTTGTCGGCCTGCACATCACCAGCCGGAAGGAGGCGCGCATGATTGCCGTGAGCAGCCCTGCATCTGCCGAAGCACAAATGCATACCATGTCGCACGAAAATGGCATGATGAAAATGCGTATGGTGGAATCATTCTCCCTGCCGGCGAACAAGGAAGTCGTGCTGGGTGGCGGGGGCGATCACCTTATGCTGATCAACCTGAAAAAGCCGCTCAAGGCGGGAGATAGCGTGCCGCTCACCCTGACCGTGCAGTTTGCCGACAAGAGTACTGAGAAAATAGAGACTCAGGCAGTGGTAAGAGCACTCACTGCAGTACACTGAGAAGTACATTACTATCATCACGATTAAACGTTGAGTGCAGATTCTTGAGAAGGAGGAGGGCATGTTGCGAAAACTATTATTGGGTTTGTGCTTACTGATTTCCGGTGCTGCCTGGGCGGGGCCGAATGATGTGATGGTGGATAAGGTTTTTGTGGGTGAAAGCGTGCCCGGACAGACTTCGGCTACGCTGGAACTGAACATGACGACAGTCAAGCCGGCGACTTTGCTTTCCGTGAACAGTCCGCTGGCCAAAAAGGTGGAGATACACAGTATGGTCTTGCACAAGGGGCAGATGATGGTGCAAGAGGTGGCTCATCTGGACTTGCCTGCGCATCGCACCACGACTTTTGGCTCTCACCAGCTGTTCCTGATGATGGTTGGCTTGACCAAGGAATTGAATGTGGGTGACCAGGTGCCGGTCAATATTGTGGTGGAGTATGGCGATAAGCGCACCCAGACCCTGTCAGTCAATGCTTCGGTCAGAAAAATGTCCTTGAGTTACAAACACTACGGGCCCAATGAGGTGCACGACCATCGTTAGCATGTTGTACGTGTTGCATGAGGGGCGGGCGGCCAGGTGCCGTCCGTTGTCTTTTGGCAGACCCGGAAAGCCATGGGGGCGGATGGCGCGCTGAAGTCGACCTTGCCCAGGCGCGTCGGCGGCAAGCCCAGAACATTGAACATAATGTAAGCGCAGACTATGCGTGCAACAGGCGGCCTTGGTGCCGCCTGTTTTTTTGTCGCTGCCAGAATGCCTGGCTTATGGGGTAAAATGCGGCCAAGTTTTTAAAGGACATCCAGATGACACTTTCCGCTGCCACAGCTGCACAAAAAGCCCATACCCTCTCCGAAGCGCTACCTTATATTCAGCGCTTTTTCGATAAAACCATCGTGATCAAATACGGCGGCAACGCGATGACGGATCCCAAGCTGCAAGAGGGATTTGCGCGCGATGTGGTGCTGCTCAAGCTGGTGGGCATGAACCCGGTGGTGGTGCATGGCGGCGGCCCGCAGATCAACGACCTGCTCAAGCGCGTGGGCAAGGCGGGCGAGTTTGTGCAGGGCATGCGCGTCACCGACGAAGAGACCATGGATGTGGTCGAGATGGTGCTGGGCAAGGTCAACAAGGACATCGTCAACCTGATCAACCGCTACGGCGGCAAGGCAGTCGGCCTCACCGGCCAGGACGGCGCTTTTATCCGCGCTGAAAAAATGCTGCTGGAAAGCAGCGAGGAGCCGGGAAAGATGCTGGATATCGGCCTGGTCGGCGAGATCAGCTCGATCGACCCGTCGATTATTTCCTTCCTCGATTCCGGCGATTTCATTCCGGTGATTGCGCCTATCGGTGTGGGGCACGATGCTGAGACACTGAACATCAATGCCGATGTGGTGGCGGGCAAACTGGCCGAGGTATTGAAGGCCGAGAAGCTGGTGTTGCTCACCAACACGCCGGGTGTGCTGGACAAGAACGGCAACCTGCTCACCGGACTGACGCCGAAAGATATCGACGGTCTGGTGGCCGATGGCACGCTGTCCGGTGGCATGCTGCCCAAGATCGGCTCGGCGCTGGATGCCGCGCGCAGCGGGGTGAAATCTGTGCACATCATCGATGGCCGCGTCGAGCATGCATTGCTGCTGGAGATTCTGACGGACGAAGGTGTGGGCACGTTGATCAAAAGCAAATGACTTGTCCGCAGATTACGCAGATTAGACAGATTGAAATCATGACCGTGCTTGATTGGCTGCCGGATGACGAACAGGCTTTCTGTTTCTCGACATTGTATTGCTCTGAATCTGCGTACATCTGCGTAATCTGCGGATAAAAATGAATTTAGTCTGGATTTTTGATTTAGACAACACGCTGCACAATGCAACGCCGCACATCTTTCCGCACATCAACCGCAGCATGACTGCCTACCTGCAGCAGCATCTGCAGCTGGATGAGCAGGCGGCGAATGCGTTGCGTGTGGATTACTGGCAGCGTTATGGCGCCACACTGAGCGGGATGATGCGCCATCACGGCACCAACCCGGATCACTTTTTGTGGCACACGCATCAGTTTCCCGAGCTGCCGCAGATGGTGCTGCGTGAGCCGCAATTGCGCCAGGTGTTGCAGCGTTTGCCGGGCAAGAAGCTGGTGTTCTCCAATGCGCCGCAGCATTATGCGCGCGCGGTGTTGAAGCTGTTGCGGGTGGATGATTTGTTTGACGATCTGTTTTCCATTGAGCACACGCGTTACCGCCCCAAGCCGCAGATGCAGGGCTTTGTGCGCTTGCTGCGCAAGCACCGGCTGAATCCGGCGCAGTGCGTGATGGTGGAAGACAGTGCAGAAAACCTGCAGACGGCCAAGCGCCTGGGCATGAAAACCGTGTGGGTGAGTGCCACATCGCGCCTGCCCGGCTATGTTGATGTGAAGATTCAAAACGTGATGCAATTACCGCGCATGCTGCGCTTGATTTGAAAAGGGAGAGATATGGCTGCTGCTAAACCGGGTGAACGCAAACTGCAAATTTTACAGGCCGTGGCGCAAATGCTGGAGCAACCCAAGGGCGAGAAGATTACCACCGCCGCTCTGGCGAGCAGGCTGGAAATCTCCGAGGCCGCGCTGTACCGGCACTTTGCCAGCAAGGCGCAGATGTTCGAGGGGCTGATCGAATTTATCGAGCAAACCATCTTCGGGCTGGTGAACAAGATTACTGCCGAGGAAGTCAGCGGGCTGAAGCAGGTGGAAGGCGTGCTCGCCCTGCTGCTGGGATTTGCCCAGAAGAATCGCGGCATGACGCGCGTGATGATAGGCGATGCGCTGGTGAATGAAGATGAGCGCCTGCAACAGCGCATCAACCAGTTTCTCGATCGCATTGAAACTACACTCAAGCAGTCGTTGCGTATCGCTGCCACCCAGGGCGAGCTGGATGGTGCTGTGGATGTGAGTGCGCATGCCAATGTGCTGCTGTGCTACGTGGTCGGGCGCTGGCAGCAATTCGGCAAGAGCGGCTTTGTGCGTGACCCGATGGCACAGTGGCCACAGCAGTGGGCGGTACTCTCCAACAAATAAGCTGATACGCGCAGCGGAGCGACGACATGATCCTGATCCTGACTTCCAATACTGCCCCGCAGAGCGCTGATTACCAGCAACTGATGGCACACCTCGCCTCGCTCGAAGGCATCAGGACGCGGGTGCATGTCGAACGTGGCGCAGAACAGACGCTGACCGAGGTGTATCTCATCGGCAACACCAAGGCACTGGATGTCGAGGATATGCAAAGCCTGCCCTGCGTCGAGCGCGTGGTGCGGGTATCCGAGGAGTACCGCATACTCGGACGGCACAAGGATGATCCGCGTCCGGCGCACTTTGAATACAACGGCGTGCACTTCGGCCAGGATTCGCTCAACGTGTTTGCCGGGCTGTGCGCGGTGGACAACCCGACCCACGTCGAGATGATGCTGAAGGCATTGCGCGACAACGGCCAGGTGTGCACGCGCATGGGCGCCTACAAGCCGCGCACCAGCCCCTATGCCTTCCAGGGGCACGGCAAGAATTGCCTGCCCTATGTGTTCGAGCTGGCGGGGAAGTACGGCATCAAGGTGATCGCCATGGAGATCACGCACGAGTCTCACCTCGAAGAAATTCGTGCGGCGTTAAAACAGACCGGCAATTCGACTGGCGTGATGCTGCAGATCGGCACGCGCAATACGCAGAATTTCGAGCTGCTCAAAATTGTCGGGCGCCAGCAGGAATTCCCGGTGCTGCTCAAGCGCGGCTTCGGCATTACCCTGGACGAATCGCTGAACGCCGCCGAATATCTGGCCTCCGAAGGCAACCGCAACGTGGTGTTCGGCCTGCGCGGCATGAAGACCAACATGGGCGACCCGCACCGCAATCTGGTGGATTTTGCCCATGTGCCGGTGGTCAAGCGCCTGACGCGCATGCCAGTGTGCATCGATCCCTCCCACTCCGCCGGCACACGCAGTGCCGGGCCGGATGGCATCCAGGACATCATGCATGTCACCGCGCAGGGTGTCATTGCAGGTGCCAACATGGTGCTGGTGGATTTTCATCCGGCGCCGCTCAAGGCGCTGGTGGACGGCCCGCAGGCCTTGCTGCTGCAGGAATTGCCGCAATTCCTGGAGGACGTGCAGATTGCACGCGAAGCTTATCTCAAGCGGCTGGCGCTGCAGCAGCGCTACCAGAGCGCAGAGTGAAGATTGCACAAATGAAATAAGCCATCCGGCTGGATGGCTTATGTTGCAGCAGGGGTAACGGTTTGGTCTGGCTTAGAAGCGGAAACCCAGCTTGGCACTATAAGACTGGGCGCCACCTGTCTTGTCGGCCTCCAGTGCAAAATTCAACAGCCCGAAATTCAGGTTGGCGCCAACGAAAAATTTCCCCTGAGAAAAACTTTCCGCTGCCAGTCCAGGCACATTGGCGGTGCTGTTGACCCATACCTGGCCGACTCCGGCGTATGGGGTCAGCATGGCAAAGCCTTTGGAGATCGAAATGTCCAGGCTCTTGGTATCGAATGACAGCTGTTCTACACCGCTCAGCCTGGAGATGGCGCCACGGATGGCGACCGCCGGCAGGGCAACGCTGCCTTCCATCAGGGCGTAGCGCAGTTCACCGCCCACCAGTTTGACATTGGTGGAGGGGACGCTGGCGATAAAGGCAGCGACATCAATGCCAAAAGGCAGGCCCTTGGCCACGTGCAGCTTGGGCACGTACAGCGTGCTGACGGGAGTGCTGCCGCCGCTGGCCTTGGACAATGCTGTTGAGCTCTTGCTGATGTCGGTGCTGGTTACGACGAGGCCCACATCGAAGCCGGTTACGCCCAGCGGTTCTGCGGGCTGCACGGACTTGTAGCTCAATGCGGCACCAAGGTCTTCCGACAGATCCCTGAATTCAGACTGGGTTAGCGTGCCCAGCGTAGAGATGTCAGCGGCAAAGGCGGCTGGCGCAAAACAGGTCGCGGCCAGGAATAACGGGAGTAGTTTTTTCATGATAGGCCTCATATTTAAAATTTGTTGTCCAGAAGTGTCGCTGCTCCGGCAAGTGAACCACTGCATGCGCACAACAACATCGGGTGTGCAGCTGCGCGGTGAGCAGTAGAGCCGATCGAGCTTCTGCTTGTCAAGTTTGGGGCCGTGTTGCGCAGGTATGCAACGGTGTTGCGCTGGGCGGAAAAAATGGTTATATTCGCCCACATGCACTTCTCCCGCCACATCTCGCAATTGCACTCCACGTTCAGCCTCCTGGCTGCGCTGCTGCTGCGCGTCGCGCGCTAAATACTTTCCCCCTCCTGTTTTAAAGCATTCGGCACCTGATCAGGGCGCCGTGTCCCGTATAATTGCACTGAATGACTGCATTGGAGCTCCAAATGACTGACAAATTAATCATATTCGACACCACCTTGCGCGACGGCGAGCAAAGCCCGGGCGCGTCCATGACCAAGGAAGAGAAATTGCGCATCGCGCGTCAGCTGGAGAAGCTTGGCGTGGATGTGATCGAGGCCGGCTTTGCCGCCGCCAGCCCCGGCGATGCCGATGCAATCCACAGCATTGCCAGAACGATAGAGCATTCCACCGTGTGTTCCCTGGCGCGTGCCAACGAGCGCGACGTGCGCGCCGCGGGCGAGGCGATCAAGCCAGCCAGGCGCGGGCGCATCCACACTTTTATCGCGACCTCGCCTATCCATATGGAGAAGAAGTTGCGCATGCAGCCGGATGAGGTGGTGGAACGTGCTGTCGCGTCAGTCAAGCTGGCGCTGGAATACACTGATGACGTCGAGTTTTCGGCTGAAGACGCGGTGCGTTCGGAAATGGACTTCCTGATCCGCGTGTTCGATGCCGTCATCAAGGCCGGTGCGAAAACATTGAATGTGCCGGATACGGTGGGTTACAGCATTCCCGTGTTGTGGGGCGAGCGCTTCAGGGAACTGATCGCACGCGTGCCCGACAGCAACAAGGTGATCTGGTCCACCCACTGCCACAACGATCTCGGCATGGCTTCCGCCAACTCCCTGGCCGCGGTGATGAACGGCGCGCGCCAGGTAGAATGCACCATCAACGGTCTCGGCGAGCGCGCGGGCAATGCCGCGCTGGAAGAGATCGTGATGGCGGTGAAAACCCGCCGCGACATCTTTACCTGCGACACGCGCATCGACACCACCCAGATCGTGCCCACCTCCAAGCTGGTCTCCAGCATCACCGGTTATCCGGTGCAGCCGAACAAGGCCATCGTCGGCGCGAACGCCTTTGCACATGAGTCCGGCATCCATCAGGACGGCGTGCTCAAGCATCGCGAAACCTACGAGATCATGCGCGCGGAAGACGTGGGCTGGGGCGCGAACAAGCTCACCCTGGGCAAGCTCTCCGGGCGCAATGCTTTCCGCACACGCTTGCAGGAACTCGGCATCGTGCTGGAGAACGAAGAGGCATTGAATGCGGCCTTTGCGCGCTTCAAGGATCTGGCCGATCGCAAGAGCGAGATTTTTGACGAAGACTTGCAGGCGCTGGTCAACGAGGAAGCGGTTACCAACGTCAGCGAGCACTACCGCCTGGTTTCCATGCGCGCACACTCCGAAACCGGCGAGATGCCGAAAGCCAAGGTGGTGCTCAGCGTTGGCGGGCAGGAGCAGAGCGCCGAGATGCAAGGCGGCGGCCCGGTGGATGCCACCTTCAAGGCGATCGAACAGATTGTGCAAAGTGCGACCGAATTGCAGCTGTACTCGGTGAACAACATCACCAGCGGTACCGATGCGCAAGGTGAGGTAACCGTGCGTCTTTCCCGCGGGGGCAGGGTCGTCAACGGGCAGGGTGCGGACACCGACATCGTGGTGGCCTCTGCCAAGGCCTATCTGAATGCGCTGAACAAACTGGAAGCAGGTACGGAGCGCGCACATCCGCAGGTGTGAGCCGTTCACAAATTTAAAAACTCATCTATGATTAACCGCGTAACAAGGATGTAGCTATGGGCGCACAGTGGAAAGCAAGACATAAAGAAATCGCAGCCAATGCCAAAGGGAAAATATTTGGCAAGCTGTCCAAAGAGATTATGGTCGCGGCACGAGGTGGGGCCGATCCGGATACCAATTCACGCCTGCGCATCGTGGTTGAGCAGGCCAAACGGGCCTCGATGCCGCGCGATACACTGGAGCGCGCCATCAAGAAAGGCGCAGGCCTGCTGGATGATGGCGGCAGGCTGGACTCGCTCACCTATGAAGGTTTTGCGCCGCATCGCGTGCCGGTGATCGTGGAGTGCCTGTCAGACAACGTAAACCGCACCAAGTCCAGCATGAACGTGCTGTTCCGCAAGGGGCAGCTGGGCGCGGCCGGCTCGGTGTCCTGGGATTTCAGCCATGTGGGCATGATCGAGGCGACGGCCAATTCCCCTGAGGCGGATGTCGAGGTCGCTGCCATTGAGGCAGGTGCGCAGGATTTTGAGCCGGCGGATGAGGAAGGTACGGTGCTGTTCATCACCGACATCACCGACCTCGATGCCGTTTGCAAGGCGCTGCCTGCACACGGCTACACCGTGGTCTCGGCCAAGCTGGGCTATCGTCCGAAGAACCCGGTAACGCTGGCGAACGATGTCGAGCGCGAAGAAGTGGAAGCGTTTCTGGAAGCGATCGATTCGGACGATGACGTGCAAAACGTCTATGTAGGCCTGGCAGGCTAAATCTCTCACAAGCAACATTCAACCACTCGTGTTCAGGCAATGTCTATTGCTTGAACGGGTTGCTGTCGTTCAGCTCATCCATGTACTGATCTATGCCGCCGGCCTCACGCTGGAGAAATTCTTCCACCGCTTTGGCAAACTGCGGATGGGCGAGCCAGTGTGCTGACCAGGTGACAGAAGGCAAAAAGCCGCGCGCCAGTTTGTGTTCACCCTGGGCACCGCCTTCGAAAAGATCAATCCTGTTTTTAATGCAGAAATCGATGGCCTGGTAGTAGCAGGTTTCGAAGTGCAGGCCGGGGTGATATTCCAGTGCGCCCCATGAGCGCCCGAACAGGGTGTCGTGGTTGTAGAAATTGATCGCCCCGGCGATCGGCTGGCCGTCGCGCAAGGCGATGATGAGCAGAATGTGCCCCGGCATACTGGCACCGATGCGCTGGAAAAACGCCAGGTTGAGCGGCTGCGGCGAGTTGTACTGCACATGCGTGTGCGCATAGCAGCGCACAAAAAATTCCCATTGCTCTGGTGTGATCTGCTCACCGCGTACGTGGGTGAAGGTGATACCTGCATCGCTGACACGGCGCCGCTCCTGCTTGATCTTCTTGCGTTTGTCGCGGCGCATGCTGGCGAGGTAGGCGTCAAAATCGGCATAGCCCGCATTGCGCCAGTGCAGCTGCACGCCGCGGCGCAGCATCATGCCTTGCGCCTGCATTTCCTGAGCCTGGCTCTCGTAAGGGAACAGCAGGTGCAGGGAAGATATGCCCGGTTCATGCGCCAATTCGAGCGCAGCACGCACCAGCTGCGCGCGCAGCTCTGGCGTCTTGGCCAAGAGGCGCGGCCCAGTGGCCGGGGTGAAGGGCACCGAGCATACCAGCTTGGGATAGTAGCGCAGGCCGTTGCGCTGGTAGGCATCGGCCCAGGCCCAGTCAAATACAAATTCGCCGTAGGAATGAAACTTCAGATACAGCGGCATGCCGCCAATCAGCAGCTCGTCTTCCCAGATGGTGATGAACTGCGCCTGCCAGCCGGTCTCCGGGGTGGCGCAGCCGGTTTCCTGCAGGGCGCTCAGATAGGCGTGCTTGAGGAAGGGGTTGTTCTCGGTGAGGGCATCCCATTGCGCCGCGGGAATGTCGGCGAGGGTTTCGATGACCCTGATGGTCGTCATGTGCGTTGCCACACCAGCGTGCGGTTGTTGATCGGCATCTCGATATCCTGGCGCAGTGCCATGCCTTGCGTTGCGGCCAGTGCATTGAGCGCCTCGAAATCGCGCACACCGCTTTGAGGGTTGCGCGATTTGAGCCAGACATCGAAACGCGCGTTGCTGTCGGAAGTGAATTTGCCGCCGTAGTTGAAGGGGCCGTACAGGCACAGGCTGCCGCCAGCCTCCAGTACGCGCCCGATGCCGGCAAACAGATGTTCCACTTCGGGCCAGGACAGGATGTGCACGGTGTTGGCGTTGAAGATGGCGTCGCAATGATCAACCGGCCAGTGTGCATCATTGGCATCGATATGCACGGGAGCAAATACGTTGGGCAGCTGCGCTTCGTCCAGCCACATCTGGATGCCGCCATGGTTCTCGGCCAGTTCGCTGGTTTGCCAGGTCAGGTGCGGCAAGGCGCGGCCAAAGTGAACCGCGTGCTGGCCGGTGCCGCTGGCCAGCTCCAGCACATGGCGGCGATCGGCAAAGACCTCGCGCAACACTTCAAGGATCGGGCCCTGGTTGATGTCGCACGATTCGGCATACGGTTTCATGTGCGGTTTTGGTCTGTGCAGCGGGGTTAAGCCGCCAGTTTTGCAGCGGTCTGTGCGAGGCGCTTGCCCAGCGCGATGCAGAGTTTTTTCTCGGCATCGCTGATCGGCTGATCACTGGCGATGCCGGCCACATGGCTGGCGCCATAAGGCGTGCCACCATGCTGGGTGGAGGTGAGCTCGGGCTCGGAATAGGGCAAGCCGACGATGACCATGCCGTGGTGCAGCAGCGGGAGCATCATGGTCAGCAAGGTGCTTTCCTGGCCGCCGTGCATGGTGCCGGTGGAGGTGAACAGGGCGGCCGGTTTGCCGACCAGCGCGTGCTTCATCCACAGCGCGCTGGTGCCATCCCAGAAATATTTCATCGCCGCGGCCATGTTGCCAAAGCGGGTGGGGCTGCCCAGGGCGATGCCGATGCACTCTTCCAGGTCGCTCAGTTCGACATAAGGCGCGCCGCTATCGGGAATGGCGGGTTCGGTGGCTTCGCAGGTGGCAGAGATTTTGGGCACGGTGCGCAGCCGTGCGCGCATGCCGGGAACCTGCTCCACGCCGCGCGCGATCAATTGTGCCATCTGGCGTACTGCGCCGTGCTGGCTGTAATACAGCACAAGAATTTCTTTGTCGGTTATCATGTTCGCCATTGTATTTCACTTGTTCCATTCAGCAAAAAAATAGCCTTAAGTTCACACATGAAAATTCCGGGTATTCACTTTTTCCGCTTCCTGCGTTTTATTGCTGCGCGCTTCCACCAGGACCGCTGCAGCCAGATGGCGTCCAGCCTGACCTTTACCACGCTGTTGTCGCTGGTGCCGCTGATCACCATCATGCTTACGCTGTTTTCTGCGTTCCCGCAGTTTGTCGATTTCTCCACCAGCGCCAAGAATGTCCTGCTGGCCAATATGCTGCCGGAAACCGGCGGCAGGATTATCACCAATTACATCCAGCAATTTGCCGATAATGCGGCCAGATTGACCGCAGTGGGTATCGTGTTTCTGGCGGTGACATCGATGCTGCTGATGCTCACCATCGACAATGCCTTCAACATGATCTGGCGCGTATCGCGTCCGCGCAGCGTGCTGCAGCGCGTATTGATCTACTGGGCAGTGCTGACCCTGGCACCTTTGCTGATGGGCGGCAGCCTGTCGCTGACCTCGTGGCTGATCGGGGTGTCGGTTGGCCATGTGACGCAGATACCGCCTGCTGTGCTGGCGCTGCTGAAGGTGGTGCCGGCGCTGCTGGCAACGGCCGCGTTTACCCTGATGTTCCGGGTGGTGCCCAATCGCTATGTGCCGCTGTCGCACGCCCTGGTCGGCGGTGCATTTTCGGCGATTGCGTTTGAAGCCATGAGCCGTGCCTTTGCCATGTACATTGCCTATTTCCCGACCTATAAGCTGGTGTACGGGGCCTTTGCCAGTATTCCAATTTTCCTGCTGTGGGTTTACTTGTCCTGGCTGTCCGTGTTGCTGGGCGCCATGTTGACGGCCTCCATATCGCACTGGCGCAGTGAGAACGGCGCACAGCCGATGTCTCAGGACGTGAAGCTGTATTACGCCTTGCGCATTCTGCAACTGATGAATGACGGCATGGTCAGCGGCAAGGTGCAGACCTTTACCAGCCTCTCCCGCGAATTGCGCGTGGGCTATGATTCGCTCGAGGAGTTGCTGGAAAAGATGGCGACGATCAATCTGGTGCGACGCTTGTCGGGCCAGGGCTGGGCGCTGGTAAGGGCGCCCGAACATGTGCAGGCCAATGAGCTTTATCGTTTGTTTGTATTTGATCCGGCCAAGCCGCCGGTGGTGGAAGGGGGCGAGGGCATCAATGCCTGGTTTGCGCGCCTGGCAGAACGCAGCTCCAAAACTACGGATGTTACCCTGCGCACACTGTTTAACGAGGCAGCAGCGACGCGCAGCAATTAACGCAATGCGGCATGCTTGATTAAGGAATTTTTTTGCGCTTTAATGCGCGCGGTCCGAATTTAAGGGAAAAGATCATGATGAAGTTTGTTGAAAGTATTTTTGAAGGCTCAATGTGGAACAGCCGCTTTGTGATTATTGCGGCTGTCCTGGGCAGCCTCTTCGCGGGCTTTGCCATTTTTTACATGGCTACTGTGGACGTGGTGTATCTGGTGCAGCATATCGTGCACTATGCAGATCCAAGCATGACAGACGAGGCGCGCAAGGCGCTGCACGACAGTACGGTGTCGCATATCGTAGAGGTAGTGGACGGCTATTTGCTGGCGACGGTGATGCTGATTTTTTCGCTGGGCCTGTACGAGCTGTTTATCAGCGACATCGACCAGGCGCACGGCAGTAAGGCTTCCAGCAAGATACTGGTGATCAACAGCCTGGATGACCTGAAATCGCGCCTGGCCAAGGTGATCCTGATGATCATGATCGTGACGCTGTTTGAAGAAGCGCTGAACATGAAACTGGCCGCGCCTATTGACCTGCTCTATCTCGGCGGCAGCATTGCGCTGATCGCACTGGCTTTGTACCTCACCCATGCTTCCGAGCATGCTTCCGAACATGGTGAAGACGAGGAGCATGAGACAGAAGAGGAGCGACACTAATGCTGCGCGTGATGCTGGCAGCGCTGCTGTTCCTGGCTGTTGGCAGTGCGCCAGCCCAGGATAGGGCGCACGGGGATAATGCGCCCGCTGCCG
>JBGPPE010000029.1:0-24698 GCA_041488395.1 Gallionellaceae bacterium
AATCATCTTGTACATGACAAAAGAGGGCTCAACACTCAACAGTGTTGCTCCCGGCTTGGCGACAGCCATCGCCAGCAACTGGATGATTTCATCCGAACCGTTGCCCAGCAGCAACTCCATCCCTGCAGGCAAGCCGCTCACCGCCCTGATGCGCTCTTTCAGGGCATGCGCAGCGGCGTCGGGATAACGGTTTATTTCGGCATTGATCACCACCTGCGCAATTTTCTCGCGCAGCGCTGCGGGTAACTGATAGGGATTTTCCATCGCGTCCAGCTTGACCATGCCGGGGCTGGGTTGCACGTGATAGGCATGTAATGCCAGTATTTCCTGCCGAAGCAAGCGCTCAGGTGTTACGGTGTCGCGGGCGGAAGACATAATGTGTTGTTATTCAGAAAACGGTATTATTTTACCCTAATCGTATTGGCATATGGCGCAATTTCCTGCCGGCAAACCGCGCCAAGCTTAAATTCCTGCACAGTCAGCAAGGGAATGGCAGGTGGACACTCTTCATTGCGGGGAAAAGATAATAGCCATGAATTCATACCACCCCAATTTAGCCGTCCCTTAACAACAATTGCCCAAGGCAGCCAGCTTGTAGTAACCTCGCAATTAGTTACAGTAATATACTGATTATTAATTAAGGCGCTAGCCTCGACTACCCACCATAACGTGAGCAGAGCATAACCAACCGACCGTGACCGATACTCCTAATCATCGCTTACGCCTGGATAACTTCATCTCCAACCTGCCATGCATGGCGTTTCAATTGCGTCTCTCCGATAGTGGCGTTTGCTCTTTTCCCTATATCGGCGAAGGCAGCCAAACCCTGCTAGGCAACGCACCACGTGATCTGGAAGCAGATTACAACCTGTTCACCCGGTTGATCCACCCTGAAGACAGCAAGGCATTTGCCAACACCATGCTGAATTCTGCCCACAACCTGACTTTCTGGGGCTGGGAAGGGCGTGTTGTGCTGCCGGGCGATGAAATAAAATGGCTTAGCCTCGGCTCCAGCCCGCAAACCACCGCCAGTGGCGAGGTGGAATGGGAAGGGATCATGGTCAATGTGACCAAAACCAAGCTGGCGGAAATCGAGTTTGCCCGCTCGCAAGAACAACTGCGTGAATTTTCATCACATATTCAGGATGCAAAGGAACAGGAACGCCTGCGCATCGCCCGCGAAGTGCACGATGAAATTGGCGGCCTGCTCACCGCCATCAAGATGGATCTGGCCTGGATGAAGCAGAGGCTGCCTGGCGACAACTCGGTGCTGGTGGAAAAAACCACCACGATCGAAGGCCTGGTGGATAAGGCTGCCACTGCCGCGAGAAATCTTGCCCACAGCCTGCGCCCCGGCTACCTGGACAGTTTTGGCATCATCGCCGCCATTGAAATGGAGGCGAATGAATTTCAGCAACGCACCGGTATCACCTGCTCGCTTACTCATAGTGATGATGACATCGACTTGAACCCCGACGTTTCCATTGCCCTGTTCCGCATCTTTCAGGAAGCGCTCACCAACATCATGAAACATGCGCAGGCAAATGCGGTCGAAGTGTCAGTGAGCAACCTTGAAAGTTGCGTGGACCTGACCATCCGCGACAATGGCCGCGGCTTTGCCGATGCCGAACGCCTGAAACCTCGCTCGTTTGGCCTGCGCGGCATCCAGGAACGCGTCGCACATTTCGGTGGAGAGGTTAAAATAAGCAGTACGCCGGGCCAGGGAACTACCGTAGCGGTATCCATCCCCCACCCCGGAGAAGAAACAGCCACTGCAAGCACATTGCCACAAAAAAATTTATTCTGAATTAGCACGTACTGAAGGAGCACTAAGATGATAAAAGTGCTGGTTGCCGATGATCACGCACTGATCCGCAAGGGGTTGAAGCAGATTCTCGATGATACCGAGGATATGCGCGTCACCGGCGAAGCCGAAAGCGGGATGCAGGCTCTGCGTATGCTGCAGGAAGGCGAATATGACCTGGTCTTGCTGGATATCAGTCTGCCTGACAAGAATGGCGTCGAGGTGCTGAAACAAATCAGGCTTAATCACCCGCAACTACCGGTACTCATGCTCAGCATGCATGCGGAAGAACAGTATGCCGTGCGTTCCATGAAATCCGGCGCCTCCGGTTACCTGAACAAACAGAGCGCCCCGGTACAGCTGGTGGCAGCCATCCGCCAGGTTGCCAGCGGGAAGAAATACATCAGCACCGAACTGGCCGAGCAATTGGCCAACGGGCTCACCGAAGGCTATCAGGAGCTGCTGCACCAGACCCTTTCCGACCGTGAGTACCAGACGCTGTGCCTGCTTGCCTCAGGCAAGAAACTAAGCGAGATGGCCGAAATTATGTCGCTCAGCACCAAGACCGTGAGCGTATATCGCGCCCGCCTGCTGGAAAAAATGAAACTGAAGACCAATGCCGAGGCAATTCAATACGCCATCAGCAATCATTTGCTGGAATAGAAAAGCTGAATTGCACCTTGGAACTGGCCCGACTATAGGTACGTACAGTCCTGCTCAGGTAGCGCACCATTTCCGCCATACTTCCCGATAGGCCATTTCCAGATTTCGTGTAATTTTCTCCGGCTCGAAATCTCCCGCGTTTATCCTTGCGCGCAGCGATTGCCGTATGCGATTCAGGCTGGGCAATTCCTGTGCAAGCTGTATGGCACGTTGCAGATACTCCTCCTCGCTGTGCGTGACAAATTCGCTCATGCCAACGCGCGACAACATGGCCCCCCCCACTAGTGACACCATGTGCCCCCCCACCAGCGTGATCACCGGCACCCCCATCCACAGAGAATGCAGCGTGGTAGTTCCACCGTTGTAGGGGAAGGGATCAAGCGCAATATCAATCTGCTGGTGCAGCGCCAGATAGTCCATCATGGACATGCGCGGCTGCAATATCAGACGTTCTGTGCCTATACCTGCCTTGCCGAACATCTCAATCAGACGATGTCGAGTTTCATTCCCCGTTGCATTGCCTAGCATCAGCCGGGCATGCGGAAGGGCAACAAGAATTTTGCCCCACAGATTAACCACCGCCTGGTTTATTTTGATGGGGTTATTCAGCGAGGCAAACACCAGCTTTCCGGAGCTCAATGCCGGCAGCAGATTAACCTCAGGACAGCCCGGCTCAGGCTTATAGGTATATCCTGTAGCAGGCAGGCGCAACAAGGTCTCGCTGTGGTAGCGCTCGGTTTGCCCCGGCGGATCCAGGTAAGCATCGCTAATGCGGTAATCCATCGCGGTCAGGCCAGTGGTGCCCGCATAGCCTATCCAGGTTGCCTGCACCGGAGCAGGTTTCCTGGCAAATACTGGCAAGCGGTTATATGCAGTGTGCCCGGATAAATCAATCAGAATATCGATGCCGTCGGCACGAATGTGCTCGGCAAGCTGTTCGTCGCTCATTCCCGCGCAGACCAGCCAGTGATCGGCATCAGCAGCAATCCGATCGGTATAGCTGTCATGCAGGAAAAAATTGTAATAACAATAAACCTCCACCTGAGACTTGTCGTGATTGGCCAGAACAGGCTCAATAAAATAGGCCACAGAGTGGTTGCGAAAATCACCGGAAACATAGCCAATTTTGAGCCTTCGCTCTGAATCGCGATTATTTCGGTGCATCTGCCAGTACGCCCTGAGCGGCAATTCATGTTGCTCGGCATAGCGTGTGTGCTCGACAAATACCTCATCAGGCGTGAGATCGGGCATGTATTGCATGACCATTAATAAACCGCTGTGTGCCTCAGCATAATCGGGTCTGATCAATAATGCCTGCCGGTAGCTGGCAGCAGCTTCGTCCAGTCGACCTAGCGCCTGTAGCGCAACCCCCAGATTGTGATGCGCCTCGGCGTAATCCGGCCTGATTCTGATAGCCTGTTGACAGCTGTAAATCGCCTCTTCCAGCTTGCCTTGAGCCTGGAACGCGAGCCCCAGATTGTAGTGCGCCTCGGCAAAACCTGACTTGATACCAAGCGACTGCTGATAGCTGGCAATCGCATCGCTCAGCCGCCCCATAGCCTGGAGTGCAAGGCCCAAATTGTAGTGCGCCTCGGCAAAATCCGGCCTGACTCTGAGCGCCTGCTGGCAGCTTGCAACCGCCTCATCCAGCTTGCCCTGCTCCTTCAGCGCACTCCCCAAATTGCAGTATGCCTCGGCATAATCCGGCTTGATGTTGAGTGACTGTCGGTAGCTGGCAACGGCCTCATCCAGCTTGCCCTGCTCCTTGAGCACCATCCCTAGATTTAGGTGCGCCTCGGCATAATCCGGCTTGATTCTGAGCGCGCGTCGGTAGCTGGCAATCGCCTCGTCCAATCTGCCTTGTGCCTGAAATGCAACACCCAGATTGAAAAGCACCTCAACATAATCCGGCTTGAAGCTGAGTACCTGTTGATAACTGCTAATCGCCTCATCCAGTTGGCCTCGCTCGTGGAGCAAGGTCCCCAGATTGATGTGCACCTCCATATAATCAGGCTTGATCCTGGCTGCAAATCGGTAGTTAGCGACAGCTTCGTTCAGTCTGCCTAGCGTATGGAATTCATTACCCAGGCTGTTGTAGAAGACAGACTCCTGAGGCTTTGCGTTGATCGCTTTACTGATGAGATCGACAGCAATCTCATGCTTGCCCACCTGACTGGCAATCAGTCCCAGCAAGTGCAGTGCATCCGGATGGTTGGTCTCCACCTGAAGTATTTGCCGATAAAGCGCCTCTGCTTCAGATAAGCGCCCGGCCTGGTGGTGACCAATTGCAGTCTGCAAGGCATGGGCAATATCTCCTGTTGCCGGATTAGCACTTGCGGGCTGCTCACCCTCTTTTTTCAGGCAGCACTGTTTATATTTTTTTCCACTACCGCACGGACAGGGATCATTACGCCCTGCCTTCTCAATTGTCACGGTCATTCCTGAGCAGAATTTTGCATGGTTTGCCATTCATCATATTTGTCCCAAGTTCGCACTCATAACCAGAGTAACACTCCATGGAATCTTAACGGCAAGCTGAAATCAGTTAGCGCGAATAAGCATGGGAATTGGGCACTTATTCCTGTATTCAAACCTGTCTGCAAGTCTGATAATGCCCACATGCCGCCTAAGACATACCGTACAACATGAGCAACCCTTCTGAAACAGCACGTGAAACCCTCAAGCTGCTGGCCGCGCGCAAGCTCGCCCCAACGCCTGACAATTACGCACGCGTCTATCAGGAGATCAGTGGCGAAGCCCAGACTACTGACGGAGCTGCTACTGTGCTGGAACTAATTACCCAGCGCCTGACCCAGGATTCCCCAAAAAACACCGCCATCGGGCAGGAAATCAACAAGGCCATCAAGGCGCAGAACTGGCAGCAGTGTCAGAGCGAATTACAAAAATTGCTGGCCCAAAACAAAGGCCAAACGGGCAGCGAACAAGCGTGGTCTGCGATGATCCGCGACCTGTTGACCCAGCTGGAAACACCACACAAAGGTATTACCGTCACCCGCAAGAAAGAGGGTTTGGAAACTGTGCTGTCGCGTTTCGGCGCCGACCCGGCCGTACTGTTCGACAAGCTGCAAGGGCTGGTGCGTTCCTGGGCCACCTCGCCAACTGTACCCAATGAGGCGCTAGCCGTTGCGGCCAAGCCAGAAGTTCCGGTTCCCGCCTCCACCGCCCGCGCCACTATCGCCAAACTTCCCGCCAGCGTCGATGGCGCTCACGAACAGCTGGCCCAGTTGCGTGAATTGCTTGCCTTTACCCTGGAAAATACCCTTGCCCTGCAGCCCGAGCTGAACAACGAAATACAGGCCCTGGTTCAACAAGTACGCGTCGCCAGCGACCCGAAACAGATCAGCGATCTGGCCAAACTGCTGCGCCAATTCTGGCTGAAACTGGAGTTGCGCGGCGGCAACAAAGAAAAGATACAGGAAGGGCTGGTACGCCTGCTGCGCCTGCTGGTCGAAAACGTCAGCGAGCTGGTGGCCGACGACAAATGGCTGCACGGCCAGATTTCAACCCTGCAGGACATTATCGAACAGCCGCTGGACAAACACGCCATTGCCGATGCGGAACGTAACCTGCGCAATGCCATTATCAAGCAAAGCACGCTCAAGCAAAGCCTGGCTGATGCCAAGAGCACACTAAAAAGCCTGATGACCACCTTTATTGACAGACTGGGTGAACTGACCGAAAGCACCGGTGATTATCATGCAAAAATTGAAAAATATAGCCAGAAAATAGGCGGCGCCGACAACCTTACCGAGCTAAGCCACCTGCTTGAAGACATCATGCAGGACACCCGCGTAATCCAGGCCAGCGCCCTGCGCTCTCACGAAGAACTGCTGGCGACACGCAAACAGGCAAACGAGGCCGAGGAGCGCGTCAGGAAACTGGAGCAGGAACTGGAAGAAGTCAGCGAACTGGTGCGTGAGGACCAGTTGACCGGTGCGCTTAACCGGCGCGGTATGGACGAAACACTGGAGCGCGAATTCAAGCGCTCCGAACGGGCGCTATCACCGCTCAGCGTCGCCCTGCTGGACATCGACAACTTCAAGCAGCTCAACGACACCCTTGGCCACCAGGCGGGTGACCAGGCCCTGGTTCATCTTAGCCATATCATCAAGGAAACACTGCGCCCCACCGACTCCGTTGCGCGCTATGGCGGTGAAGAATTCCTGATTATTCTGCCCGATACCGGCCTGAAAAATGCCGTAGAAGTCATCGAGCGCCTGCAGCGCGAACTGACCCGCAAATTCTTCCTGCATAACAATGAACGCAAACTCATCACCTTCAGTGCCGGGGTTGCCTTGCTGGCTGAGGGAGAAGACACTGAAGATATGATTGGTCGTGCCGATAAAGCCATGTATCACGCCAAGCAGACTGGGAAAAACCGTGTAGTTTCCTAATCTTAATTAGGACCTCCAAAATGCAGAACTATATTTTCAACACAAGTCTAAAGTTTCTCCGGAACGCTCCGATAACTGCTCTAACGGCGGTTGATTTACCTGATGAAGTTGCCAACCACTTCCTGGTTGTCACAACGTCAGAAAAGCCGCGGTCAATGGCAAACATAGCCAGATAGCAGAAATCCAGTTAAGGAGAGTTTATAATGGCCTCAATCATCAATACCAATATTGCGTCACTCAATGCCCAGCGCAACCTGAATACATCGCAAAGCGCCCTGGCAACTTCCCTGCAACGCCTGTCTTCCGGTTTGCGCATCAATAGCGCAAAGGACGACGCTGCCGGCATGGCGATTGCGACTCGCATGACTTCGCAAATCAACGGCCTGAACCAGGCAACACGCAACGCCAATGACGGCATTTCGCTGGCGCAGACCGCTGAAGGCGCAATGGCCGCAGTTACCGACAACCTGCAGCGTATGCGTGAACTGGCTGTGCAGTCTGCCAACGCCACCAACTCCTCCACTGACCGTGCCTCGCTGAACGCCGAGGTGCAGCAGCTGATGTCTGAAATCAACCGTGTGGCACAGGTAACCAGCTTCAACGGCGTTAATCTGCTGGATGGCAGCTTTACTGCGCAGGCTTTCCAGGTTGGCGCCAATGCCGGCGGCAACAACCAGGTCAAGATCGATGCCATTGGCGACCTGCGTACCAGCACTCTGGGTCTGGGCGGCTCCGGCGGTGCATCGCTGAGCAGCGGCCTCACCACTGTAAAACTGGCAGCGGGCGACCTTACCCTGAGCGGCGTTCCAGTTGGTGCTTCTGATTCCGTTACCGTACTGGCCAACGCTCAGGCCGGCCAAACTTCGGACAGCGCATGGGCAATAGCTCGTGCCATCAACGAAGTGAGCACCCAGTCCGGCGTTACTGCCACGGCCAACACGACTTACGTGGCAGCTACCAGCGTTACGGGTGTAGCAGCAACAGCAGCCAAGGCTGTCTCAGCCGGCAGCTTCAGTATCAACGGCATTGCGGTCGGCGCCATTGAAGCTGGCTCCCAGCCCACTTCTACTGTGGGTGCCGTCACTGCCGTCGTCGCTCAGGGTGCCAACGTCGGCGCAGCAATCAACAAGATCTCGTATCAGACCGGTGTAGTTGCAACCGTCGATGCGACCGGCGCGGTCAAACTCTCCTCGACCGACGGCAAGAGTATCGCCATCACGGTTAATGGCACATATACCGGTGCTAGTTTGACATCTGACACCGGGCTGACTGCTGCGACAACTTCTGCCACAGGAGTACCTGCTGCATCGGGTGCCATTACCGCCAATACAGACCTGATTATTAACGGCGTCGGCATTGCTGCGGCTGGCGGTGCAAACATCGCAGCCGGCGGCACGATTGCCGGCCAGGGTGCCAACGTGGCGGCAGCAATCAACCTGTCCACAGCGCAAACCGGTGTTACCGCCGCGGTCGATGCAACCACTGGTGCGATCACGCTCGCCGCCAAGGATGGGCGCAATATCGTGGTAGCCGGCGCCGGCTTGGCCAATACCGGTCTGACTGCAGGTACCTATCGCGGCACTTACACCCTGAACAGCACCAACCCGGCGGGCGTTGTGGTGGGTGGCACTGCAGCTGGCACCGCCAAAGCAGGGCTGGGCGACTATACTGGCCAATCAGTCACTGCCAACACGGCCGCCGGCTCCATCCTCGGTTCGATCGACGTTCTTACCTCTTCCAGCGCTACCAGCGCACTGAGCGTGATTGACTCTGCACTGACCAGCGTGAACAGCTTCCGTGCCACCATGGGTGCAGTGCAAAACCGCTTCAGCTCGGTGGTTTCCAACCTGCAAGCCACTGCGGAAAACGTGACAGCTGCTCGTAGCCGCATTCAGGATACTGACTTCGCCGCAGAAACTGCACAGCTGACTCGTGCACAGATTCTGCAGCAAGCTGGTACTGCGATGCTGGCCCAAGCCAACCAGTTGCCTAGCGGTGTGTTGGCCCTGTTGAAGTAAGTGGAGATAGTGTAGAGTGAAACGACCCAGCCTTGGCATAATGTCCGGCTGGGTTTTTAGGCAAGGAGAACATCATGCTTATACCGAATATTAACAGTGCTGCAACGGCTCCCAGGCTCACTAGCGATAGTGCGCCTGCTCCTGTTGCAGCACCTCAGGCACAAGCGCCAGCCGCGCCCCCTCCTCCACCCACCCAGGCACAAATTCAAACTGCCCTGGATAGCATGAACAAGGTTTTGAAGCAAAACGATTCCGGCCTGGAATTCAGCGTCGACAAAGACACCAAGCGTACCGTGTTCAAGCTGGTGGAATCCAACACAGGGAAAGTGATCCGGCAATACCCTACAGAAGATCTGCTGGCCATTGCCAGGGCCATTGACCAGATGCAGCATCAGGGTCATGGCCAAGGTTTGCTGTTGAATCAGAAAGCCTGAGAGGAACATCATGGCTACATCAGGCATCGGCTCATCCAACCTTGATGTGAACAGCATCGTCAGCCAATTGATGACGGTGGAACAACGCCCGCTGACAGCTCTCGCCACAAAAGAAGCCAGCTACCAGGCGCAACTTTCAGCGTTTGGCAGCATCAAGGGCGCGTTAGCCAGCTTTCAAAGCTCGCTATTCAGCCTGAGCAATATTTCGAAGTTCACTGCGCTGACAGCGACCTCGTCAGATACCAGTGTGGTCACCACCAGTGCATCATCCATCGCGGTTGCGGGTACTTACTCGCTCGATACCGTAACCAAGCTGGCGCAATCGCAAAAACTGGCGGCTACCGGGCAGGCCAGCAGCACGGCCGTGATTGGCAGTGGCACGCTGACGTTTGATTTTGGCACCATCACGGGCGGCACTTTCAATGCAGCCACCGGCCAATACACCGGTGCAGCCTTTGCCTCTAACGGCGCTGGCACAAAAACAGTGACCATAGACGCCACCAACAATTCCCTGCAGGGTATACGCGACGCCATTAATGCCGCCAAGATCGGCGTAACCGCCACCATCATTAATGATGGCAGCGCTTCGCCTTATCGCCTGGCGCTAACTTCGGACACCATCGGCAAAAATAACAGCATCAAGATTTCCGTTGCCGAATCCGGCGCTCCCGGTCTGGCCGCCTTGCTGGCACATGACCCTGCCAACAATACGGGGCAGAGCCTTGCCGAAACCGCAACGGCCCAGAACGCCGAATTCAAGATAGATGGCGTGGCCGTGAGCAAGGCCAGCAATACGGTCACCGACGTGATTCAGGGCGTCACCCTGAATTTGCAGAAACTTTCGGCTTCCCCCGTGAGCCTGTCCGTTGCGCGTGACAACAACACGATCAAGTCATCGGTCAGCAGTTTCGTTAAAGCCTATAACGACCTGAACAAAATATTGCGGGATACCACCGCCTACGATCCAGCCACCAAGAAGGGCGCCATTTTGCTGGGTGACGCTACGGTGCGCACGCTGCAATCACAAATTCGCACAGCACTGTCTACGCCGGTCAGCAACACCGGCGGGGCGCTCAGCACGCTGTCGCAAATTGGCGTGGCGTTCCAGAAGGATGGCTCTCTGGCGCTGGATGCCAGCAAACTGGACAGCGCCATCAGCACCAACTTTAACGACATTGCCAGCCTGTTTGCGGCAGTGGGCAAGGCTTCCGATAGCCTGGTCAGCTACAGTTCCACTACTGCTGCGACCAAACCCGGCAGTTATGCGGTGAATGTAACGTCGTTGGCAACCCAGGGCAATATCGTTGGCAACCTCGATTTGAACGCTGCACCCAGTACCGTAATTGCTGCCGGTACCACCATTAACGCAACACTGGATGGCGTCATCGTTTCCGTTGCGCTGACTGCGGGCAGCTATAGCGCTTCCCAACTGGCGACGATGGTACAGTCGGCCATCAATGGTACCGCCACATTTGCCGCCTCAGGCTCGACAGTGGCTGCCACCATTAATGGCAGCGGCTTTTTAACACTTACTTCCAACCGTTACGGCTCGGCCTCCGGTGTCAACCTGTCCGACTCGACAGGCACCTCCTTGTCGACCTTCATGGGTACGGCAACCAGTACAGGAGGCTCGGATGTGGCTGGCACCATTAACGGGGCGGCAGCAACCGGCTTGGGGCAATTCCTCACCTCAAGCTCGGGCGATTCAAGCGGACTCGGCATCCAGATCACTGGCGGCCTGACTGGTGCGCGCGGCACGGTGAATTATTCGCAAGGCTATGCCTACTCGTTGAATGCCTTATCCACTGCACTGCTATCCGGCGATGGCCCGCTGAATGGCAAAACCAGCGGGATTGGCCGCAGCATTCTTGACATAGGCAAGCAGCGCGATGCACTGAACGTGCGCCTGGCCAACATAGAAAAGCGCTACCGCGCACAATTCACGGCGCTGGATTCCATGCTGAGCAGTATGAACACAACCAGCACTTATCTAACTCAACAATTGGCCAGTCTGGCCAATCTGAAATAATCGGAGAGCATCATGAATGCTGTTATCGGAATTAAGGCTTACGCAAATGTGGGACTGGAATCCAACGTCACTGCAGCCGACCCGCACAAACTGATCCTGATGCTTTATCAGGGTGCGATACTGGCGATTGCCTCAGCCAGAAATCAAATGTTGCGCAAGGAAACTGCTGCCAAGGGCGCCTCTATCAGCAAGGCGATCATGATCATTGATGAAGGCCTGAAAAGCAGCCTGAACATGAACGTGGGTGGCGAATTGGCACAAAATCTGGCCAATCTCTACGATTACATGGGGCAGCGCCTGCTTATCGCCAATCTGAAAAATGACCCGGCCATACTCGATGAGGTCAGCAAGTTACTGTCTGAACTGAAGGGCGCCTGGGAGGCCATTCGGCCGATAGTTCAGGGAGCTCCGCAGGCAAATGCAGCAGCACCGACTTCTCAACCTGCCGCCGTGGAAATGGCCAATGCGAGATCCCCGCAATCTGCACTCGGCAAACAAGTCGCATCATTGTACGGAAAGGTTTAGCAATGAATCCCGTCATCGAACAGTATCAATTTCTCTCTGGGATTACCGGAAAAATGCGTGAAGCTGCCGCACTCGGCGAGTGGGATCACCTGATCGAGCTGGAGCATCAATGCAGCCAGCGTGTGGCCATGATGAAGCAACAGGACAACGTGCCGGCTGATGAAGCAACCCGCCAGCAAAAGGCTGCACTGATCAAGAAGATCCTGGCCGATGATGCAGCCATACGCAGCAATACCGAACCGTGGATGGCGCAACTGCAACGCATTATGCAGAGCGCACGCAGCGAACAACGCTTGCAGCAGGCTTATGCCGGGGAGTATTAAACCAGCTCCAATGTAGTTGGCAGTTGTCGGGCCTGTTCCGTTCACTCTGAGCGATATCGAAGCTGTCCGGTATCTCTGCTCAGCCTGAGCGGTTTTTCGCGTCTGCGGACAGCGTAATATGGAGCTTCATAACCTAAACGAGTACTCAATGCATGATACCTGCCGATGTCTTAAATACACTCAAGGCCCTGGCGCTCACGCAAAAGCCGCTGGTGACAGCGACTCCTCCGGCTGCGGGCAGCAACACCGCATTTGAACCCGGACAAAAATACCAGGGCGTCGTACAAGCTCAAGTAGCACCGGGCATCTTCAAGGTTCAGGTCGCCGAACAGCTGCTGCAAATGCAGCTGCCCTCCAATATCCGCAGTGGCGACAAAATCATGTTGCAGGTTGTGTCATTAATCCCGCGCCTGGCTTTCACCATGGCGGCCTCATCCAACCCGCTTTCTACTCCTGATCAATTAAGTTCCACAGCACGCCTGCTCTCATCCTTGTCCCAGCAGCCCGTGGAGAAATCCTATGTGCGCTCTGCGCAAAGCGCACCGTTGTGGACCGGGAAGATGCAATTCCCTGACCCAGCCGAACTGGCAGACAAGCTGCATGAGACAATTAGTCAGAGCGGGCTGTTTTACGAGTCACACCAGGCACAATGGCTGCAAGGTACACGTAGCACGACACAGCTGCTGGATGAACCACAAAACAAACCTGCTCCCTCTGAAAGCAACGCCCAGACACGTGCCAGCGCTACATCAGACACCCGGACGCGAGAGAGCAATGCCCCACTCCGCACTGACTCGGCCAATTCACAGTCATCAACCGGCGTCGGAAACGAACAGCGTGCCACGTCCAGCATTCCGCAACATCTGCAACCGCTGGTACAACAACAACTGAATGCGCTGGAGACACGCCAGGTGCAGTGGCAAGGGCAGGTGTGGCCAAACCAGGAAATGAACTGGAAAATTCATGAAGAGTCATCACGCAACCCCAGAGGCGCAGAGGAACGACAATGGGCTACCCAAATCCAGCTCGATCTGCCCAATCTGGGCACAGTGTCCGCCATGCTGCGTTTTGGCAGCAGCGGCCTCAGCCTCACACTGGATGCCACGGACAGTGCAACCCGCGCCAAGCTGGGCAATGCCAGTTCAAAATTGCTTGCAGCCCTGGGTGAACGTGGCATCACCACTGCCAGTGCACTGGTAACCCAACATGACAACCCCTGAACACCGCAAATCAGCCATTGCTCTGGCCTATCAGAGTGGCGATGCAGCTCCCAGAGTCGTCGCCAAGGGGCGCGGGCTGATCGCACAGGCAATCATCGAGCGCGCCAAAGAGCACGGGGTTTATGTGCACGAATCCGAAGACCTGGTCGGCATGCTGATGCAGGTAGAACTGGATACGCACATTCCGCCGCAACTCTATCTGGCCGTGGCAGAGCTGCTGGCCTGGCTATATCGACTAGAGCGAGGCGAAACCCCCGCTAATTCCCCTTTGCTTCCACCTGCCAGACGCTAGAATGTCACTGTTAGGGGTAGAATAAGATCCCGCATTCCGATGTGCCAGGTAAACGCAGCAAAAACCAATCAACATGTCCAAAGAAATTGCTTTAACAATCGAGAAATTCTATAACGATGATGAGGAAGAGAAGTTTCTCATCCATTCAAAAAAGGAAATTCAGCTCACGCTGCATGCCATCGCCCAGAAAAAGTCGCGTGCAGTGCTGTATTTCGACCATGGCAAGCAATTCATCATGACAGTGATATTGGCTGTAGACCACGAGGGAATGTGGCTGGATGTAGGTCCCAGTGCGGCTGACAATGAACAAATATTGCGCAGCGACGAATTCGTTCTGGTCAGCATGCACCACCATGCCAAGGTCCAACTGGCTGGCTCACGCATCTATCAGGTGAACTATGCCGGCAAACCCTCCTTCTACATGCAGCTGCCCGAGCGCATGTTGCGCCTGCAGCGCCGCGATTATTTCCGTTTGCCCATCCCCCCTTCTGCCGCACTCAAATGCGTTATTCCTGCCACGCCTGATCTCTCGGATCAATCACATGAAGTCACCATTATGGACATTAGCGTGGGCGGAGTGGCACTGGTCTGCAAAGAACAAGGCATCAGGCTGGAAACAGGACAGACCTATCCTGATTGCCGCATCAATTTGCCCGGCATCGGCACCCTGGTTGCCACGGTAGAGGTAAGGAACCTGTTTGAAGTCAGCGCCAAGAATGGCGTGGTCACCAAGCATGCCGGTTGTGAGTTCGTTCGCCTGAGCGGCCAGATGTCCATGTTGCTGCAGCGCTATATCGCCCAAATGCAAAGACAGCTGGCGGCGACGCGCTGAACCGGCCACGCCCATTTCTGCCTGTAGCGCAAACAAACAACTGTTTTTTTACATGGAAATTACACCTGCATATTCATGATGTCGTTATATGCAGCGACAACCTTGTTGCGCACCTGCACCGCCGTCTGGAAGGAAATATTCGCTTTTTGCATGGCGATCATGGTGTCACTCAGGCTGACCTTGTCATCCCCCAGCACAAAGGCATTTTGCATTGCCGTAGCCTGATGCTGCGCCTGTGCCACCCCGTCCAGGGAGGATTTCAGCACGCTGGCAAAATCTACCGCCCCCGTCCCGGCCGCCGTGGATGAAGAGCCGCCAGCAACACCCTGGGCGGCCAGCGTGGCTGCCCGCATTTCAGCCAGCAAACTGTCTACCTTGGATACATTCATGATTTACCTCCGGAAATTCAGTGCTTGCACGATACCAGTAATGCAAACCAATCAGCGCTAGAATAGAAGCGTAAATCCCCTGCTTTTCGACGTACCGCTCTTGCAGCGCAGGTCGATAATGCGCAGCATACGGTAAATGGATCAATATCCCACTGGCAAACAACATGGCTGACACTTCAAACTCTTCCCTGGCGCAAATTCTAGGCCGCTTCAGCCCCCAGCAGCTGCTGAGCCTGCTGGTGGTCGTCGCCGCCATGATTGCGATTGTTTCTGGTGCGTGGATGTGGGGGCAAAGCCCTGATTACCGTGTGCTCTACAGCAACCTGTCTGATCGTGACGGCGGTGCCATCATAGAAGCATTGCAACAGCAGAACATTCCCTACAAATTCGCCGAGGGCGGCGGTGCCTTGCTGGTGCCCGCCAACCAGGTGCATGAAATACGCTTGCGTCTGGCTTCGCAAGGCCTGCCCAAGGGTGGTACGGTCGGCTTTGAACTGATGGAAAACCAGAAATTCGGCACCAGCCAGTTTCTCGAGCAGATCAACTATCAACGCTCCCTTGAGGGTGAACTGGCACGCTCCATGCAGACCCTGGCGGCCGTGCAGAGTGCGCGCGTCCACCTGGCCATCCCCAAGCCATCGGTGTTCGTCAAGGAACAGCAAAAACCCAGCGCTTCCGTGGTGCTGACCCTGCACCCAGGCCGTGTGCTCGACCCCGGCCAGGTAAATGCCATCGTGCACCTGGTTTCCAGCAGCATTCCCAATATGCCTGCCAACAATGTCAGCGTGCTGGATCAAACCGGCACCTTGTTAAGCGCAAGCCGCGACAGTGGCTCGGACAGCCTGGATGAGAGCCAGCTCAAATACGTGCGCCAGATTGAGCAGGACTACATCAAACGCATTGAAGATATCGTCGCCCCGCTCACCGGCGAAGCCAATGTACGCGCCCAGGTAACGGCCGATATCGACTTTGCGCTGGCGGAACAGACGGCGGAAACTTTCAAGCCTAATCAGCCTCCAAATCAAGCCAGCATACGCAGCACGCAAGTCATGGAATCCAGCAATGGCGTGAGCACCCCGGGTGGTGTGCCCGGCGCACTCTCCAATCAGCCGCCCGCGCCGGCCACTGCACCTATTGTGGCCCAGGCTGGTACTCCGGCAGCTGCGGCAGGAACCCCTTCCAACATGCACAAGGAAGCGACCACCAACTATGAAGTGGACCGCACTATCCGTCACACCAAGCTACCCGTGGGCAGCATCAAGCGCCTGTCGGTGGCAATCGTGATGAACAATCGCAGTGTGACGGACAAGAGTGGCAAAACCACTTCCAGGCCGTACACAGCAAGCGAAATGGCACAAATCAACACGCTGGTAAAAAGCGCCATGGGCTTCGATGCCAAGCGCGGCGACACCCTGAATCTGCTTAACAGTTCGTTCAGCAGCGAGAGCGCGGAAGCTGCCGCCGCAGACACCACCCCATGGTGGAAACAGGCAGAAACCATCGCGCTGGCCAAGGACGCACTGAAATATTTGCTGATTTCGGGTGTATTGCTGTTCCTGGTGTTCGGCGTGTTGCGGCCTGCGTTCAGGAACCTGATGAAGGCAGCCTCTACCGTACCCATGGCCGGTCCTGGCCACGAATTAGCGCAAGCAGCACCGCGTGTAGACGGCGCTGCGCTGTATGGAGCGCAACAGGCCGCCAATTCGTATGAAAACAACCTGCAGACCGCCAAGCAGATTGCACAACAAGACCCCAAGATTGTCGCCACGGTCGTTAAAGAGTGGGTGAATGCAGAATGAGCGAAGTCGGAATAACCAAAAGCGCAATCCTGTTGATGACGCTGGGCGAAGCCGAAGCGGCCTCGGTGCTGAAATATCTTGAGCCCAGGGAAGTGCAGAAAATCAGTACCGCCATGGTGTCGCTGCGCAATCTGTCACGCGAACAGATCGCCGACGTATTCGATGAGTTTCACCAGATTGCCTCGGAAAAAACCACCATTGGCATGGATTCCAGCGAATATATCCGCAGCATGCTGCAACAGGCACTGGGCGACGACAAGGCAGCGGGACTGCTGGATCGCATCCTGCACAACAGCGACACCAGCGGTATTGAAAGCCTGAAGTGGATGGACGACGCTGCCGTTGCTGACCTGATCAGCGGCGAACACCCGCAGATTATCGCAACCATCATGGTGCATCTGGAACCGGATCAGGCATCCAACATTCTCAATTTATTCTCTGAGCGTACCCGCAATGATGTCATGTTGCGCATTGCAACGCTGGACAGCGTACAGCCGACCGCATTGCGCGAGTTAAACGACGTGCTCACCAAGCTGCTGTCCGGCAACAACGCCATCGGCAAAAAGCGCATCAAGGGTGGCATCAAAACAGCGGCAGAAATTCTCAACTTCATTGGCACCTCCAATGAGGCAGCAGTTATTGAAAATGTGCGCAGCCTTGACCCTGAACTTGCCCAGAAGATCATGGATCAAATGTTCGTATTCGACAACCTGATCGACGTTGATGACAGGGGCATCCAGATGATCCTGCGCGAGATACAGTCCGAGTCGCTGATCGTGGCGCTGAAAGGTGCCAGCGAGGAAATCCGCGAGAAGATATTCAAGAACATGTCGCAGCGTGCCTCCGAAATGCTGCGCGAAGACCTGGAAGCCAAAGGCCCGGTAAAACTCAGCGAAGTGGAAGCAGAGCAGAAGGAAATTCTCAAGGTGGCGCGTCGCCTCGCCGACGAAGGCCAGATATCACTAGGCGCCAAGGGGGAAGAGGCTTATGTCTAACCCGCCCATTCCCAAGGAACAGATGACGCCCTATGAGCGCTGGGAGCTGCCGAACTTTGGTGCCGGCAATCCCGGCAGCACAGCTCATTTCGCCACCTCCTCACACCCGCATGCTACTGGACGCGTCGCTTTACCCACCGCAGCCGAGGTTGAGCAAATCCAGCAACAGGCGCACGAAGAAGGTTACCAGGCTGGCTACGCCGCAGCTGCGCAGGAAGCGCAACGCATGGCCGGACTGGTGCATGCCATGGAGCAGGCATTCCAGCAGCTGGATCAGCAAATAGCACAGGACCTGCTCGCGCTGTCTCTGGAGGTCGCCAGACAAATGCTGCAGCAATCGCTAAGAGTGCATCCGGAAATGCTGCTCAATGTAATCAACTCTGCCATAGGCAGCCTGCCTCACTTCAACCAGGGCGCACACCTGATCATGCATCCTGACGATGCAGTGCTGGTGCGCGCAAAAATGGGCGACCAGCTTGCCCATAGCGGCTGGAAGATTTTTGAAAATGCACAGATCCAGCGCGGCGGGGTCAAAGTCGAAACGGCGAACAGCCAGATCGATGCCACTCTGGCTACACGCTGGCAACACATCGTTGCCGCATTGGGTCAAGACAACGCCTGGCTACAGGAAAATGAACGCGCATAACCAGACATGGCTGAAAGCATTGCAGGACTGCACCGAGACAGTCCGGCAGTGCCACACCCTGCAGGTAAGCGGCCGCCTGACGCGTGTCACCGGCATGGTGATGGAAGCGGTTGGCCTGCGCATGCCCGTAGGCAGCACCTGCGTGATCGAGCTGCCGCATAATCGTATCGAGGCTGAGGTGGTAGGTTTCTCCGGCGATAAACTTTTCCTGATGCCGGAAAATGATGTGCATGGCCTGGTTCCTGGCGCACGCGTGATTCCTGCGGAGCACGCCAGCTATCCGATAATTTCCGGAAAACGTGCGTCACCACGCCGACGTGGAGCAGACTTGGCGCGCCACCTGCCAGTGGGCAATATGCTGCTGGGGCGCGTGCTCGATGGTGCCGGCCGCCCCCTCGACCAGTTGGGGCCGTTGCAGGCTGATGCAAGCGCTCCGCTGCAAAGCCGCCCCATTAACCCGCTCGACCGTGCCGCCATCAAGGATGAACTGGATGTGGGTGTACGCGCCATCAATAGCCTGCTTACCGTAGGCCGCGGCCAGCGCATGGGCTTATTTGCCGGCAGCGGTGTGGGTAAAAGCGTGCTGCTCGGCATGATGGCGCGCTACACCAGTGCTGACGTCATCGTAGTCGGGCTGATCGGCGAACGTGGACGCGAAGTTAAGGAATTCATCACCGATATTCTGGGCAAGGAAGGATTGGCGCGCTCGGTCGTAGTCGCCGCCCCGGCCGATACCAACCCGCTGATGCGCATGCAGGGCGCCGCCTACGCCACCACCATCGCCGAATATTTCCGCGATGGAGGCAAGAACGTGCTGCTGATCATGGACTCGCTCACCCGCTACGCCATGGCGCAGCGCGAAATTGGCCTCGCCATTGGCGAACCGCCCGCCACCAAAGGCTATCCGCCCTCTGTCTTTGCCAAGCTGCCGCAGTTGGTGGAGCGCGCCGGCAACGGCACCGAGGGCGGCGGCTCGATCACAGCCTTTTATACTGTGCTGACCGAAGGCGATGACCAGCAAGATCCGATCGCCGACAGCGCACGTGCCATTCTGGATGGCCATATTGTCCTGTCGCGACGCTTGGCGGAACAGGGCCATTACCCCGCGATCGATATCGAGGCATCAATCAGCCGTGCCATGAGTCATTTGGTCAGCGCACCGCACTTCAGTCTGGTGCAGCGTTTCAAACATTTATACGCCCACTACCAGCGCAGCCATGATTTGATCAGCGTAGGCGCCTACGTTCCCGGCAGCGACCCGCTGCTGGACGAGGCCATTGCGCTATATCCACGTATGGAGGGTTTCCTGAAACAGGGCATGTTCGATGCCGAAAACTATAGTGCCAGCCTGGACAAACTTTCCTCCCTGTTTGGGGCAGGTAATCTGGCGCGGTGACCATCATGGCAAATACCTTCTCACTGCAACCCCTGCGTCATCTGGCGCAACAGAGGAATGATGCGGCCACGCGCAAGTTGGGGAAACTAAACCAGCAGCATCGATCGGAGCAGGACAAACTGAACATGCTGCAACAGTTTCGCAAGGATTATCAGATAAAGTTTCAGGAAGCCGCCAGGAATGGCATGGCCCCTAACGATCTGCGCAACTTCCAGGAGTTTATCAATCGCCTGGACGAGGCGATCAACCAGCAGCTCAAAACCATTGAACAGGCGCAGCGCTCGGTGCAAAGCGGCCGTAGCGAGTTATCCGAGGCACAGCGCCGCATGAAATCTTTCGACACCCTGGCGCAGCGCCACGTTGAGGCTGAAAGAAAACTGGAAACAAAAGCCGAGCAGAAAATTCAAGACGAACATACCGGGCGCTTCGTCGCTCATAAAAGAGCCGAGAAAGGCAATGAGAGCTAAGCTCTCTAACAAGTACGCTACACTAGTCACAGGAGCCAACCATGACCAATCTTCCTATCAATACCAATATCGCCCCCGCCCAGGCTCCAGGCAAACCTGCCAGCGCGGATGATGCACAGGGCTCCTCCGGGTTCGGCGATGTGCTGGCGCGCCAGGTTGCCGATGCTGCTCCTGCAGAGAAAAACACCACCTCCAGCGCAACAGATAAAAAGAGCGGCGCTGATTCAGCAGATGCAGCCGTGCAGGAAAGCAAGGCGGCAACCCTGCTACCGGACATTTCCAGCGTATTGCCAACAGACATGCTGGCTGCCTTGCTGGTGCAGCAAAACCAGCAAGGCACGGCACAACCAGCAGTGAATCTCCAGCTAGTCGTCGCCAATCAGGCCAAGGCCAGCGCTACAGGTGTTCCATTAGCCACACTGGTGGGGAACGACTCACATGCACCCAATCTGGTTTTGGCCGAAAAGACCGGATTGCCCCAGGCTAAACTGCCCACATTGGCGGGGCAACAACAGGCTGCGTTATCTGCCGTACCGGGTGGGCAACCACCAGCCGCCGCCAGCACGGCCAAAGACAATACGACCTTTGCGGATACGCTCAATCTATTGGGTAAAAACGAGGCCATGTCATCCCTGGGGAGCAAGCCCTTGCGCAATATCAATTTGACGGAAATCGCAGCGACTGCGCAACAGTCCGGTGCACTAGCCACAGCTCAGGCAGCCACCACTGCCAGCGGCATGCGGGATGCCGGCATTTCCGCCCCATTGGCAGTCAACACGCCGTTAGCCCAGGCGGGATGGGACAACGAATTCAGCCAAAAGATCACCTGGCTGGCGACGCAGCGCGATCAAAGCGCAGAGTTGCACCTCAATCCACCGCAGCTGGGCCCTCTGGATGTAGTCATCAAGGTCAGCGCTGATCAGGCAACGGCGCTGTTCACCTCGCCGCACGCCGCAGTCCGCGAGGCCATTGAGCAAGCCTTGCCCAGGCTGCGTGAAATGCTGGCTGAAAACGGTATCATGCTGGGCAATGCGACAGTAGGTGATCAGGCTTCCCGCAAGGAGCAAAATGATTTTACGTCTTCACAACAAGGCTCAGGCACTCATTCGGGCAGTATTGGTGAAGTAACCTCGGCGACAGCAACTGGCGCACGCATTGCCACGCGCCATAACGGCATGGTTGACACATTTGCCTGATCGTTATGAAATACGGCTCCTTTTTCGCTCTGTTCCCCTGATGAGGAGTGAGAATTTTCCCGATAATGTCCCTATACACGCGAAAGAATGCCAATGTCGAAGAATGCCAAACCAGCCGCGGAAAAACCTGCTGAAGTTGCCGCAGCTCCCGCCGCAAAAAGCAAGAAAAAGCTGATCACCATTGCAGTGATGGTGGCTGCCATTGCTGGGGGGGCTGGCTGGTATTTCACCAGAGGAGGCAACGACACGCCTCACGCTGAGGAAGCCAAAGCGAAAAAGGTCATCCCGCAATTGCCTCCAAAATTTGTTGCACTTGAGCCTTTCACAGTTAATCTGCAGCGTGAAACTTCTGATCAATATTTGCAGGTGGGGATTACCCTGAAGATTTTTGATGCCGAACTGGAAGAGCGCATCAAAACCAGTTTGCCGGAAATTCGCAGCAAAATCCTGCTGCTGCTGGCCACCAAAAAAGCCTCCGAGCTAAGTTCCGCCGAGGGTAAGGCGCGCCTGATCAAGGAGATCATCAAGATCAGCAATGCCGTACTCGGCATTGTCAGTGAGCCTGAACAAGCAGCCGCATCTGCGGCTCCGGAAAAACTGGCAGCAGCATCAGAAGCAAGCGCAGCAGGTGCAGAAGCAGGACATGAAGCGACCGCTGCGGCGCCTGCAGATACCGCGCAAACTGAAGAGAGAGAGGGCATCGTGGACGTGCTGTTTACTTCTTTCATTATCCAGTAAATTGCCATGAGTGATTTCCTATCCCAGGACGAAGTCGACTCGCTGCTGCGCGGCGTGACGGGTGAGACTGACGAGGGCGACAAAAGCGCCGAGCCAGCTGAAGGGGTGCGCCCCTACAATCTGGCCACGCAAGAACGCATCGTGCGTGGGCGCATGCCTACGATGGAAATCATCAACGAGCGCTTTGCGCGCCTGCTGCGCATTTCGATGTTCAACTTTATCCGCCGCACCGCCGAAATCTCGGTAGGCCAGGTACGTGTGGTTAAGTTCAGCGAATTCATCCGCAATCTGCCGGTACCAACCAACCTGAATCTGGTCCAGGCAAAACCCCTGCGCGGCCACGGACTGTTTATCTTCGACCCCAACCTGGTCTTCATGGTGGTGGATACCATGTTCGGTGGCGACGGGCGCTTCCACACTCGCGTTGAAGGGCGAGAATTCACCCAGACCGAGCACCGCATCATCCAGAATCTGCTCAGCGTCGTATTTGAGTCCTATACCAAAGCATGGGAATCAGTGTACCAACTCGAGTTCGAATTTATTCGTTCCGAAATGAACCCGCAATTTGCCAACGTAGCCACACCCAACGAAATCGTGGTGGTGACCACTTTTGAAGTTGAGTTCAATGGCGTCGGCGGCTCCATTCATATCCTGATGCCGTATTCAATGATAGAGCCAATACGCGAGTATCTTTACAGCACCATGCAGGGCGAACACATGGTTTCCGACAAGCGCTGGCTGCACCTGCTCTCGCGCCAGGTGCAGTCGGCTGAGGTCGAGCTTGCGGCAGTCCTTGGCCATGCCGACGTTACAGTAAGCCAGATACTCACCATGCGTAGCGGTGACATCATTCCGCTGGAAGTGCCCGAGCGCATTCAGGCGCTGGTATATGACGTGCCGGTAATGGAATGCAAATACGGTATTTTCAATGGCCAGTATTCGCTCAAAGTTGAAAAAATGCTGGCCAGCACACCCAATGATCCAACCGATGGAGGCAAATAATGTCTGACGAAACTCAAATCAGCGCAGATGACTGGGGCGCAGCCATGGCGGAACAAGCTGCCCAACCGGCAGCGCAACCCCATGTATTCGAACAGTTCGGCGGAGCCGGTGGCGCAACTGCACATAACGATCTGGACATGATCATGGACATCCCGGTGCAGCTGACAGTTGAGCTGGGCCGCACCAAAATGCCGATCAAAAATCTGCTGCAGCTGGCACAGGGATCGGTAGTTGAGCTTTCCGGCATGGCCGGCGAGCCGCTCGACGTGCTGATCAACGGCTTCCTCATCGCACAGGGTGAAGTGGTCGTCGTGAACGACAAGCTGGGCATACGCCTGACTGATATTATTACGCCCTCCGAACGCCTGCGCCGAATCAACAAATAATATGCATATACGCCCGCTTCTGCTTGCCGCACTGTATAGCCCATTGCTTGCAGTTGCCGAAACCGCACGTCCCGCCTACACACCGCCGCCCCCTTCCGCCGTTTCCTCCGGCAGTGTATTCCAGATCATTTTCAGTTTGCTGCTGGTGCTGGCTGCCGTGCTTGCAGTTGCCTGGATCATGAAGCGCATCAACCTGCAGCAGCATGGTGCGGCCAGCCTGCTCAAGGTAATCAGTGGCGTTGCGGTCGGACCGCGCGAACGCGTGGTCCTGATGGAGGTAAACGATACCTGGCTGATCCTGGGCGTTGCGCCAGGCCAGGTGCGCACATTGCACACTATGCCCAAGGGGGCGATACCATCCGGCCCCGCAAGTTTCACTGCCGGTGGCCCGGATGGAAAATTCCAGATGTGGCTGAAGCAGATGATGGAGAAGCGCAATGCGGCTTAAGTTATTGTGCGTAGCGGCGCTGCTGTTCGCGCTGGTCACTCCCGCTGTTGCCGCCGAACCAGGTATTTCTGCTTTCACCAGCACCCCTGCTGCAGGCGGCGGACAAACCTACACGCTGAGTCTGCAGACGCTGATCCTGCTTACCTCGCTGACTTTCCTGCCGGCCCTGTTGCTGATGATGACCGGCTTCACCCGCATCATCATCGTGCTGTCGCTGCTGCGCTCCGCCCTGGGTACCCCTACTGCCCCCCCTAATCAAGTACTCATCGGGCTGGCGCTGTTCCTGACTTTTTTTGTCATGTCACCAGTACTGGATAAGATTTACACAGAGGCCTACAAGCCATACAGTGAAAATAAAATCTCGCTCGAACTCGCCTATGAGAAAGGCAGCGTGCCGCTGAAGGCCTTTATGCTGAGACAAACACGCGAAGCGGATCTCGCTCTGTTCGTCAAAATTTCCAATAGCGAGCCCCTGCAGAGCGCGGAGGAGGTGCCGCTCAGAATTCTTGTTCCGGCCTACGTCATCAGCGAGCTCAAGACCGCTTTCCAGATCGGCTTCGTCGTGTTCATTCCGTTCCTGATTATTGACATGGTAGTTGCCAGCGTATTGATGTCGATGGGTATGATGATGCTGTCGCCGGCCACCATTTCTCTGCCGTTCAAGATCATGCTGTTCGTGCT
>JBGPPE010000030.1:0-24396 GCA_041488395.1 Gallionellaceae bacterium
AACCGGCATCGATGTGCCCACCGCCAACACCATTATCATGAATCGCGCTGACCGCTTTGGTCTGGCGCAGATGCACCAGCTGCGCGGCCGCGTCGGACGTTCGCACCATCAGGCTTACGCCTCTCTGCTGGTGGACAGCATGGACGGCCTCACCGCGCAGGCGAAAAAACGGCTGGAAGCGATTCAGGCGATGGAACAACTGGGCAGCGGCTTCTACCTGGCCATGCACGACCTGGAAATACGCGGTGCCGGCGAAGTGCTGGGCGAATCGCAAAGCGGCGAGATGCAGGAGATCGGCTTCAGCCTCTATACCGACATGCTCAATGCCGCCGTCGCCTCGCTGCGTCAGGGCCACGAGCCGGACATGGCGCACCCACTGGGCGTCACCACCGAGATTAACCTGCACACTCCCGCCCTGCTGCCCGACGACTACTGCGGCGACATCCACCAAAGACTGGTGATCTACAAACGCATGGCCAACTGCGCCACGCTGGAAGAGCTGGAGGAAATGCACCAGGAACTGATCGACCGCTTCGGCCTGCTGCCCGACCCCGCGCAGACCCTGCTCGACAGCCACCGCCTGCGCATATTGGCCCGCCCGCTGGGCATCACCAAGGTGGATGCCTCAGGCGATGCCATCACCATCCAGTTCGTGCCCACCCCGCCGATCGACCCGATGAAGATCATCACCATGATCCAGAGCAAGCGCCATATCAAGATGGCGGGGCAGGACAGGCTGAAGATTGATTTGAAGTACGGGGATTTGAAGCAGCGAGTGCTGGCGGTGGTGAATTTTTTCAAGGAGCTGGTTTAGCCCCTACGCTTCAGCGCCGTAGGTTGGATTAGCGGTTTCATCGCGTAACCCAACTAAAAACAAAACCGCCGGGGGTTACCCGGCAGCAAGTTACCTTTCTTGTCTTGCCAAGAAAGGTAACCCAAAGAAGTCGCCCCCGGTTTGCCGCCGCTTCGCGGTTCCCTGCGTTGCTCGACTGGTCAGGCGGCTGCGGAACTCGCGCTACGCGCTCAGACAGTCCTCGCCGACATCCCCTGACCAGCCTGCGCTACTCGGCGGCGCACAGGGGAGAAAAACCAAAATCTCAAACCATATGGTGGGCAACATGTTGCCCACCATATCAAAGTCAATAGGCAAAACAAATCAACTCCAGTACATTTGAGGTTCTCTCTTTATGCTTACTGAAAACCTATAGGAGGAATTATTTTGGGCTTTAACTCATGGAGGGACTTTGAATACTTCGAACATAAAGTAAAGCATGAAAGCAGATACGTGCATTCAGACGAAGTAAAGGAATTCCTATTCAATATTAAAAGGTCTCTTCCTGCCAGGGAAAGAAGCTTAGCTGCGGGTTCCGTCCTATTTCGCTCACAAATAGGACATAACGAGTATGAGGATGAAGGGCAACTAATTATTGCTGGTCTTCCGCGAGAAAGAATGAAGCCAATCCCATTTAAGGGATATGAGGGAAGGGCAAATCCAAAAGGGATTTCTTACTTGTATTTAGCAAATGATGAAAATACAAGCATGGCGGAATTAAGGCCACATATTGGTGAATACATTTCGGCTGCCCAGTTCAGGGTAAATAGAGATTTGAGATTGATTGATTGTTATTCAGTCCCAAAACACTACAGCTACCTCATGTGCATATTTGACACTCCGACATCACAAGAAGAAATTGGATATGCCATATGGTCGATGATCAATGATGCATTTACAAAGCCAATTAAAAATAATGATTCGAGTTCTGATTATGTCCCCACTCAAATCCTGGCGGAATTATTTAAATCAGAAGGATTTGATGGCGTTTGTTTTAAAAGTAATATGGGCGCTGGGCATAACTTTGTGTTATTTGATTTCGGGATGGCTGACCTAATAAATTGCACAGTAATGGAAACAAAGTCAGTTTCATACGGTTTTTCAGAGTGTGGCAATAGGTACTATATGCAAAGTAAATGAAGTTGGAATTAAACCCACCAACATCTCAATTACGATTTTCTCTTAACAATCGGGCGAGCAATCGGGGTCGTGTTCGGATTGTTTTCACACCGCCAGCAACTCAACCCTCAACTTCTTCCCCAGCACCGCCGCTGCACTCGCCAACGTAGTCAGCGTGAGGCTGGTGTCGTTCTCATCCAGCAGGCGGTTCAGCGCGGCTCGGCTGGTGTGCATCTTTTTCGCCATGGTGGTCTTGTTCAGATTTTGCGCTTTCATTTCCCGTTCGATCTGCCACGCGATGACGCGCTTGACTGCGACTGCGGTCGCTTCGTCCGAGGTGGCATTCTCGGACAAAAATTCGTCAAAGTTACTACCGATGTTTTTATTGCTCATGTTCGATCATTCCAATAATTCGGATGCCGCCGCTGGTGGGCTACAGCGATGATGTAGATGCAATCAGCTTTGCTGCGATAGACGACTGAGTATGGGAATCTGCGGACGACTACGCGGCGGAATCCGTCTGCAACTGGCGCACCTGCTTCCGGATGTAAAAATGCAAATGCTACTGCAGCTTGAACTTCGATAGCGAATTCCAAACCCAGCCCCGGAAATTTACTGTCATAGAAAAGCGCCGATCTTTCAAACTCGGCACGAGCCTTGGGGTGGAACTGCGGTTGGTTCACGAAAGCTTGCGGCGAACCTCGGCAAATACTTCCGTCGCAGGGATAAGTTCAACAGCACCTCGTTCGATCTCTGCCCAGCGTGCTTTGACTTCGGTTTCCCATGCCTGGCTGACATCGCAGCTCTCGGTTGGCTCAAGCGTTTCAAGCAGAAAACATGCGAGTTGTGCACGTTCTTCCGAACCAAGCTGCTTGGCCTGCGCCTGTAGTTCTGCAAGTTTGGCTGACATGGCTTATTCCTTTAAATGGTTAACGGTTAAACGATAGGTGGATTCGAACTTGCAGTCAAGGCGGAGGTAGCAGGCAGGCCTTAGCCTGCCCTCTCCCCTAAATCATCGCCGTTACTGCCGTAGCCAACGGCGTCGTCGCTCTGCCGATGAGTTTGCTCAGCTGGTGGCTGTCGTCGAACAGCCCGCCCTTGGAAGCGCCGGTGTCGGAATCGGAAAGCAGGGCGGCGACGGGTTCCGGCAACCCTGCCTTGAGCAGGACGTTCTTGTACTCAGCTTCCGCCAGGTTCACATAAGCGATGCTCTTGCCGGACTGGCGCGAGATTTCGGCCGCCAGCTCGGTCAGCGTGTAGGAGGTATCGCCGGCCAGTTCATAGATTTTTCCTGCCTGGTTGTCGGCGGTCAGCGCAGCCACATCTGCGGCGGCGTAGTCGGCGCGGGTAGCGGAGGCGATGCGACCATTGCCCGCACAGCCATACACTGCGCCGCGCGCCAGTGCGCCGGGGATGCCTGCCGTGTAGTTTTCGGTGTACCAGCTATGGCGCAGCAATACGTGGGGAACGCCGGATGCGCGCAGCGCTGCCTCGGTATCCCGGTGTTCGCCAGCAAGCCCGAGTGGCGAGGTGTCGGCATGCAGGACGCTGGTGTAGGCCAGCAGCTTCACGCCTGTGCGCCTGGCGCCATCGATGACGGCTTGATGCTGTTTCGCGCGCTGCCCGATTTCGCTGGAGGAGATCAGCAGCACCCGGTCCGCGCCTTTGAGCGCATCGTCCCAGGTGTCAGGCTTGTTGTAATCGGCGTAGCGCACTTGCACGCCCAGTGCGGCAAGGTCCTTGGCTTTTTCCACATTGCGCACGGCAGCGACGATGCCGGCAGCGGGGACTTTCTTCAGCAGTGCCGCGATGACCAGATGTCCCAATTGCCCGGTGGCTCCAGTAACGGTAATCATGATTGCTCCTTTCGCTCGTCAAATCTGCCAGCAATATTTGTCTTGCTCGTTCCTTCACGTAACTTTAGACGCTCATTTGGCAGACCAAGTTCTGGCTTCGGCGTGTTTTGTTTGGGGGCTGGTTCGGACCATGTTCATGCTGTCAGAACTCATTCTTGCGGAAATCTCGTTTTGAGATATACTGCCCGCATGCACATCATTACCCATCGACGGATTGTGGCGGCACAGCAAGCACATCCTCAATGCGCTAGTGCTCTTGATCAGTGGTATCGTCTTTGCAAGAAGGCTGACTGGCGTAATTTTGCAGAGTTGAGAACACTCTTCCCCAGCACCGATAAAGTTGGTGATTTGTTTTTGTTTGACGTTGGCGGAAACAAACTTCGTCTGATTGCTGCGATTCACTTCAACTCGAAACGATTATTTATCAGGGCAGTTTTGACGCACAAGGAATATGACCAAGGAGGCTGGAAATGAACGCACGAGTTAAGGATGCGATACAACACTGGAGCTATGTTGCCCCCGTGCTGAAGCCAGCGCGCAATGCCAAGGAATATGCCCAGCTGGTTGAAGCGCTTGATGCAGCGCTGGATGCGGGTGGGGCCGATGAAAAACATCCGCTGGCCCGATTGGTAGATTACCTCGGCGATCTGGTCGCTGAATATGAAGCCAAGGACAAGATGCCACCGGCTGCCACCGGTGCAGAAGCTTTGCGCTACCTGATGCAGCGCGATAATTTGCGCCAGGCCGATCTGCCCGAGCTCGGCAGCCAGGGGGTGGTGTCTGAATTGCTATCGGGTCGCCGCAATTTTAATGCGCGGCAAGCCAAAGCGATGGCTGCCCGTTTTGGCGTTTCCGCTGCGCTGTTTTTGTAATACGAAGCCCTGCCTTACAGGATTTTTCAACTGACTTGATACCCGCCCAAGCGGGAATTGCAATTTAAATATGAACCTCATCATCCAGGCACTACACGACATCCCCGCTACCCAACTGCAGCGCCTTACCGATTTGACCCTGCCCAGCCGCACCGAGCAGATCGGCGCGCATGCCTATCGCCTGCGCGACGCCAAGCAGCACGACAGCATCGCGGAGTATTGCCATGAGCACCAGCTCGACTACGGTTATGTGCGCCCCGAGCAGCACCTTTCCGATTTCGGCCTGGTGGTAATGGACATGGATTCGACGCTGATCACCATCGAGTGCATCGACGAGATCGCCGACATGTACCAGCTGAAGCCGCAGGTTTCCGCCATCACCGAGGCAGCGATGCGCGGCGAGATCGATTTCTCCGAAAGCCTGCGCCGCCGCGTGGCGCTGCTGGAAGGGCTGGAAGAAAGCGCCCTGCAGCGCGTGTATGACGAGCGCTTGCAGCTCAGCCCGGGTGCCGAGGTGATGCTGGCCAGGCTGAAGGAGCATGGCATCAGGACACTGCTGGTCTCCGGTGGTTTTGTCTATTTCACCGAGCGACTTAAAAAACGTTTAGGCCTGGATTTTACCCATGCCAACACGCTGGAAATCGTGAACGGCAAGCTCACCGGCCAGGTGCTCGGCAAAATAGTCGATGCCCAGGGCAAGGCCGACTGGCTGGTGCACACCCGCGACGAGCTGGCGCTGGGCAACAAGCAGGTGATCGCCATGGGCGACGGTGCCAATGACCTCAAGATGATGACGCAGGCCAGCGTGAGCATTGCCTACCACGCCAAGCCGGTGGTACGCGCGCAAGCCAGCTATGCCTTCAACTTTGTCGGACTGGATGGGCTGGTTACGCTGTTCGGCGGCTAAACCCCAATATCACTATGCTTGATACAATCAGGACATGGAAAGCCACCACCACCTGAAGCACCGCCTGCATCAAATGGTGCAGGGACAACATCTCAATGAGCGTTGGGCCGCCGCGTTCAACCTCGGCCTGGGCGTGCTGATCATTTTGAATGTACTGGCCATGATGCTGGAAACCGTGGTTCCGCTCTACATCAGGTGGCAGATTCTTTTCTCGGCATTCGAAATCTTCTCGGTTGCACTGTTTGTTGCGGAATATCTGCTGCGCCTGTGGGTGGCTGATCTCAATCCGAAATATCAGCACCCGCTGGGCGGGCGTATACGCTACATGCTGAGCCCGATGGCCTTGTTTGATCTGGCGGCCATCCTGCCGTCCCTGATATTCATGGGCAGTGCAGACTTGCGCTTTCTGCGCATCGTCAGATTATTCAGGGTGGTGCGCCTGCTGCATCTTCCCCACTGCAATGAGGCGATGTACGCCATCTGGCAGGCTGCACGCTCCAAACGAGCCGAGTTCATCATTGCCGGCGTGATCATGTTTACCCTGCTAATTATTTGCTCATCGCTGGTTTACTTTGCCGAAAACACCGCGCAGCCGCAGGCTTTCTCCAGCATCCCCGCCTCGATGTGGTGGGGCATCATGACGCTGACGACGGTGGGCTATGGCGATATCTACCCGATCACGACTGCGGGAAAAATCATTGCGTCGTTTTTTGCTGCGTTGGGAATAGGATTTTTTGCGCTGCCCAGCGCCATCCTGGCATCGGCCCTGATCGAGCAATCGCGCCTGAAAGACAAACGCAACGTCTGCCCCCATTGCGGCGGCAATCTCGAAGAATAAATCCGCCCGCCCAGCCGGCCTGATCAGCAGCCTTGCCTGGCCGGGCGATCAAACAGCTGCATCCTCGCTCCCGGCTCCGGCCAGCTCCTGCATACCCGGCACCTGGAACACCCCCTGCAGCTTGAGCAGCTCGTCGCGGTGCAGGCGCGCGAGCTTGCCCACGGTCTTCTCCCCTGCCGGAGTGAGATGCACTTCCACCTCACGCCGGTCGGCCACGCCCTGCTGCCGGTAAACCAGCCCCAGCTTCTCGCAGCGCGACACCAGCGACACCACGCCATGGTGATGCGACTGCAGCAGCTCGGCCAGCTCGCCTATGGTGGCCCACTGCCTGCCCTGCCGCCCCTTCAGGTGCAGCAACAGCAGGTACTGCAGATGGGTAATGCCAAACTGGCGCGACGCTTCTTCGCTGAAACGCAGGAAACGGCGCAATTGGTAGCGGAACCGCGAGAGCGTTTCGAACTCGCCCTTGCTTAGGGTTTTTTTAGACATGCGCTTATATTACATTGTTTATCCTGATATTTAAATATCATGTTGTGATATTATAAATACATGATATACAATTCACGCATCAGCTCGGTTAACCATTTTCCATTGAGGTGAATAATGAACGCGACATTGCAATTACCGGAAACAGATGTAGAAGGCTATCTGGTAGAACCACAGGACTGGACAGAAGAGGTGGCAACGGAGCTTGCCCGCCGGGAAGGCATCCAGCTTACCGAAGCGCATTGGGATGCGATCCGTTTTATGCGTGAATATTATGCGGAGCATCAGGTCGCTTCCGATGTGCGCCATGTCATGAAGCATCTGGCGCAAAAGCATGGCGCCGATTCGCGCAACATGATCTTCGAGCTGTTTCCCTACGGTTATGTGAAACAGGCCTGCAAGATTGCCGGCATGAAGCGGCCGCGCGCCTGGAGTACGGGTTGAGGCGAGCCGCAGTCGCTGCGGAGGTGCTGATTAATTGAGCCCGGGCGCCATCAAGCTGGTGCATGTCGGCTGTGTTCTGCTGAGCTATGCGCTGTTTGTTCTGCGCGGGGCGTGGATGTTGCGCGGCTCGGCAATATTGCAACAGCGCTGGGTGCGGGTTGTGCCGCATGTCGTCGACAGCCTGTTGCTGGCCAGTGCCATTACACTGGCAGTGCTGCTTGAAATTTCACCGTTTGCTGCGCCCTGGCTGATGAGCAAGATCGTTGCATTATTGCTTTACATTGCCCTGGGTACGCTCGCAATCAGGCGCGGCAAGACACGCGCGATCAGGCTGACGGCATGGCTTGCCGCCCAGGCTGTTTTTGGCTACATCGTAGCCGTCGCGCTGACACATGACCCGCTGCCCTGGCGCACCCTGTAACTGCCGCGGGCTTGCCAGCCAGCGTAATGCCAAGTGAGGAAACACACATGATCGATTTACCAGACAACTCAGCAGCACCCACTTTCGAATCCCCGCTGGAAATGCTGCGCGCCTGTCACGGCCGCATCATGGCGCAGTGCAGCACGCTGTACAAACTCCTGCAGCACCTCCCCGCACACGGTTGCGATGCACAGGCACGCCAGGCGGCGCAGGCCATATTGCGCTACTTCGACACTGCCGGGCAGTACCACCACCAGGATGAGGAAATGGATTTATTTCCCCTGCTGCTCGCCACCAGCAGTGTCGAGGCGCATGAACTGGTCGTACGCCTGATCGGCGAGCATCATGAGATGGATGCGGCATGGCTGCGTTTGCGTTCCCGTTTGCAGGGTATTGCCGAGGGTCAGTCAGCCACGCTGGAAGAAAGCGTGGTGGCCACTTTCAGCACGGCCTATGAGCGCCACATCGCGCTTGAAAATGCGCAATTGCTGCCGCTCTCGGCCCGCCTGCTGAGCCCGCAGCAATTGCAGGATCTTGGCGCCAAAATGGCCGTTCGGCGCGGCGTAACAACACTCATCCCGGCCTGATTTTAGCGCTTTGCTATAATGCAGGCAGTGCGCTCGCCCTGCCTCACCATTCCGGCTTCACTCCCGGCCACGCACACACTTTAATTTACCGCACTGCGCTGGGGCGATGCCCGCCGATATTTCCCGCCGCTTGCGGGCTCCAATCACGTAAAGGTTTGCCTGGTATGAAAATCAATTCAGCTTCCATCCACACATACATCCTGCTGGCGGCATCCGCGTTGCTGCTGGCCGCATGCAGCAGCCCCGCGCCTATCGTCGCCCCGCCAGTTACGCCCCCCCTCGCGCGCGCGCCGGCAAAAATCGCGCTCGCCCTGGGCGGTGGCGCTGCGCGTGGTTTTGCGCACATTGGCGTAATCAAGGCACTCGAAGCACAAGGCATCACCCCGGACATTATCGTCGGCACCAGCGCCGGCTCGGTGGTGGGTGCACTGTATGCTGCCGGTTATAACGGCTTTGATATGCAGAAGCTGTCGATGCAGATGGATGAAAGCCAGGTCAGCGACTGGTCGATGCCCAATCGCGGCGTGATCAAGGGCGAAGCCCTGCAGGACTTCATCAATACTGCCGTCAAACAGCGCCCGCTGGAAAAATTGAACAAGCTGTTTGCAGTCGTGGCCACCGATTTGCATAGCGGCGAGATGATCGTGTTCCGCACCGGCAATACCGGCATGGCCGTGCGCGCATCAAGCTCTGTCCCCGGCGTGTTCCAGCCGGTAGCCATTAACGGGCACGACTACGTGGATGGCGGGCTGGTTGCCCCGGTTCCGGTGCGGGTCGCCCGCTCGCTCGGGGCTGACTTCGTCATCGCGGTCGATATCTCCGACAAACCGCAGTATGGCAAAACCGAAAGCACGCTTGATGTGCTGATGCAGACCTTCACCATTATGGGACAGACCATAAACCGGACTGAACTTCCCGGCGCAGATGTTGTCATTCGTCCAGTGACCCTGGGCATTAATTCGACCGATTTCAACGGCCGCCACCTCGCCGTGCTGGAGGGAGAAAAAGCCGTGGCAGCCATCCTGCCAGACCTGAAGGCAAAGCTGAGCAAGCTGAATGAGGGACGGCAGGAAATCGGCATGCGCTGAGGGGGGCCGGTTGTTGCATAAATGTTCCAGCCATACTGACATTGCGGCAACTGTAGTAACATCCCTTAACCCCAGCTCCACTTGACACACCGCAGAGAGGACAAAATGAGCACAAGAATTCTTGCTGCAACCTTTTTGGCATCCGCCCTCTTTTCGCCTTTGGCTAGCGCCGACTGGGCGAGTGGTGCCGGTGTGGAACACTACAGCTGGGAAGAAACACTGCAGAGCCCGCCGCTCTCTCCGAAAGAAAGCGGCTCACGCTATGCCCTGCACCTGAAGTGGATGGAAAACGGCGACAGCGGTTTGCTTTACGCCTACAGCGCCAAGCTCTACACCGGCCGTGTCGACTATGACACCTATACCCAGTTCAGTTATGCGCCGGTTTCCACCCAGACCGACTACAACGGCATGACGCACGAAGGCCAGCTTATTGCGCGCCACAACCTGGGGGATTACCAGCTCGACTATGTCGGCGGACTGGGCTGGGACAGCTGGCGGCGCACCATCAACATGAACCAGATCGAAGATTATTCGATCTGGTTTCTGCGCACCGGCGTCAGCCTGGACCAGCCAAGGCAGGGCACCGGTTTCCATGGCAGTGGCGGGCTCAAGCTGCCGATCAGAACCAGTGAAGATGCGCACCTGGACAGCGCCGGCTATGACTCGAATCCGCAACTGAGCCCCGGCAAGCGCTTCAGCCTGTATGCCGAGCTGGCTTATCGCCCGGGCAGATCCTGGGACATTGTGGGCTATTACGACAGCTGGCGCTTCAGCCAATCCGACGCGGTGACCGCCACTTCCGGCGGCAGCCTTTACAGCATCGTACAACCCCAGTCCAGCATGAACACCTTCGGCCTGAAGGCGATGTACTCATTCTAGCCAGCGCGTTTCTGCTGCAACTTTCCCCGCCATCCCGCAACTGATTGCCTTCTCGGCCCCTAGGCCACCGTCACTGCCTTGGACGCATACACGTCCTGGATCGCATTCAACAGCGCCACACCATCCTTCATCGGCTTCTGAAAGGCTTTGCGCCCGGAGATCAGCCCCATGCCGCCGGCACGTTTGTTGATCACCGCGGTGCGCACTGCCTGGTGCAAATCATCCTTGCCGGACTCACCACCGGAGTTGATCAGGCCGGCACGCCCCATATAGCAGTTGGCTACCTGATAGCGCACCAGATCGATCGGGTGATCAGTGGTCAGCTCGCTATAAACCTTGGGGCTGGTCTTGCCGAATTTGATGGCGTTGTAACCGCCGTTGTTCTCGGCCATTTTCTGTTTGACGATGTCGGCGTTGATGGTCACCGCAAGGTGGTTGGCCTGCCCGGTGAGGTCGGCCGACACGTGGTAGTCCTTGTCGCCCACCTTGAACGCCGGGTTGCGCAGGTAAGCCCACAGGACGGTGGCCAACCCTAAGCTGTGCGCATGCTCGAAGGCATCGGAGATTTCCTGGATCTGCCGGCGCGAATGTTCGGAACCGTAAAATATCGTTGCCCCCACCGCAACCGCGCCCATGTCAAACGCCTGATTGACACTGGCAAACAGGGTCTGGTCGTAGATGTTGGGGTAAGTGAGCATCTCGTTGTGATTGATTTTGACGATGAACGGAATCTTGTGTGCGTACTTGCGCGCCACGGAAGAAAGCACGCCCAGGGTAGAGGCAACACCGTTGCAGCCGCCTTCGATGGCCAGCTTGACGATGTTGTCGGGGTCGAAATAGATCGGGTTGGGCGCAAACGAGGCGCCGCCGGAATGCTCCACGCCCTGATCCACCGGCAACAGCGACAGGTAGCCGCTATTGGCCAGCCGGCCATGATCATACAAGGCCTGCAGGCTGCGCAGCACACCGGGCTTGCGGTCCTTCACTGACACCACGCGATCGACATAATCCGGCCCGGGCAGGTGTAACGATTCCTTGGGAATGCCGACACAGCGATGCTTGAGTAAATGTTCTGCTTCATCGGCCAGTAGCTTGGTGATATCTGTCATAACAATCTCCTTGGGTCAGTGTGGAAAGAAAATATTACTCCTCACAGGGGAAAATTGGGAACAATCGCTGCACAGGCAGACTTGGCCCCGCGTGGGCATTTACTGCTGCGGCGCAAGCATCTGCTCCAGCCTGGTCCAGGCAGCCGCGGCATCGCCATCAGCGCCAAACAGCACGCTACATTGGCTTTCCTGCGCGCCCAGCCGCTCCTGCTTTTCCTGCAGCATGGCCAGTACGGCAAGGTCGGCCTCGGAGGCATCGCGCGCCTCGCTGCGGCGCTGCACGATGCGCGCGCGCAGGGTCGCGCTGCCAGCCTGCAGGCTGGCGATCACAAAGGGGACGCGCAGTTGCTGCGCCAGCTCGCGGAAGCGTGCGCGTTCCTCCAGCATGAGAAAGGCGGCATCCACGATGACCGGCACGCCGGCCTTGAGCAGATCGCGCGCCAGCTCAAGCAGCCGTGCGTAAGTGCGCTGCGTGGCAGCTGCATCGTAGATGTTCATGCCCGGTTGTGCGTGGCTGTCTGCCAGCGGGTCCAGCCCGTGCAGGCGCTTGCGCTCGACATCGGAACGGATGCGGATGGCCTGCAGCCGTTCCAGTGCAGCCTCGGCAAAGGTGGTTTTGCCTGATCCCGGCAAACCGTGGGTGATGATCAGTGCCGCTTGCTGCCGTGCCAGCTGCGCCGTGGCCAGCGCGATATAGCGGCGACAGCTGGCCAACTCCTGATTGCGTGTGCGTGGCGAGATGTCCGCCTGCGCGGCACGAATCGCGCTGACCTTGGCGCGCACTGCTGCGCGATAGGCAACGTAGAAGCGCAGCACAGACACCCCGCCGTAATCGCCCGTCGCCTGCAGGTAGGCATTAAGGAAACGCCAAGCCAGATCAGGGCGCTGCTGATGCAGCAGGTCCATCACGGTAAAGGCGATTTCGCTGATCACATCGATCCAGCGCAGCGCCGGGTTGAATTCAATGCCATCAAAGGGAACCGGCTGCTGGCCGATGAGCACGATATTGCCCAGATGCAGATCGCCGTGGCACTCGCGGATATGGCCCTGCTTGCGACGCCGTTCAAACACCGGCGCGCAGGCAACATAGCTGCGCTCGCTGGCTGCACGCAGCAACTGCACGCTGGCGAGATCTTTACTGTCGCTGAGGATAGCCTGCAGATGTGAAAAATTTTCCAGTGCCGCCGCACGAATGGCGGCAGGTGTGCCAAATAAGGAGCCCGCATCTGCACCAGGCAGACTGGCGTGAAAATGCGCAACGGTGGCGGCCAGGCTGTCCAGGTGTTGCGGCGTAAGCAGGCCGCGCCGCAGCAGCTGGTGCAGCTCTCCGGATGCAGCAAAACGGCGCATGCGCACGGCATATTCAATGGCGGGCTGCGCGCCCAGTTCGGGTTGCTCTGCTGTGCCGCCGATCGGGACGACATCAAGGTATAACTGTGGCGCCAGGCGGCGGTTGAGGCGGATTTCTTCTGCACAGAAATGGCGGCGCAGCGCCAGCGTGGTGAAATCGAGAAAGCCGAGGTCGACGGATTTTTTGATCTTGTAGGCATAGCGCCCGGCCAGCAGCACCCAGGAGATATGGGTTTCAATCAGGCGCACATGCCCTGCTGCATGCGGATAGCGGCGCCCATCGCACAGGGCGGCGATCAGCCGGCGCTGAGCATCCACAGCTGCGGGTATCGTGCCTGGCATAGCGCCTCCCCCACCATATAACGACTCATCGCTGCTGCTGACGCAGCAGCTTCCGGGTTAAAGTTGATGCGTGTACGCCTGATATAGCGTAATCAGAATTGCGAATGCAACATACGCGCCTGCAGTGAGCAGCAATGACAAAAAATACCTGAGCATGACACCGCGTTGCCCGCGCAGTATGCGCAGGTTCAACCAGACCGCGCCGATACCCACCAGACCGCCCAGCACATTGCCGGCCACGCCAAACTTACCCCCGGTGTAAAGCAGCGCGATCGGCAGGCTCGACCACAGGTAGTCATACCAGCGCAATGAGCGCACCGGTTTGACGGCTTGCGCCCCCTCACTTTGCTCCGCTGCAGCATTCTGGGTCGTATGGCTGGTCTCGTTCTGCATCTTTTTTCCTGGCTGGGTAAATAAAAAACCGAAGTGTACCGAAGAAACCCGCAACCGGGAGCGCTGCCTTACCCGTGTTGCACCGTGCAGTGGCGTCCTCTTGGGTTATAGTCAGGATACCAGTATAGTTTAACAATAACCGATCTAAGGTATCGCCATGAAACAGAAACCCGCCATGCCACAGGAAGCCACTCCGCCACGGGAAGCCACTCAGCCGCGAGAAGAAAGACGCGAGCACAAGCTGACGCTATCCGAGCTGGTCGATATGCTGGTGAACGACAGCATGATGGGCCGTGCAGAAGCCGAGGCCTTCCTTGCCACCAAGCGCAGCCTGCGCCATGACACGCACCCGCTGGTCACCCTCGCCGAGCAGAACTGGAAGTCGCAGCAAGCACCGCACAAGACGCTGACACTGGAAGTGCTGACAGAGTGGCTGGCCAACAAGGTCGGCCTCGAGTATGTGCACATCGACCCGCTGAAAGTGGATTTCTCCTCCGTTACCGACATCATGTCCAGCGACTATGCCGCGCGCTTCGGCATTTTGCCGATACAGGTGAACGCGCGCGAAGTGGTGATCGCCACCGCCGAACCCTTTCTGCGCGAATGGGAAGCCGTGCTGCAGCCCATCCTGCGCAAGGAAATCCGCCGCGTGGTCGCCAGTCCGCCGGACATCAGCCGCTACCTGGTCGAGTTCTACAATCTGGCCAAGTCCGTCAAGAGCGCCACAAAAACCGACCGCCAGGGCGCATCCGGCCTGGCATCATTTGAGCAACTGGTGGAAATGGGCAAGAGCACCACGCGCCAGTTTGATGCCAACGACCAGAACATCGTGCACATCGTGGACTGGCTGTGGCAATACGCCTTTGACCAGCGCGCATCGGATATCCACATTGAACCGCGGCGCGAGCTGGGCATCGTGCGCTTCCGCATCGACGGCATACTGCACCAGGTCTACCAGGTTCCCATGTCGGTGATGCACGCCATGACCAGCCGCATCAAGGTGCTGAGCCGCATGGATCTGGTGGAGAAGCGCCGTCCGCAGGATGGTCGCATCAAGACGCGCACGGCCGACGGACTGGAAATTGAACTGCGGCTATCGACATTGCCGACTGCCTTTGGCGAAAAGCTGGTGATGCGAATTTTCGACCCGGAAGTGCTGGTGCGCGATTTTTCCGAGCTGGGATTTTCCGAGGAAGATCTCGCACGCTGGCATCACATGACTTCACAGCCGAACGGCATCATCCTCGTCACCGGCCCGACCGGCTCGGGCAAGACCACCACCCTGTACTCTACGCTGAAGAGCCTGGCCACCCCCGAGGTGAATGTCTGCACCATTGAAGACCCGATCGAAATGGTTGAGCCTGCCTTCAACCAGATGCAGGTGCAGCACGCCATTGAGCTCGGCTTCGCCGACGGTGTGCGTGCGCTGATGCGGCAGGACCCGGACATCATCATGATCGGCGAGATACGCGACCTGGAAACTGCCGACATGGCGATCCAGGCTGCGCTCACCGGGCATCTGGTGCTATCCACGCTGCATACCAATGACGCCCCCGCTGCCATCACCCGCCTGCTCGACCTCGGCGTGCCTTCCTACATGCTCAATGCCACCCTGCTCGGCGTAATGGGCCAGCGCCTGGTGCGCACACTGTGCCCGCACTGCAAACAGGCAATGCCCTTGCAGGCCGATGAAAAGGAGCAGTGGGACACACTGGTGGCGCCATGGAAATCGAATAGCCCGGCACAGATTTATCACCCCAAAGGCTGCCTGGAGTGCCGCATGACCGGCTATATGGGGCGGGTGGGCATTTATGAAATCCTGCTGATGACGCCCGAGCTGCGCAAGCTGGTTACCCCAACCACCAACACTGCGCCTGTTCGCGACATGGCCGCCCGTGAAGGCATGCGCCCGTTGCGCATTTCCGGCGCGATGAAAGTTGCGGCAGGACTGACCACGCTGGACGAAGTGGTCAAGGTCGCGCCTCCGGCCAGCCAGATGTAGCCAGCTTCAGCGCGTAGCGCCTGCCAGTGCCGCTAAATGGCCTGCTGTTGCACAACAGGAGCGGATTTCGAGTGGCGGTAATAGAACTGCTCAAAATCCTCTTCAGACAAGGGCACTGAAAAATAATACCCCTGGAAAATCTTGCAGCCATGGGCCGCCAGAAAATCAAACTGGCCCGCTGTTTCGACGCCTTCCGCCACCACGCTGAAATCAAACAGCTCGGCCATGCTGAGTATGGTCTTGATCATGGACTGATCGCCGTCGTGATGTTCAATTTCCGAGACAAAAGCCTTGTCTATTTTTATTTCAGCGATGGGCAGGCGTTTGACATTGCTCAATGACGAGTAACCCGTGCCAAAGTCGTCCATGGAAAACTGGATGCCCAATGCCTTCAGTTCATTCATGCGGGTGACAACCTTGCCGATGTCCCCGGCCACGATGGACTCGGTTATCTCAAACGTCAGCCGGTTGCATAAGCCCTGCTCCAGGTGCAGTTCAAGCAGCCGCCTGACCTCATCGACAAACGCATGGTGCAGGAACTGCCGCATGCTGATATTGATCGACAGGTGCGGCAATGACAGCCCTCTGTCATGCCACGCCTGCAGGGTAATCAGCGACTGCGCCAGGATGTAATTCCCCAGCTCGATAATCAGCCCCGTCTGCTCGGCTATCGGGATGAATACCGCAGGGGAAACGGCCCCCAGCCTGGCGTTATGCCAGCGTACCAGCACCTCTGCTCCCGCTATATTTTTGTCTGCATCGACTTGCGCCTGAAAATTCAGCGTTATCTCTTCATTAATCAGTGCAAAATGTAGCAGGCGCTCTATCTCCAGATGCTGTTCAATCCGCCTGGACAAGGCATCATTGAACAGGAACACGCCATCGCGACCGCTGGCCTTGACTTCGTACATCGCGATGTCCGCCTCCTTGATGAAACGGTTGGCGTTGATGCTGCTGTCATCCACCAGGCTGACGCCCACACTGCTGCTGATGTACAGGTGGTGATTATTGATGACGTAAGGCAGCTTCAACACCTCAAGCAGCTTGTTCGACAGGGCCACGGCGGCAATCTTGCAATCCTCCCTGCTCGCCAGCCTGTCACCAACGATGATGAACTCATCGCCGCCCAGGCGGGCCAGCATATTGCCCGCAGGCGTGCTCTGCCGCAGTCGCGATGAAACTTCCTGCAGCAGCGTATCGCCCACATCGTGTCCGAGGGAATCGTTAACCGACTTGAAATGATCCAGGTCGATCAGCAATAGATAGGAGTAGCCGTGGTCTTCCCTGAGCTGGTTGATCACTTGCTGCAAATGCTCGATGAAGTTGTAACGGTTGCTCAGGCCGGTGAGCATGTCGTGGGATGCCTGATGATTGGTTTTCCGCAGCAGGGCACAGCTGTTTTTCGCGGCATAGAAAAGCAGCCACGAAAATACCAGGGACAAAAACGTCAGGGCGTAGCCATAAACCTCGCCGATCAGGAAAAAATAGATCGTCAGTGGCACCGTAAAAATCAGGATGGTTGGACCATAGAGCCGCCGGTCCGGTATCAGCAAGGTGGAAGCCACAACGGCGGTGCCCATTTGCGTGAAGATGGCGACATAGTGAATCTGGTAAACATCTCCACTCGTGTAAAGCAGAAAGATGAGGGTCCACAGCAGGAAAATGGTATAGAAGAAATAACTCATCTCCCGATACCAGCGCTCCAGGGCCGGCTTGGTCATTTCCTCAAAACGGAAGTTGCGGTAGACCCTGATGCCCCACAGGGAAACCAGTATCACCAGCCCGTACCAGACCAGCGCCGATGCCAGGACATGGTAATACGCCCCCAGATAGATATAGGCCGGCCCAGCCACCAGAGACAATCCCAGCATGACAGGGATCTGCTTATGCAGGAAAGCGTAGAATTTTTGATTTTTCATCAAGCGCTATGGACACCGGACATTCATAACTACTTCCAAGGTCTTGCTTAACGACCTTGCCTAAAACTATAACGCAAGACCGTATGGGCATCAGGACTATCATTTAGTACTAATACACACCCCGGCAAGCCTGTGCCCATTACCCTGCCCGCACCTGGCAAGCAAAACAATGAACCTGAGCGCGTTTTTGCTGCCTAATGTACGTGGAATTAGGTATTTAGATATTGCGCAGGTTTAGGTACATTGCCTGCACAAGCGGATTCACGTGATTCATCAGACAAACTGGCTGTGCACCGTTCGAACGCGGGCCAGGTCAGTCGGCAATGCATGGCGTAGCAAATGGTAGCGGAAACCAGGCCAGCGTGATCTGGCCGCATTTAAAAGCCCGGCCCACCTGCGTAACCATGCACAGTAACTACCATTTCACTCAGCATCAGGAGGTCATCATGAAATGCAATGTAGGCGGAATTGATCGTACCGGTCGCATCGTACTCGGCATAGTGCTGCTGATTGTAGGGCTGGTTGCACCTATCGGAGCAACATGGCAGATAGTGGCTCTGGTCATTGCGGGCATCGCGCTGGTAACTGCAGCCGTACGCTTTTGCCCGGCCAATGCGATTTTCGGGATCAACACCTGCGAAGGCGGGGACAAGAAATAGCAGTGCTCGCGGGATTTCAGGTTTTCGGAAATTCAGGCTGGCGCAGAACATGAATTGGAAACAGTGGCCCTGTCGCTGGTGAAATGTGCCGCTGATGGGCTCTCTTGTGAATTTGCAGGGTGCCTACCCGATAATGGAAGGGACAGGTATTGCGATGGCTTGCATTGATGTTGACAACCGCTCGCTACAGGAGACGCACGTAAGGGCGCACACTGGCTCGGTGCTGGCACGCTGGTGTGCGCTGCTGTTGTCACTGTTCCTCACCTTCGAACCGGCTGCCTATGCGCAATACGAAGCACCGGCAGCCCCGCCTGAAAGCGCTCCGCTGCAAGCCCTGCCCGCATTCAGCCAACAGGAGCTGGACCAGATGCTGGCGCCCATCGCCCTTTACCCCGATCCGCTGCTGTCGCAGATTTTGATGGCTGCCACTTACCCGCTGGAAGTGGTCGAGGCCGCGCGCTGGTCCAGGGCCAACCCCAGTCTGCTGGGGGACAATGCGGTCAGGGCAGTGCAGCAGCAGGATTGGGACCCCAGCGTAAAATCGCTGGTCGCGTTTCCGCAGATTCTGCAGATGATGGACGAAAAGCTGCAGTGGACTGAACGCATGGGCGATGCATTCCTGGCGCAGGAAGCGCAGGTAATGGCCACGGTGCAGAACCTGCGGCAGAAGGCGTATGCCGCCGGCAACCTCAGCTCGAACGATCAGATTCGGGTCAGTGCGGAAGGGCAAATCATAGTCGTCGAACCAGCCAATCCCGAGGTCGTCTACGTACCGTACTACGACCCTGTTGTGGTCTACGGGGCGTGGTGGTGGCCAGACTATCCGCCGATCTACTGGGCGCCGTGGCCCGGTTATTATTATGGCCCGGGATATGCGCCGGGTTTTGCGTGGGGCTTCGGCATTACCATCACCAGCGGATTCTTCTTTGGTGATTTCGACTGGCACCATCATCGCGTTCACGTGGTAAACGTAAACAATTACTATTACCACGGCCCACGGCACCACGACAGGCTTGGCAGGCCCAATGTGATTACCGCTCCGGGGGTCTGGCAGCACGACCCGGATCACCGCCACGGCGCTCCCTACCGCGAAGATTCATTGCGCCAACATTATGGCCAGGAGAACGCGCCTCCTGATGCACAGCGCGAGCAGCACAGATCACAGCCATCTTCATCTGGCGCTCGTAGTGCACCCGGCAACACTCCCGATACGCGCACTAGTGGCACCCGCCCGAATGCGAATGCAAGCGGAGGCCGGGGGGATCGCCTGTACAAGCGCGTTCCACCCAACCCCCCGAATGCGCCCCATACCAGCAGCCGTCCTCCGCCGGAGCCCAGAACGCCGGCCATGGAAGATACTGGCCGCAAGGCGAACGTACGCAACGAACGTGAGCGCGACGATCCCGAAGGCACGCCTCGGCGCTATCGCAACGAGCTGGAGCAGCGCTCTAACGGCGAAAACCCGGAAGGCAGGATGCGCCAGCCCAGGCAATGAAGATCATCGGCATGCAAGCGGGCTGATGCAAACCGTGGCCAGGCCCAATATTCCAGCCCCGGTTGAATCATCCATTCTGGCGGCTGAACATAAAGGTTACTTTCATGATCAAGGCCCGTAGCTCCATACTGCTTGCGCTGTTGTGCGGCCTGTTCCTGCTGGTCTCGGCGGGGCGTGTGGCTGCGGCTGCACCGGTGGTGCTGGTACTCAATGTTGACGGGGCAATCAGCCCGGCAAGCGCGGACTATGTGGTGCGCGGCCTGCAGGCGGCCGCCGAGCAAGAGGTGCAACTGGTCGTGCTGAAGATGGACACGCCGGGCGGACTGGACACCTCGATGCGCCAGATTATCAAACAGATCATTGCCTCGCCGATCCCTGTTGCCGCATTCGTCGCGCCCGATGGCGCGCGTGCCGCGAGTGCCGGCACCTACATCCTCTACGCCAGCCACATTGCCGCCATGGCACCGGCCACCAATCTGGGTGCAGCCACCCCTGTCATGATCGGCATCGCCACTCCGCCGGAGCCGGGCGAGCAACCCTCAAAGGGCGGCAAGGACAGCACTGCCGAGCAGAAGAAGGGAGCGCAGCCGGCCGCGGCGCCCGCCCCCGGCTCCACGCTGGAGCGCAAGCAGATCAATGATGCCGCTGCGTATATCCGCAGCCTGGCACAGATGCGCGGGCGCAATGTCGTATGGGCAGAGCAGGCGGTACGGCAGGCAGTAAGCCTGAGCGCAGCCGAGGCTCTGAAGCTCAAGGTTATCGATGTAGTCGCCGCTGACGTGCCCGGCCTGCTGCGCCAATTGGAGGGGCGCAAGGTGAACGTGCTGGGCGTGGAACGCACGCTGAATGTGGCGGAAGCAAACATCGTCATCGTGGAGCCGGATTGGCGCAGTCGGCTGCTGTCCGTCATTGCCGATCCGAGTGTTGCCTACCTGCTGATGCTGGCAGGTGTGTTTGGCCTGTTCTTCGAATTTTCCAACCCGGGCTTCGTGTTGCCCGGGGTAGTCGGGGCCATTTCACTGCTGCTCGCGCTGTTTGCTTTTCAGGTGTTGCCGGTCAACTATGCCGGGCTGGCGCTGATCCTTCTGGGCATTGTCTTTATGGCCGGTGAAGTGTTCATCATGCCCGGCTTCGGCGTGCTTGGCATCGGCGGCATTGCCGCTTTCGTGATCGGTTCCGTGATGCTGATCCATACCGACGTTCCAGGCTATGGCGTGCCCTGGTCGGTGATCCTGCCGGTTACCGTCGTCAGTGCACTGTTTATTTTCTTTGTCGCCGGCATGGCGCTGCGGGCACGCAGACGCCCGGTGGTAAGCGGCAGCGAGGAAATGATCGGCAGCATCGGTGTAGTGCTGGAAGACTTCGCCGGCAAGGAGGGTGTAGCGCGGGTACACGGTGAAACCTGGCGTATCAGCAGTCCGCAAGCGCTTGGGCGTGGACAGAAAGTACGGGTAGTTCGCATAAACGGCCTGCTGCTGGAAGTAACGCCTGAAAATGGGCCGCCAGATGAATAGTCTGTCCCCTGAATACGACCATTAAGGAGAACATCATGCCTTGGGATTTCAGTTTTGCTATTTTTTTTCTATTGCTCGCCGTGCTGGTGCTGTCCAGTTTCCGGATTTTTCGCGAGTACGAGCGCGGCGTCGTGTTTACCCTGGGGCGCTTCTGGAAGGTCAAAGGGCCTGGGCTGGTCATCATCATTCCGGGCATCCAGCAGGTGGTGCGGGTTGACCTGCGCACGGTGGTGCTGGAGGTGCCCACCCAGGATGTGATCTCGCGCGACAACGTGTCGGTGAAGGTCAGTGCCGTGGTGTATCTGCGCGTCATCGATCCGCAGAAGGCAATCATCCAGGTGGAGGACTATCTCAACGCCACCAGCCAGCTGGCGCAGACCATGTTGCGCTCGGTGCTGGGCAAGCACCAGCTGGACGACATGCTGGCAGAACGGGAGAAACTGAACCGCGACATTCGCGAAGCGCTGGATACACAGACGGACGCCTGGGGCATCAAGGTCGCCAACGTCGAGATCAAGCAGGTCGACCTGACCGAATCGATGATACGGGCCATCGCCAGACAGGCCGAGGCGGAACGCGAGCGGCGCGCCAAAGTGATTCACGCCGAGGGCGAACTGCAGGCTTCGGAAAAGTTGTTCCAGGCCGCCAAAATACTGGCACAGGAACCGCAGGCGATCCAGCTGCGTTACCTGGAAACGCTGACGGTGATCGGCGCCGACAAGAATACGACCATCGTGTTCCCTCTCCCCATGGATCTGGTCAGGCCGTTTCTTGACAGGCAGAACAAGGTCTCGTGAAATGGTAATAATGGCGTTTATATTGGCTGCAAGCATGTGCGCGCTGAAACAGGAAACGTAACATGAAGGAAATGGCTGCAGAGCATCGGCACTCCGTGTTCACTATCGGGCATTCGAACCGGGAACTGGCTGAGTTCATAGGCCTGCTGCAAGCGCACGGCGTGTCAGCGATAGCGGATGTGCGCAGCGTGCCACGCTCGCGCCACAACCCTCAGTTCAACAAGGAAACCCTGCCAGATGCACTGAAAGTTGCCGGCATCGGCTATGTGCACCAGACAGGACTCGGCGGCCTGCGCCACACGCGCACCGACTCGCCTAACATGGCCTGGCACAATGCATCATTCCGTGGCTTTGCGGATTACATGCAGACTGCCGAATTCGCCGATAGCATGGAGCGCCTGGTCAAGCTGGCCAGGGAGGGGCAGATCGCCCTGATGTGCGCCGAATCACTACCCTGGCGCTGTCACCGCTCGCTCATCGCCGATGCACTCGTGGTGCGCGGCATCATGGTGGAACACATCATGAGCGGCACCCAGCGCAGGCCGCATACCCTGACGCCGTGGGCGCATCTGGAGGGCAGCCTCATCACCTACCCTGCCACGACATCGCCAGTGGCGCCACCCCATAAGCATGCCTAATCGCTGATCCGCCCCAGCAGGGTTGCGCGCGTATGCCTGGCTTTTTCCGCAATCAGCTGGGTGGCAGCGGCGACCTGACCCCAGGTGTTCCACAGCAGCACGCCGCGCACGCGCCCATCGCGCAAATAGTAAATGACGCCCTTGCGGAAGGGCTCCTTCCAGTCTTCGATGATATCGAGGCCGGAATCGAGCTCGCCCACCGCTTCGTAGCCCAGATCAAACAGGTCGGAATAAAAATACGGCTGGTAACGGTAAGCATCGGCTTGCCCGGCCATGTTCCTGCCGGCCATTTCGCCCATGACATTGGCGTTATCCTCGTGCTCGACACGTATGCGTTTATCCAGCAAGGCACTGTAGAAATTCGCCACATCGCCCGCCGCATAGATGTCAGGATTGCTGGTGCGCAGCAACTCGTCCACCACGATGCCATTCTCCACCTTGAGACCGGCCTGTTCGGCCAGGCCGATGTTGGGCTGGATGCCCAGCCCGGCCACCACCCCGTCGGCGGAAATTTCCCTGCCGCTGCCCGCGGTCACTATGGTCTTGTCACCCGCCGCCCGCACCGACTTGACCGTCTCGGAGGAAAGCAGGGTCACGCCCTTCTCCTCAAAATATGCATTCAGGAACGCCGCCAGTGGCTGCGGATAGACATTTGAACCGATGCCGTTAGACGGAAAGATCATGCTGACCCGTTTGCCGTTCATGGCGAGGGCAGCGGCAATTTCCGAGCCGATGAAGCCGCCGCCGATCACGACAAAATCGGCACCATGTCTGCACAGCTCGCGCAGCTTGCGATAGTCACCGACCGTGCGGAAATAGATCACGCGCCCGTCGTCTCCGGGCAGGCGCCGCACCGAACCGCCCGTCGCCAGCAACAGCTTGTCATAGGTGTAGATGTTGCCGGTATCATCCGTCGCAGCCTTGTTGGCCGCATCGAGGGCGGTCACTTTTTTGCCCACGTGCACATTCACCTTGAGATCAAGAGTGTCGCGCCAGATGGATTCGAACGGCTTGTCCTTCCATAGCGACTTGGACAGCGGCGGGCGGTCATACGGCGGCTCCTGCTCCTCGCAGATCATGGCGATGCTGCCGTGCGGATCAATTTTGCGGATACCGCGCGCGGCAGAGTCGGCAGTCATCCCGCCACCGACGATGAGGTATTTGTGGTGTCTCATGCTGGCTCCTTTCACTGCTCAGTTCATTCGATTGACAGCATTTTTTGCGCTTTGTTGCAGGCGACACCTTTATTACGCCAGGTATGGGCGTACGGCATTTTCCGTCCAGCGCCACAACGCTGCGCCGAGCTGGCGATCCGTTACCTGCGGCGCGGCGGAAACCGCGCTGCAGTGATCGAAATATTCACCCGAGATACCCCGGATATCAGCCGATGTGGCGAGGTACACCGAAGTACGTGCGCCGTCCGCCACGCTGGCGCCTGTCATGCTGAAGCCGGCGTGCAGCAGCTTGGTATCGATCACGCCGGGATGCAGGCTGTTGGAGCAGAGCCATAACTCACGCTGTGCCAGTTCGCTGGCGAACAGGGCATCGGCGAGCTTGGAGTTGGCGTACGCCTGATAGCCATCGAAATGGCGCTCGCTATTCAGGTTGTCGAAATCGATGCGTCCGCTCTGGTGTGCAATCGAACTGACCGTGACCACACGCGGGTCGGCTGATTTCTTCAGCAACGGGAGCAGCAACAGTGTGAGCAGAAAAGGCGCGAGATAGTTCACTGCCAGTGTCAGCTCAAAACCGCCGGCGGACTTCTTGCGCTCGGTCATGTAGACGCCGGCATTGTTGATCAGCACATCCAGCCTGGGCAGGCGCGCTGCCAGCTCTTGCGCCATGCGTG
>JBGPPE010000031.1:0-24393 GCA_041488395.1 Gallionellaceae bacterium
AGCTTATTGATTAACTCCTCAGTCCACATACCCACACTAATCGGTTGTTTTATTTGAATTTTAAAGAACTTGACCGCTTTCGCAGTTGCCGCCGTAGCAGCGAAGAGGTGCGCATTATACAGATCAAAATAACTTCGTCAACCTGTTTTAAAAACTTTTCAACGTTGGGTTGCGGGGGCAGGATTTGAACCTACGACCTTCGGGTTATGAGCCCGACGAGCTGCCAGACTGCTCCACCCCGCGTCAGCGAAGAAGCGGAACTATAGCAAAGGAACCGGCACTCGTCAAATGGTATTCAGTATTATCCTATTGATGAGTACGGCTCCACCCTTAACCCTGCTCCCATATGGAACCACCTCACAATTACTTTGTCTGTCTTCGATGCAATTGAATATACCAACTTGCATTGGACAAACCGAATCCCCAAGTTAGAATTCTCTGCCTATGACGCTGAACCGCCTTATCCATTTTGTGTTGCTGTTGCTTTTCGCACTTCTGCAGTGCGCGGCTCCCTTTGCGCACGCACATGTGAATGGTCATAACAGTGATCTAAATGTGCACTTTGCCGTCAGTGAGCCTGCTGCATTAAGCAATGTCGATTCTGGCACATCCCATTTTTCTGCAGAGCAACACAACTCTTCGGTCATTTGCATGCCGCCGGAATTCCGCGGCAGCGATGCCACGCACCAACATTTAGACGCATATAACCCAACACCTCGATTGGTGCTGAGTGAAAACAGAGCAATCCTCTTTATTACGTCTGCGCTGCAAACTGCGCCCAGCTATCCCTATCATCATCCCTGCAGCCAAGCTCCTCCCGCGTAAGTATCGCTCAGCAACCTGGTAGCCCAAAGCTACGCAATTAAAATCGATCCTCACTATACTAATGCCGCAACTACGCGACATCAGGAGCTTATATTCATGAGAACAACAACTATTTCTTTACTACTGCTACTGTGCTGCACAACCCATGCTATTGCAGCAGACGATCTCGCACTTACTCCCAAACAGATTCAGTCTCTTGGTATAACGACAGCCCAGCTCCCTTCAAAAAGCACCGGCGAAATTGCCGGCGTGCCGGCGCAAGTAATTATTCCGAGTAATCAACTATTCATCGTGAGTACGCCTTTAGCGGCGATGATCGAACAAATCCTGGTTGGCGTAGGTGACCGCGTACACAAAGGAGAGATACTGGCGCGACTTCAAAGTCCTGCATTAGCAGAAGCACAGGGCAGCTTGTTGCAGGCAGCCACCCAGGAACAACTGGCCAAGGACACTTTCAATCGAGATGAGCAATTATGGAAGGAAGGCATCATCGCTGAAAGCCGCTATCGTTCTGCGCACAGCAAATATATTGAAGCCAGCGCAGCATTATCTGAAAAAAAACAAAAGCTGCTTCTGGCCGGCATGTCAGCGAATGCGATTGCTCGCCTGCAATCTGGCGAAAAACTGAACAGCCTGCTTGAAATCACCTCCCCGATCGACGGCGTCATACTCGAAAAAACCGTCAGTACAGGGCAACGACTGGACAGCGCGACCCCGCTTTTCAAGGTCGCCAAGTTACAACCACTGGGCCTGGAAATACAAGCTCCGTTGCAAAGCACACATAATCTACGGGTAGGTGCGATCGTAAGCATCCCTTCTTATGGCGCCAAAGGTAAGCTCACAGCAATCGGACAAAGTCTGAGTGACAGCAACCAAACTGTCCTGTTACGCGCCCTGATCAATCAAGGCACACAGAATCTGCGCCCAGGCCAGCATGTGGATGTCAGCATTGCCACCAGCGCCAGCACTAATGCGCAATGGAATATCCCTAATAGCGCCTTGGCGCGTGTAGAAGGAAAAGTCGTGATATTTATTGAAACTCCGAATGGATTTCATGCTGAGACAGTCACCGTATTGCACGAAGGGGTACAGGATTCGCTTATTACAGGAAAATTGAGCGGCACGGAAAAAATTGCCATACGCGGTGTCTCTGCCTTGAAAGGCAAGCTGATGGGCATAGGCGGAGACGAGTAATGTTATCCAAACTCGTTGAATTTTCCCTGACCCAGCGCTTGCTGGTCATCGTTCTGACCGTGATGCTTATTGGCGCCGGCCTCCTGTCGTTCCGCGAATTGCCCATAGACGCCTTTCCGGACGTATCCTCCACACAGGTCAAACTCATCATGAAGGCGCCAGGCATGACGCCAGAAGAGGTGGAAGCGCGCATCGTGGCGCCCATTGAAGTTGAGATGCTGGGCATCCCCAACCAGCGCACTTTGCGTTCCATTTCAAAATACGCCATTGCCGACATCACCATTGATTTTGTTGACGGCACGGATATTTACTGGGCGCGCCAACAAGTCGCTGAGCGCCTGAATAACGTACTGCGCGATCTTCCTGCAGGCACGGGTGGCGGCCTTGCCCCTATCACCACCCCCTTGGGTGAGATGTTCATGTTCACCGTGGAAGGCGCTGACTATTCTCTGGAGCAACGTCGCACCATCCTCGACTGGACCATACGCCCAGCACTGCGCACCTTGCCGGGCGTAGCCGATGTGAATTCGCTTGGCGGACTGGCACGCAGCTTTGAAGTAGTGCCCGATCACATTGCCCTGGCGGCACGCAACCTCAGCATGGAAATGCTGCAGCAGGCCCTGGAAGCCAACAATCGCAACGATGGAGCCGGACGCCTGAGCGATGGTGATGAAGCACTGCTGGTCCGTGCCGAGGGCAGCATCAAAGATTTGCAGGACGTGCGCAACATTGTCATCAGCAGCCCGGGTGGCAATCCAGTCCGCGTCGGCGATGTAGCCCAGGTACGCACGGGCAGCCTGACTCGCTACGGCGTGGTAACCCAGGATGGCCGCGGCGAAGCGGTTGAGGGTTTGGTGCTGGGTCTACGCGGGGCGAATGCACAGAAAGTAGTCGATGGCGTGCGCGCAAAACTGGCTGAGCTCGCCCCCATGCTGCCCAAGGGAGTGACGACCAAAGTTTTCTACGACCGCGGCAGCCTGGTTAAGCGTGCGATTGGAACAGTTTCCAAGGCACTCACCGAGGCGATCGTGCTGGTCGTGATCCTGCTGGTGCTGTTTCTTGGCAACCTGCGTGCGGCCCTGGTGGTGGCCATTACCTTGCCACTCGCGGTGCTCATCACCTTTATCCTGATGCAGCAATTCGGCATGTCGGCCAACCTGATGAGCCTGGGCGGACTGGCGATTGCCATTGGCATGCTGGTGGATGCCGCCGTGGTGGTAGTGGAAAACATCATCAGCCACCTGGCCGAAGAACGTCAGCACATTTCGCCTCTGCATGTCATCTACCGCGCGGTAAAAGAGGTCATCACCCCCGTGGCGGCAGGTGTTGCCATCATTATCATCGTGTTTTTGCCGCTGATGACCCTGCAAGGGCTGGAGGGAAAACTGTTCATCCCGGTTGCGCTGACCATCGTGTTTGCGCTGGCTGCTTCGTTGCTGTTGTCACTGAGCGTCATTCCCGTGCTCGCCTCCTTCCTGCTGAAGAGCAGCAACCATCAAGATCCCTGGTTGGTGCGCAAGGCATTAAACCTCTACACGCCCATGCTCAACAAGGCATTGAGCAATGAGCGCAAGGTATTGTCCATCGCTGTTGCCGCACTGGTACTGACTGCGGGGGTATATCTGCTGATCGGAAAAACATTCATGCCGGAAATGGATGAGGGCGACATCATCATGCAGACGGCGAAACTGCCCTCAATCAGCCTGGCGCAGACCGCAGCGCTGGATGAGCGCATCCAGGCAGCGATACTCAAGGCGGTACCCGAGGTGCGGGGCATCGTCTCGCGTGCCGGTGCCGACGAGCTCGGGCTCGACCCGATGGGCCTGAACGAGACGGACAACTTTCTGGTGCTCAAGCCGCAAGCGGAATGGCGCATGAAAGACAAGCCGGCTCTCATCGATGAAATCCGCAAGGTAATGGAAGATTTTCCGGGCATCGAATACAGCTTTACCCAGCCTATCGCCATGCGCGTATCGGAAATGCTCACCGGCTCGCGCGGCGATGTCGCCATCAAAATTTTTGGCAGCGACACCGCCCAGCTGAACGCCATCGCGGAAAAAATGGTAGCCGTCATTCAAGGCATCAAAGGCAGCGAAGACGCCTACACAGTCAAAAATAACGGCGTGCAGTATTACCGCGTTGTGATCGACCGCCTGGCTGCCGGCCGCCTGGGATTAAGCGTGGATGACATCAGCAACACCCTGCGCACCCAGGTGGAAGGACGCGTGCTGGGAACCGTGATCGAGGAGGGCCGCCGCACCCCGCTCCTGTTGCGCGGTGCAGCAGAAGTGCAGCAATCTCCCGCACTCTTTGCCACCCTCACCCTGCCCTTGCCCAATGGCCAGAATGTTCCGCTCTCGGTCGTAGCCAGGCTTGAGCGCGCAAATGGCCCGGTGAAGGTTGATCGTGAAAACAGCGCACGCATGGCGGTCGTGCAGACTAACGTCCGCGAGCGCGACCTGGTCAGCTTCGTGGAGGAAGCAAAAGCGGCCGTGGCAAGCCAGGTTCCCATGCCGCCAGGCTATTACCTCACCTGGGGCGGCCAATTTGAAAACCAGCAACGCGCTGCGGCCAGACTCGCAGTGGTGGTGCCCATCGCACTCGGCCTGATCTTCATGCTGCTGTTCGCCACCTTCGGTTCCGTGCGCCAGGCTGCGCTGGTGCTGACCAATGTCCCGTTTGCCCTGATCGGTGGCGTGTTTGCGTTATGGATCAGCGGCGAATACATGTCGGTTCCGGCCTCGGTTGGATTCATTGCCCTGCTGGGAATTGCGGTATTGAATGGCGTGGTGATGGTGTCTTACTTCAACCAGTTGCACAGCGAAGGCATGGACATCACGCGCGTCATCACCGAAGGTGCCAAGCGCCGCCTGCGCCCCGTGTTAATGACCGCCAGCATCACCGCTTTCGGCCTGCTCCCGCTGCTGTTTGCCCACGGTCCCGGCTCGGAAATTCAGAAACCGCTGGCCATCGTAGTCACCGGCGGCCTGCTCAGCTCAACCCTGCTGACGCTGATCATGCTGCCCATCCTGTACCGCCGCTTCGGCATCGAACGCAAAGGGGAAAAAGCATGAACAAAGTACTCAATTGCTGCCTGACCCTGGTTTGCCACAAATCGCTGGAAGAGCGTCTGGTTGACCATTTGCTGGGACACCCGGAATGGGTTGGCGGCTTTTCAGCCAGCCAGATAGACGGCCACAGCCTGAAAGAACATTTGCCCAGCATGCTGGAACAGGTTCGCGGCCGTTCTCAGCGCATTGAAATTCGCTGTGTGATGAATCTGGAGGATGCGCAAGCCCTGGTAACTCACCTGAAAACCCGGGAGGCAAACAGCGAAATAGCCTACTGGATTACACCTGTCATCGAATATGGGAGATTGGCGTGAAACAATATTTATTAATCATTCTCAGCGCCCTGCTCGCAACGCCTGTATTTGCCGAAGAAGTTCTTTTCCCGGATCTGCCGCCAGCGGCCCAGGTAGAATCGGCATTGAGCCAGCACCTCAACGTGCTGACGGCTGAAACGGGTGTCATGGTGGAGCAGACCAATCAGCGCAAGTGGAACAGCGGCAACTACGAATTCAACGTACGCGCAGGCAGCGCACAGCGCAATGTCGCCAGCACCGGCCAGGTGCTCAGAGAATGGGATGTCGCGGTAGAGCGCCCGCTGCGCCTGTTTAACAAAGCGTCACTGGACAGTGACATTGGCGCCGAAGGCGTCACCCGAGCCGAATTTGCCCTCGGTGATGCACGCCATGAAGCGGGGCGTTTACTGTTGCACCTCTGGTTCAACTGGCAGCGTGAGCAGAGCCAGGTCAGCCTGTGGCAACAGCAGGTGGACATTCTCAAGCAACAGGTCGGCATGACCGAAAAGCGTGTGCTGGCAGGCGATGCCGCCAAAATAGAGCTGAATCAGGCGCAAGCCGCCACGGCACAAGCCGGCGTCTCCCTGCAGCAAGCCAGCACGCGCGCGCAGCTTGCCGCCAGCGAATTGAAACGTCCATTCCCGGAACTGCTCTTGCCACTCCAGCCCGTCCCCGTTCCCCCCCAGCCCATTGCACACGAGCTGAACTATTGGCAAGAACAGGTATTGGACGACAATCACGAGCTTGGCATGGTGCAGTCGGATAGCCGCATCCAGCAGTTGCTGGCACAACGCAGCAGCGCCGACCGCGTGCCAGACCCCACCATCGGCTTGCGCTATTCAAATGAAAAAGAGGGCGAAGAAAAAGTGACCGGCATCTATGTTTCAGTACCCATCTCATTCGGCTTGCGTGGCGCCAATGCCGACATCGCAAGCCACCAGGCAGAAATTGCCCATAACCGCGAGACAATCATCAGGCGGCGCCTGGAGGGCGATGTGTATGCGGCCTACACGCAGGCAGTTAACAACTTCATCATCTGGCAACAGGCGCAAGAGGCTGCACGCAGCGTGCGCGAAAATGCAGATTTGGTTGCGCGCGCCTACAGCCTCGGGGAAAGCAGCCTGTCCGATACACTCAACGCACGCCGTCTGGCCCTGGAGTCCGGTTTGGCTGCCACAATCGCCCAACTGGACGCCAATGAAGCGCGCTATCGCCTGTTACTCGATGCGCACCAGCTATGGCCCCTGGATAAACAGGACGTGGTTACGCATGAAGGAGGCAACAAGCAATGATCCTGAATGACTGGATAGGTGGTCTGGCGGCCACCCTCACCACCACTGCGTTCATCCCGCAAGCCTGGCAAGTATGGCGCACACGTCACACCCATGACATCTCGCTCGGCATGTACATTATTTTCACCTGTGGCGTGGTGATGTGGCTGGTCTATGGCGTCATGCTTGGCTCCTGGCCCATCATCATAGCCAACAGCATTACCGCCCTGCTGGCCGGTGCCGTGCTGCTGATGAAACTTCGCTTCGGTTAAATAGTGCAGGAATGAATCGTCAGCGGGCGCGGCAGCTTTAAAAGCGCTGCATCAAATCCAGATGCAGCTGCTCAGGCGGCAGCCCGTGCTGCTGCAGCGCCTGTACGATCCTCTCCATCCCGGATTCCGGCGCTGTCAGGTAAACATCAAAGCCGGAAAGGTCCGGATAATCCGCAGTTATCGCGGCTGCCAACGTTGCCATATCGTGCGCATCACGCTCAGGATCAGCGGAAACCTCCCAGCTCATGCCATCTTTTCTGGAATCCCCGAACAAAGGCGTGAATTTGAAGTTATCCAGTGCATCAAGCCATGAGCGGCAGAGATTCTGCAGATAATGGCCGCCAGGCTGACGCACCATCCAGTAAAGGTGAATAAGCTGTTCGGCCTCCAGCGCAAAGGTATGTTCGATAATGCTCTTTACCGGGGCAAAACCGGTTTCATAGGCAACAAACAGAATTGGCCGCCTTGACGTTTCGTCCAGCGAGAAATCACCCCATGGTCCTTCTATCATCACGGTCTGGGAAGGCTTCAGCTCGGTAAAAATATACTCGGAGAAGGGATCACCTGGCACATGGCGGATATGAACTTGCAGATTCATGGCATTGCACGGGCAGCTGGCGAGAGACTTGTTGCGCGCAGTTAGCCCTTCTATGGCAAGGCTGATGTGCTGCCCCGCCAGGAAGCGCAGCGTCTGCGAACGCGGCGTGCGCAAGTGCAAAATCATCGTGTCCTGCTGCACCCGTTCCAGTCGCTCCACCCTGGTCGCAATTTGCTGCAGCGGAATCTCCTCTACCCCGCCTACCTCATGAACTTCGACCACCAAATCCGTCGATGCCGCGCAACTGCAGAGCAAGGCATAGCCCTGCTCCTTCTGCATTGCGGGAAAAGTGAAATCATGATGCTGTGTCTCACGCACCTCGCCAGCTACGATCCTGGCCGCACATTCGCCACAAGAACCGGTATTGCAACTGTATTTAAGCGCCACCCCCGAGCGCAGTGCGGCTTCAAGCAGCGTTTCATTTTTTTCTGCCGAAAAAACCCGCCCGCTTGGCTGTAGCTGAATACGAAACGTCATGACTGCCTTTCCTGTCCTTAATATTTGTCAAAAATCCGAATCAGGCCGGCACGGAATATTCAGCTGCTGATAGCGCTTGCCAGAATATACGTTATGCATCTGCCCCGACAACTCTCCCTGTAGCAGGGTTTATTGCCAATAATCATCTTCCATACCTTCATCCCACACCTTCATCACTGGTGCGTTAGTTGTCCTTGCATTACACTCCCGCCATGAATGCTATAGCCATGTAATTACATAATGCTGAAAAAAATTCATGTTAACGACCTGAAACAGGGCATGTTTCTGCAGGAAATCTGCGGCAGCTGGATGGATCATCCTTTCTGGAAAAAGTCCTTCACGCTAAACGACCCAAAAGACATCAAAACCCTGCAGGAATGCGGCATCCATGAAATATGGATCGACACCGACAAAGGGGTAGATATCGACTCGAACGTTAGCGCTAGCAGTGAAGAAGATCAAAAAAACAAAATAGAAACAACTCTGCAGCAGGCCGAGAAATCTCCAAAAAAAGTCGTGCCTCATGTATCCCTGCACGAAGAAGTCGATCGCGCCCGGCTCATCCATACGCGCTCCAAAGAAGCGGTCACCTCGATGTTTCAGGAAGCGCGCATGGGCAAAGCGCTGCAACTCGACCAGGTCACCTCACTGGTAGATGAAATTGGGCAATCCATCTCGCGCAACCCGGAAGCATTTCTCAGCCTGGCGCGACTAAAAACGAAGGACAACTATACCTATCTGCATTCGGTAGCCGTTTGTGCACTGATGATCGCTCTCGGCAAGCAGATGGGGCTGGACGAAGAACTGCTGCAAGAGCTCGGCATGGCAGGATTGCTGCACGATGTCGGCAAGATGATGATCCCCGAAGAAGTGCTCAACAAGCCAGGGCGGCTGACCGATGATGAATTCACCGTCATCAAGAACCACCCGCAACGCGGCTGGGACATTCTCAAGGGATCGGCCGGGGTGAATGAAATGGCACTGGACGTGTGCCTGCACCACCACGAAAAGATGGACGGTAGCGGTTACCCCGAAAAACTGTCCGGAGAAGCCATCTCCCTGTTTGCCCGCATGGGGGCAGTTTGTGATGTCTACGACGCCATTACCTCGGTGCGCTGCTACAAATCCGGCTGGGAACCTGCCGAAGCCATACGCAAAATGGCCGAATGGCAGGACGGGCATTTTGATACCACCGTCTTTCACGCATTCGTAAAAACAATAGGCATACACCCGTCCGGCACCTTGCTTAAATTGAAATCCGGCCGTCTGGCCGTGGTCATTGAGCAAACCGAGAAAAGCCTGCTGACCCCGATTGTGAAAACTTTCTTTTCCACAAAATCCAATGCGCCGATTCCAGCCGAACTGATCGATCTCTCAAAATCACCAGACACCATAGCTAATGTAGAAGACCCGATCAAATGGGGCTTTGACCTGAAAAAACTGGTCGGTCTTTAAGCTTGGTGTAAGTTTGGTGGTTTAAATTAGCTTGTTTGCTGTATAAAATCACATCCATACTTTATTTTTTGCGTTCGCAACCGATACGCAATAACCGCCGCCAACAGGAGCCTAATATGTCCAATTCCATCGAATCTGTACTGAATGAAACCCGGGTATTCAACCCTGCTGATGCTTTTGTTGGACAGGCCAATGTTTCAGGCATGAAGGGCTATCAGGCCCTGGTGCAGGCTGCACAGGCAGACTACCCGGGCTACTGGGCAAAGCTGGCGCGTGAAAATATCAGCTGGCACAAACCCTTCAGCAAATCGCTGGATGAAAGCAACGCTCCCTTCTACAAATGGTTTGAAGACGGTGAACTGAACGTTTCCTACAACTGCCTGGACAAGCACCTGGCAACGCAGCCGGAAAAAACCGCGATAATTTTTGAGGCAGATGACGGCAAAGTCACCAAAGTGACCTACCGCGAACTGCATGGCCGCGTCAGCCAGTTTGCCAATGGCCTGAAATCGCGCGGCATCAAGAAAGGGGACCGTGTCGTCATCTACCTGCCGATGAGCATCGAGGCGGTGGTTGCCATGCAAGCCTGTGCCCGCATCGGCGCCATACATTCGGTGGTCTTCGGCGGCTTCTCTTCCAAGAGCCTGCATGAGCGCATCACCGACGCACAAGCCTGCGCCGTGATTACCGCCGACGCACAGATGCGCGGCGGCAAGGTCATGCCGCTGAAACCGGCTGTGGATGAAGCTCTTGCCATGGGTGGCTGCGAGGCCGTGCACAGCGTTATCGTCTATCAACGCGCCGCTTGCGAAACTGCATGGGACAGCAAAAACAACGTCTGGTGGCATGATCTGGTCGCCGGCCAGGCATCCGCTTGCGAGCCGGAATGGGTCAGTGCTGAACACCCGCTGTTCATCCTCTACACCTCCGGCTCCACCGGCAAGCCCAAAGGCGTGCAGCATTCCAGCGGCGGCTATCTGCTGGGCACCATACTGACCATGCAGTGGGTATTCGATTACAAAGCCAGCGATGTCTTCTGGTGCACCGCAGACGTGGGCTGGGTCACCGGCCACAGCTATGTGACTTACGGACCACTGGCCGTGGGCGCCACCGAGGTCATCTTTGAAGGCATCCCCACCTACCCGGATGCCGGCCGTTTCTGGAAAATGATCCAGGACCACAAGGTCACCACCTTCTACACCGCACCCACTGCGATTCGCTCATTGATCAAGCTCGGTGGCGACCTGCCCAAACAATACAACCTGTCCAGCCTGCGTCTGCTGGGCAGCGTGGGCGAGCCGATTAACCCGGAAGCATGGATGTGGTATTACACCGTGGTTGGCCAGGAGCGTTGCCCGATTGTGGACACCTGGTGGCAAACCGAAACCGGCTGCCACATGATCGCCCCGCTACCCGGTGCCGTGCCGACCAAGCCTGGCTCCTGCACCCTGCCAGTGCCTGGCATCATGGCAACCATCGTCAACGAGAATGGCGATGAAGTGCACGACCAGCACGGCGGTTTCCTCGTCATCAAACGCCCTTTCCCATCGCAGATACGCACCATCTGGGGCGATCCCGAGCGCTACAAGAAATCCTACTTCCCAGCCGAAATGCAAGGTGCCTATCTGGCAGGCGATTCGGCCAACCGCGACAAGGACGGCTACTTCTGGATCATGGGCCGCGTGGATGACGTGCTCAAGGTTTCCGGCCACCGCCTCGGCACCATGGAGATCGAATCCGCACTGGTTGCCAATCCGCTGGTGGCAGAATCTGCCGTCGTCGGCAGACCGCACGAGATCAAGGGCGAGGCCATCGTCGCCTTCGTCGTGCTGAAGGGCGCACGTCCGCACGACGCGGCCGCAACCAGGAAACTGGCCGAAGACCTGCGCAACTGGGTCGGCAAGGAGCTCGGCCCCATCGCCAAGCCGGATGAAATTCGCTTCGGCGACAACCTGCCCAAGACACGCTCCGGCAAAATCATGCGCCGCCTGCTGCGTGCCATCGCCAAAGGCGAGGAAATCACCCAGGACACCTCGACATTGGAAAACCCGGCCATCCTTGAACAACTCAAAGAAGTAGTTAAATAAGGGCCAGTTTTATACTGCGTGGCGCGAACGGCACACATCAACATGTGTGCCGTTCGCATGTCCAGCCCTCATAAAGTGTCCCCGCTGGCAGAGATTCACCTAAAGACAGCGCGGTTTTACGACCCTTGACCACTGTTCACATCAGGCATATCCTCGTCCACTCTGGTACTCAAGGGGGAGCAGAGATGAAGGATTATCGTTTGTTGAGACTGCTGTTCGCAGCTTCCGGTATCGCCATCCTGACCATGGCCAATGCAGCCGCGCAAACAACCCCAAAAGAAGCAGCCAACCCCGCCCCCAGCAGCAATTCTTCCGCCTCGAATGAGCTCCGTATTGCACAGGCACGCTCACAGGCAGCTGGCGAAGCCGATGCAAAAACAAAGCGGGAAGCACAGCTTGCCGCCAGACAAAAGCTCATCACCAGCTCGGCCGAGCTGATCAAAAATGGCCATCCCCAGGAAGCCTACAACTTGCTGGCACCTTACCAGTCCATCATGGCCGGCGACGTTGATTACGACTATCTGCTGGGCCTTGCTGCCGTGGATAGCGGCAAACCCAACGAAGCCATTTTTGCACTGGAGCGGGTACTGGCCGTGCGCCCCAATCACCTGCAAGCGCGTGCCGAAATTGCCCGCGCCTATCTGGCTGCCGGTGAAATAGCCGCATCCAAGCAAGAGTTCGAAACGGTGCAGGCGCAGAATCCACCGCAAGAAGTCAGCGCCACTATCCAGAAATACCTGGACATCATCGAAACAGACCGCTCAGGCAAGAAGACTTCCATCCGCGGCTATATAGAAGCCATGCTGGGTAACGACAGCAACGTCAACAGCGCCACCAGCAACAGACAGATAGCCGTGCCCTATTTTGGCGGCGCCGTGATGAACCTGAACTCTGCCGGTGTTGCCAATAGCGACACCTTCGGCAGCCTTGGCGCCGGCTTCAATGTGCGCCATGCACTCAGCCCAGAATGGGCGCTCCTTGGCGGCGCCAATGTCAACCAGCACAACAATTCCACGCAACAGGCCTTCAACACCGGCAGCGCGGATGCCAACTTCGGTGCCAGCCTCAGCGAAGGAAATGACAACTACATGGCGGTGCTGCAAGTGCAAAGCTTTGCACTGGACAACAAACGCTACCGCGATGCCGCCGGCATGACCGGACAATGGCAGCGCAATCTGGATAGCGGCAGCCAGGTCAGCGGCTATTTCCAGTACAGCAGTCTCACCTACCCCGATCAAACTTTCCGCAATGCAGACCGCTATGTTCTGGGCGGCGCCTATGCGACACCGCTGGGCGGCGAGTCCGCTACTGTCGTCTATGCAGGCGCCTATGCCGGCGCTGAGCAGGCGCGCGAGAGCAACGCGTCTTATATAGGCAACACACTGTTCGGCGGACGCCTAGGTGGAGAAATGAAGCTCAATACAGAGTACACCCTGCTCGCCTCGCTCAGCCTGGAAAGCCGCATGTATGGTGGTGATGATCCGCTGTTCCTGGTCAAGCGCAACGACACTCAGGCAGATGTGAGAGTTGGCATCAACTACGTGCCCGCGCAGCAGTGGACAATCGGCGCCAGCCTGGCCTACACCAGCAATGACTCCAACGTCATCATCAACAAGTACGAGCGCACCCTGTTCAGCGTCAGCGTGCGTCGTGATTTCAACTAAACCCGTAATTGCAACTGAATGTAGATTGAGAGGAAATAAATCATGCACCCTCAACAACCCCACTTCAGATTGACCCGCCAGGCAATATTGCTCGGCATCATTTCAGCCGCTTACCCGATGGCAGGATATTGTGTCGCTGCAGGTCGGGCTGACTTTGTCATTGGCAACGTGGAAGCCGTCGCCGCCGACGGCAGCCGACGCGCGCTGACCAAGGGCTCGGAAATCAGCGCTGGCGATGCCATCAACACCGCAGCAGGCGCACGCGCCCAGGTGCGCTTCATCGATGGCGGCTACGTTTCGCTGCAGCCCAACACCCAGTTCCGCGTGGACCAGTTCAACTACCAGAACAAGACTGACGGCAATGAGCAGGGCTTCTTCAGCCTGCTGAAAGGCGGCCTGCGCGCAATTACCGGCGCCATCGGCCATGTCAATCGCAACACCTACAAGGTGGCCACACCCAGCGCCACCATCGGCATCCGCGGCACCGGCTACAAGGCCGAGATTCGCGATGACGGCCTCTTCGTCAGCGTGGGCGAAGGTGCCATCTCGCTCACCAACAATGTAGGCCTGCTGGTGGTCACCGCCGGCAACGCGGCCTTCGTTGCCAACGCCAACACCGCCCCGGCCCCCACCACCGAGCAGCCGCAAGTACCGCCAACCAGCCTGCAGCCGGTCACCAGTCCGATTGCGATCATCCAGCCTACCTTGCCGAACATGGCGTCGGGTAGCGGCTATGTCATGTCATATGCCTACTTGGGCCAGACAGGTGCTGGAGTTATCAATGGTATCAACGGCCTCACTGGCGTTACCGCCACTTTCAACAGTACCAGCCAGCTGACTAACTACAGTAACGTAAATGAAACGACCAGTCTGGGAACAGCCGCTGTAACCTTCTCTGCAACCGACGGTATCATCGGCTGGGGGCGTTGGGACGGCAACACCCTCTCCACTGGTGGCCCCATGGGCTCAGGCATGACGCCCGGCGTGTTCCACTACGTCATCGGCCAGCCGACAGCAGTTATGCCAACAACCGGTATAGCGACTTATACCCTGATGGGCTACACCAATCCAACTGCAACCGATGGCTCGACCGGCTGGAACGTAAAAGGCGACCTTACCGTCAATTTTGCTGCTACTGGCGGTGGTTTAGGCATCAGCATGGTGGTGTGGAACAGCGCAAAAACCTACACCCTAACTGGCAGCCCAAACGTTGGTGCAACTTTCACGGGTAGCCTAACCACCACCGGGGCTGGCTGCATTAGCTGCTCCACATCTGTTAACGGTTTCTTTGCCGGCACCAATGCTTCGCGCGCGGGGCTCAGCTACGAAATATTGGGTTCTTCATCTGAACTCATTCAGGGCGCAGCTGCCTTCGCCAGCACCACGCCTCCGCCACCTTTACCTTAACCCCTTGCACCATGCATCTGCATGAAACAGGCTCACGCGAGCCGTACACCATAAAAACACATCAGGCTTGATGCTGAGCCAGGCCGAGAAATTATTGCAACAAGGGCAGGCTGAACAGGCCCTGCCGCTACTCACACAACACACAGCCAGCCAGCCGCGCGACGCACTCGGCTGGTTCCTACTGGCAATTGCAAACCACCACAGCCGCAGGCTGCCAGAGGCCCTGCAGGCAATCGAACAAGTGCTTTCCATCGAACCGCGCCATGTACAGGCCAGAAACGTCAAAGCTGCCGTGCTGTGCGACCTCGGCCGCCCGCAGGAAGCCTTGCAGGTTTACCGCAAGGCCTTGCATCTGGCCCCCACTGATGCCTCCTTGCTGGTGAACATGGCCATCGTGCTGGAGCAGAGCGGTGATTTCCGCGCTGCGCTCGATCGCTACGAGCAGGCACTCAAATACCACCCCGAGCTGACCACGGCGCTGCTCAACCGCGGTGCCCTGCTGCTCAGGCAGGGGCGCTTGCAGGAAGCACTGGAGAACAACCAGCGCCTGGCCATAGCACAGCCAAACTGGGAACACGCGCACTTCAACCTGGGCGAGTCACTGCTCGCGCTCGGCCAGTGGCGGGATGCGCTGGCCGCCTACATGCAAGCCCTGGCGCTACAGCCCAATCTGGCCAAAGCCCATTTTGGCAGCGGGCTCGCTTTGTCCATGCTGCAGCGCTTCGCTGAGGCGCAGCACGCCTTTGCCACGGCACAGTCGCTGGACCCCGCAGCTTACGCGCAAAGCCTGCGCGATGCGGCCGCGCTGTCCGGCGGCGAGCTGCACGAATTTACCCCGCTGGTGATTTACCTGCTCAAGGAAGCACAACGGCTGAACATTTGCGACTGGAGTCACTGGCAATCGCTCACACTCGAGTTTGAACAACTTATCGCCCATCCACAGTGCAACGCTCTGTGCGAACGCGCGCTGCTCTTCCACACCTTTGCGTTATCGCTGACTCCTGCCAGCCGTTTCCAGCTGGCCCGCAACATTGCCGCACGCATTGCCGAAAGGGTGAACCACGCCGCATTCCCTGCTTTCACGCACACTGCTGCACACAGCGGAAAAATAAAAATCGGCTATGTTTCGCCGGATTTCAGAAAGCATCCCACGGCACTGCTGAGCCGTCGCCTGTATGCGCTGCACGACCACAGCAGGTTCGAAGTCTATGGTTACTCGCTGCATCCGGGTGACGGCAGCCCCGTGCGCCGCGACATCGAGCAGGGCTGCGATGTGTTCCGTGAGCTGAGCGGTCTGGATGACCGCGCTGCCGCCGAAACCATCCGGCGCGACGGCATCGACATCCTCATCGACCTGGCCGGCTACACCAGCCATGCCCGTGCCGAAATTTTTGCCATGCGCCCCGCCCCGCTGCAGCTCAGCTATCTCGGCTTCCCGCACAGTACCGGTTCCGATGTCATCGACTACTTCATCGCCGACCCGGTCATCGTGCCGCCCGCTGCGGAAAAATTTTTCAGCGAAAAAATTGCCCACCTGCCGCACAGCTATTTCCTGTTCGACAACCAGCAGGCCATTGCGCCGCTCGCGCTGCAGCGCGCTAGCATGGGCTTGCCCGCACAGGGCACGGTTTTTTGCTGCCACAACAACAACTACAAAATCACCCCGGATGTGTTTGACAGCTGGATGCGCATCCTGCAGCGCGTTCCCGGCAGCGTGTTATGGCTATTAAGGAGCAGTGATGCAGCACGCAACAACCTGCGCCGCGAGGCGGAAGCGCGCGGCATCGCCGCTGAACGTCTGCTGTTTGCCGATTTTGTCGCCAACGACCTGTACTTGGCGCGTTACCGCCTGGCCGATCTGTTTCTGGACACCTTCCAGTGCAACGCCCACACCACGGCGGCTGAAGCACTGTGGGCCGGGCTTCCGGTGTTAACCTGTCCCGGCGCAAGCATGGCAGCACGCGTTGCCAGCAGCCTGTTAAGCGCCATCGGCCTGCCAGAATTAATCACTCACAGCCCCGCGCAATACGAGGATCTGGCCGTGCACCTGGCCACCCACCCCGCCGAGCTGGCACGGCTGCGCGCCTTGCTGCAGCACAACCGGCTGACCATGCCGCTGTTCGATACCGAACGCCAGGTACAGAATATCGAGGCCGTTTACCAGCACGTCTGGCAACGACACCAGGCCGGGTTGCCCCCGCAAACCTTCCATATAGCCGGCTAAAATTACGCTTACCCGCATTCGCACTGGCTTGCAAGGCCATTCATGCCTTGACGCACCCGGCTCCCTCGACTACCATCGCGACAGTTTTGAATTTTGAGGTGCTGCAATTGCGACGTAATCGACTGTTTTTGCTTTTCATTTCCCTGTCCGCGCTGAGCGCGTGTGCGCCCATTAAGCCATCCCCATCCAATGCGGCAACCCCATTAACCTTTGGATCAGCAGCACCGGCCAGCCAGCCAGCAGCAAAACAGGCGGCAACACCCACAGCAGCAGCATCCACCACCACAACCCCCAATACCCAGCCTGCGCTGACGACAGCTCAAGCAACACCTGCCAACCCGCAGCCAACTGATGTAACTGTTGCAACCGCCAGCCCGGCACCCGCATTGACGATCGCATCCTCACCTCAAGCTGCAGCCACTCTAAGCACGATCGCTAAAACTGACCAAGCAGCGCCACAGCTATGCGACGTCTGGCAGCGCATACGCGACGGCTATGCCATGCCCGAGCTCGACAGCAAACTGATTGCGCATTACGAACGCTATTACGCCAGCCAGCCTGACTATGTGTCGCGCATGGGCGAGCGCGCGCGCCGCTACCTCTACTTCATCACCGAAGAAGTGCAAAAACGCGGCATGCCTACCGAAATCGCGCTGTTGCCGATGATCGAAAGCGCCTTCAACCCCGAGGCCTACTCAGGCGCGCGCGCCTCCGGCATCTGGCAATTCATCCCCTCTACCGGCAAGCATTTCGGCATGCAGCAAAACTGGTGGTACGACGGTCGCCGTGACGTGATCAGCGCAACCAATGGCGCACTCGATTACCTGCAAAAACTGCATGACCAGTTTGGTGCCTGGGACCTTGCACTGGCCGCCTACAACTGCGGCGAGAAATGCATCATGAAAGCGCAGGCGCGCAACCGCAAGCAACACAAGCCGACCAGCTATGCGTTCCTGAAGCTGCCCAAGGAAACTCGCCACTACGTGCCGAAATTGCTGGCCGTCAAAAACATCATTGCCTACCCGATGAGCTTTGGCCTGGTACTTCCGGAAGTGCCTAACCAGCCCTATTTCGCAGCGGTCGCCACCACACGCCACATGGACGTCAAGCTGGCAGCCGAGATGGCCGAAATTTCCATGGACGAATTCATGGCGTTGAATCCGGGCCATAACCGCCCGGTGATCCTGACCGAAAAAGACAACGTGCTGCTGCTGCCGGTAGACAAAGTGGATGTGTTCCGTGCCAACCTGGAGCGCGCCAACCAGCCGCTGGTTTCCTGGCAGGAATACCAGCCCAAGAAAGGCGAGAAGATCGACCAGCTCGCCCCGCGCTTTGGCATCACCCCGGAAAAACTCAAGTCGGTAAACGGCTTGTCACCGCGCACCCAGATCTGCAGCGGGCAGGCCTTGCTGGTGCCGGTGACGGAGGGCGAAGCGGCCCCCGAATTCGAGGCCTTCAACACCCACCTCGCCCCGACTGACCCGCTCCTGCTCAATGCGGTAAGCCACACCGTGCGCCGCGGCGATACGCTGAGCAGCATCGCGCGTCATTACCATGTCAAACTGGCCAGCCTGAAAAACTGGAACAGGGGTGTGAAGATATTGCGCCCCGGCCAGAAGATCATGGTTGCGCAAGCGGCTGCAAAACCCCGCCGCACCGCCAGAGCCGGCAAGGGCCACAGCAAACCGGTGGTCGCCAGCAGGGCCAATTACCAGAGCCCGGCCAACATCAAGCGCGTCAATTACAAGCAATAAACTTTTGCGTCATGGTGGCTGACGCAGCAGGTGGCAATGCACCTGGTGCGTCGCTGTCAGCTGCGTCACCTCGGGATAACTCACACGGCAGACTGCCATGGCGTGCGCACAGCGCGGATTGAAATGGCAGCCCTGCGGCGGGCGCGCCGCTGACGGCATCTCGCCTGCCAAGCGGACTATCTCCACCCCCTTGCCGTCGATACGCGGCACCGCAGAGAGCAATGCGCGCGTGTAAGGATGCTGCGGATTGCGCATCACCTCCCGCACCGTGCCGCGCTCGACAATGCGCCCCAGATACATCACGCACACCTCGTGCGCGACATACTCCACCACGGAAAGATTGTGCGTGATAAACAGATAGCTCAGGCCCAGCTCCTGCTGCAGCGAGCGCAGCAGGTTCAATATCTGCGCCTGCACCGACACATCCAGTGCGCTGGTCGGTTCGTCGCAAATCAGCAGCGCCGGGTTGACTGCCAGCGCGCGCGCAATGGCAATGCGCTGGCGCTGCCCGCCGGAAAACTCGTGCGGATAGCGCCACTTGGCCGCCTGCGCCAGCCCCACCTGGTCGAGCAAGCGGTCGATGCGCTGCTGCCGCTCCGAACTCGACGCGCCGACGCCCAATGCATCCATGCCCTCCTGCAGAATTTCCGCCACGCGCATCTTCGGGTTGAGCGAGGCATACGGGTCCTGAAACACCATCTGCATGCCGCCGCGCTGTGCACGCAATCGCTGTGCATCCAGCCCCACCAGCTCATTGCCGGCAAAGCGCACACTGCCCGCCGTCGGCTGGATCAGCTGCAGCAGCGCCTTGCCCACCGTGGTCTTGCCGCAGCCCGACTCCCCCACCAGCGCCAGCGTGCGCCCGGCTGCAATGTCGAGAGACACACCATCCACCGCCTTCACCGCGCCGACCGTGCGCTGCAGGATGCCCTTGCGGATGGGAAAGTGCACTTGCAGGTCTTTGACTTGCAGAATTGACGTTTGCGGAGAGAGGAACGAACTCCCTTCTTCCACCTGCGGGGAAGGAGCTGCGGGAGAGGGAGGCTTTCCTTGCTCCTCGCGCCGCGCCCCCTGAGCCTCATACAAATGGCAGCGCACGCCCTGCCCGTCTTTCAGCACCGTCCAGGCCGGCGCCTGCTCATGGCATAACGCCCATGCCTTGTCGCAGCGCGGCGCAAAGCGGCAGCCCACCAGCGCCTGGCCCAGTGCCGGCACATTGCCGGGAATGGCCGCCAGCGCCTGGCCGCTGCGCCGTGCATCCGGCAAGGCGGCAAACAGTTTCTGCGTGTAGGGGTGCGCCGGTGCCGCGAATAACTTGGCGCGCGTGGCCTGCTCCACGATGTGCCCGGCGTACATTACCGCCACCTGGTGGGCCATCTCGGCCACCACGCCAAGGTCATGCGTGATCAGCAGCAGGCTCATGCCTTCCTTGGCCTGGGTGTCGCGCAGCAACTGCAGCACCTGCGCCTGTATGGTCACATCCAGTGCTGTCGTTGGCTCGTCCGCAATCAGCAGCCTGGGCTGGCCGGCCAGCGCCATCGCGATCATCACGCGCTGCTTCATGCCGCCGGAAAGCTGGAAGGGATATTCGTCCAGGCGCCGCACTGGGTCGGGTATGCCCACCTGCTGCAGCAACTCGGCACCGCGCGTGCGCGCTGCCGCGTTGCCCATGCCCTGATGCAGGGCCAGCACCTCGGCAATCTGCTCGCCCACCGTCATCACCGGGTTAAGACTCAGCCCCGGCTCCTGAAAAATCATCGCCATGCTGCCGCCGCGCACGTCGCACATCTCGCGCTCGCTCAGGGCATGCAGCGCCTGCTCGCCCAACTGCACCGCCCCGCTTTGCAGGCCCACGCCATCCGGCAACAGCCGCATCAGCGACAGTGCCGTCATCGACTTGCCGCAGCCCGATTCACCCAGCAGCGCAAACGTTTCGCCGGCGCGGATGCCAAACGAAATGTCATCCACGATGCGCGCACCGTTGTGCAAGCGCGTTACCAGCCCTTCTACCCTGAGCAATTCACTCATGTCGCGGCCTCCGTGCGGTTCAGGCGCGGGTCAAAGGCATCGCGCACCGCATCTGCCAGCAGGTTGGCCGCCAGCACCAGCAGCAGCATGAAAGCAAACGCCGCCGCCAGCGTCCACCACACCATGGGCTCGCGCCCCATCTCCAGGCGCGCCGCATTGATCATGGTGCCGAAGCTGATGGTGCTGGGGTCCACCCCTACACCCACATAGGACAGCACCGCCTCCGCCAGCACCAGCGAACTGAAATCCATCACCACCGAGATCAGCACGATGTGCATCACGTTGGGCAGGATATGGCGCGTCAGTATGCGCAGCGACGACACGCCAAACGCCTGCGCCGCCTGGATGTATTCCAGCTCGCGCAGCTTCAGCGTCTCGCCGCGCAGCAAGCGGCACAGGCTGGTCCAGCTGGTTACGCCGAGGATCGCGCACAGGGCCAGCAAACGCACATCGGCACGCGCGGCCGAAGTGGCAAACCAGTCGGCATGCTTCTCGATCACCACCTGCATCATCAGCACTGCCGCCGCAATCAGCAGCACACTGGGGATCGAGCTCAGCACGGTGTACACATACTGGATCACATCGTCCACCCAGCCGCGGAAATAGCCGGCCGCCACGCCCAGCAGCAAGGCAAAGGGCAGCATCACCAGCGTGGTAATGGTGCCGATCACCAGCCCGGTGCGTATGCTTTTCAGCGCGAGGTAGAGCACGTCCTGCCCGACCTTGTCGGTGCCCAGCACATGGTAGGCCGCAGCCAGATTGGCAATGATGCCGATAAGCATGCCGATAACGAGCGTGGCAACAAACCAGGCACGCCAGGGCTTGCTCCGCACCGTAGCGAGGGCTATGAATTGCAACTCGATTGCCAGCACCAGCAGACCACCCAGCAAACCAAATGCAGCGCCTATCACCGCCCGCTGCAGCACATCGGCAGACCACTCCTGCTCTGGATCAGTCAAATGTGCACCGCCATATTTCAGGCGCGGATAATCGCGCACCACCTTGCCGTCGGCCGTCTCCATGCTCTCCTTGGCATAGAGATACACCGCCAGCGGCGCTGAGTAGGTTTTTTCGACATGGCTGCGCAGACCGCCGGCCAGCGCATCAAACGCACTCAGCACCTCGGGTGTATACACCGTCTGGCCGTTGTTATTCCCGGGCAAGGCCGCGCGGTAATGCAGGGAATCGAGCACCCCCACCAGCACAAACAGCGACAACACCAGCAGCGACACCACCCCCACCCGGCTTTTTGCCACACGCCGCCACGGCAGCGCCAAATGCTCATGCCGCCGCACATACCAGGCCGATACCCCGGCCACGGCCAGCAACAGGAAGATCAGCGCATCGCTCCACAGGATCACCGGCATAAAATACCCCTGAAAATTGTCGCGAGCAGGTTCAAGCGCAAGGAGCCGCGCAGTGAACAACGAGACATACCACTCTGGTAGGCGAGGCGTGAGCGAGCACGCGACGCAGCGATTGAACCGCGCAGTAAATTTACGGGGGTATTTTTCATTGCAGCCTCACCCTCGGGTCAACCACCGTATAGGAAATGTCCGTCAAAATCAGCCCAACGATATACAGCACCGAACCGAGGAACACCATCGCGCGCACCACGCCGAAATCCTGAGCCTGGATGGCATCGATGGTGTAGCTGCCCAGACCGGGAATGCCGAAGAAGGACTCGGTCAGCAGGCTGCCCATGAACAGCAGCGGAATCACCACTACCACCCCGGTGAGGATGGGGATCATCGCGTTTTTCAGCACATGGGTGAACAGCACGCGCAGCTCGGACAAGCCCTTGGCGCGGGCCGTGCGCACATAATCCTTGCCGATCTCCTCCAGAAAAATCGTGCGGTACCAGCGGCTGCTGGAGCCTATGCCACCCGCCACGCCGATCAGCACCGGCAGCAGCACAAACTTGATGCCATCCAGCCCGCCGGCATAGCCCGAGATCGGCACCCAGTGCCACAGCTTGCTCGCCACGAACTGCCCGCCAATAATGTAAAACAAGCCTGAGATCGACATCAGCAGCACGCACAGCGCCACCCCCGCCACATCCAGCGCAGTGGCGCGAAACAGCGTCATCAGCAAGGCAAAGGTAAGGTAGAGCAGCAGCCCGACAAAGAACGTGGGCAGCGCAATCGCCAGACTGGGCAGCATGCGCGTGGTGATCTCGCGGCTGATGCTGCGGCCATCGTCCGAATAGCCAAAATCAAACACAAACATGCTGGCGGATTTTTCGAAGAAAATCGTGCTGGTCAGCTTGCCCGCGCCCTCTGCCTGGCCGTTAAACAGCAAGGGCTTGTCGTAACCATGCTGCTGCTTCCAGCTCTCGATTGCCTCGGGGGTAACGCGCTTGATGCCGAGCTGGATGCGCGCCATATCGTCCGGCGTGTTCACCACGAAGAAAAGTGTAAAGGTGAGCAGGTTCACCCCGATCAGGATCGGGAGGGCATAAAGGGTGCGGCGGATGAGGTAGGCGATCATTATCTGTCCAGCGGGCTGACCACACCCTTGCCGCCCTTGTTTAAAACATGAGTGTAAATCATTGTGGTGGAAACATCAGAATGGCCGAGCAGCTCTTGCACCGTGCGGATGTCGTAGCCCGCCTGCAGCAGATGCGTAGCAAAGGAATGGCGCAGCACATGCGGCGTGACGGGCTTGTGGATATCGGCGATTTTTGCGGCCTCGCGCACGGCACGCTGCACGCTGGCCTCATACAGATGATGCCGGCGCTCTATGCCCGAACGCGGGTCAACCGAGCGCACCGCCGAAGGAAACACATACTGCCAGCCCCAGGAGCGTGCTCCCTTCGGATATTTAGCAGCCAGCGCATTGGGCAAATACACCTCGCCAAAGCCGGCATCCAGGTCCTTTTCGTGCAAGGCCTTTACCTTTTGCAAATGCGCCTGCAAGGGCAGAATCAGGTTCTCCGGCAATACCGTCACCCTGTCCTTGTTGCCCTTGCCCTCGCGCACGATGATTTCGCGCCGCTCAAACTCGATATCCTTCACCCGCAGACGCAGCCCCTCCAGCAGCCGCATGCCCGTGCCATAAAGCAGCGCCCCCACCAGCCCCATCGTGCCCGACATGCCATTGAGCAAGGCACGCATCTCGGTGGGCGTCAGCACCACCGGCAAGCGCTTGCCCATCTTGGCGGCAATCACCTCATCCAGCCACGGCAGCTCGATATGCAGCACATCACGGTATAAAAACAGCAGGGCAGACTTTGCCTGATTCTGGGTAGAGGCGGACACATTGCGCTCCACCGCGAGATAACTCAGAAAACTCTGCACCTCATCCGCCCCCATGTCCTTGGGGTGGCGCTTGCCATGAAACAGAATGAAACGTCGCGCCCAGTCGAGATAGGTCTCCTCGGTGCGAATGCTATAGTGACGCACACGAATCTCGGCCCGCATCCGGTCGAGCAGTTTGGGCGAATCCTGAGAAACGACTTTAGCTTCCATCCGCAAAATTTTAGGTTGCCCTAAAATGAAAGTCCAGTGATTTATGCCAATAACATAATGAAATTAAAAGAGTTGACTTGCCCCTTGACAGGTAAATGCGATTTAGGCGACATTGCCGCTCTATGAAACTGTTTTCTAAATCTAGTTAGGTGTGTTCCGTTATGTGGCTCTTTTGAAAAGCGAGTGGATTAAACGGCATGAGTGTTAAACCTTTGGAAGTTGAGCTTGCCAGCGATAAGGAATATCACCGTACGCATAGTATTGATGTTGGTGTAGCCTCGCGCCTTCCGTTTGGCTGCTTGG